>NZ_AKJX01000112.1 GCF_000276605.1 Acidovorax sp. CF316 | reverse complement strand
GGCAGCGCCGGCGGCCGCCTGCGAGACATAGGTGCCGTCGCCCACGCGCGCCTCCACATAGCCTTCGGCCTGCAGGCGCTGCACGGCCCACAGCACCGTGTTGCGCGACACGCCCAGCGCCGCGGCATGCTCGCGCGAGGGCGGCAGCCGCGTGCCCGCGCGCAGGCTGCCCTGCTCGATGGCACCGCGCAGGCGCTCATAGACCTGCTGGCGCAGGGTGCTGGCTGCGGTGGAATTGGCTCTGGCGCTTGGCACGAATTGGCCCCTTCTGCACGGTAGCTACCGCCTAAACTGAGGAACCATTGTAGGCAACACCCCCGAGAAAGCACCCCACCATGGCAGAGCATTTCGCCACCATCACCTGGCAACGCGGCAGCGACGATTTCCTCGACAAGCGCTACCACCGCGCCCACACCTGGCAGTTCGACGGCGGTGCCAGCGTGGCCGCATCGTCTTCGCCTCATGTCGTGCCCCTGCCCTACTCCGACGCGGCCGCGGTCGACCCCGAGGAGGCCTACATTGCCGCGCTCTCCAGCTGCCACATGCTGTGGTTCATGGATTTCGCGAGCCGCGCGGGCTTTCGCCTGGACAGCTACAGCGATGCCGCCGTGGGCACCATGGCCAGGAACGAAGCGGGCCAGCTCGTCGTGACCCATGTGCAGCTCAAGCCGGTCACGCGCTTCGACCCTGCGCATGCGCCCAGTGCCGAACAGCTCGATGACCTGCACCACAAGGCCCATGCATCGTGCTTTTTGGCCAACTCGGTCAAGACGCAGATCGACTGTGCGCCCGTGCTGCAACTGAGCGAAGGGGGCTGAGCCATGGCCAATGCCAACCGCCAGTTCCGCGTGGCCGATGCCGCCGTGCTGCAAGGCCTGGTGCGGGCCCAGCCCCTGGCCACGCTGGTCATCACGCACGAAGGCGCCCTGCACGCCAACCATGTGCCGCTGTACCTGGACCCCACGCGCGGCGAGCACGGCACGCTGGTGGGCCACGTGGCGCGCGCCAACGGCGTGTGGCCGCTGCTGCCGCAGACGGCCGTGGCCATCTTCCACGGGCCGCAGGCCTACATCTCGCCCACCTGGTACCCCTCCAAGGCCATCGACGGCAAGCAGGTGCCGACCTGGAACTACGCCACGGTGCATGCCCATGGCCAGCTCACCGCCCTGAAGGACGACCCGGCCACGCTGCGCGCCATATTGCACACGCTGAGCGAGGCGCACGAAGCGCACCGCGCCGAGCCCTGGCGCCTGGACGACGCCCCGCCCGCCTACATCGAGCAGATGATGCGCGCCATCGTCGGCATCGAGCTTGCGGTGGAACGCTGGGAGGGCGTGTGGAAGGTCAGCCAGAACCGCACCGACACCGACCGCGCCGGCGTGGTCGCCGGCCTCACGGCCGAGGGCACGCCCGCCGCGCTGGAGATGGCCGCGCTGGTGCGGCAGGGTTCCCCCGCCTAAGGACTTACGCCTCCAGCATTTCCACGCGCAGCGAGGCCACCGGCCCGGCCACGGCCCGGTGCGACGCGAGCGCATGCACGGCCAGGTCCACCGTGGCCTGGGCGACCGCATCGGTCAGCACCAGCACCTGGGCACCGCTGCCGGGCGGCAGGGCCTTGTCGGCCGCCAGCGCCAGCTGCGCCATCGGCACCTGCTGGGCGGCCAGCCAGGCGCCCACGGCCTCGATGTCCTGCGGCGCATGCACGGGCACGCGCAGGTAGTGGCGCGTGTGCACGGCGGCGCGCGGCAGCACGGCCAGGTGTTCGTCCACCGCATGGGCGTGAAAGCCCAGGTGCGGTACGCGCTGGGCCGCGTTCGTGCCGTCGAGCCGCGCCACGTCCACCAGGTCGGCGATCACGGCCGAGGCCGTCTGCTCCGAGCCGGCGCCCGCGCCGTAGTACATGGTCACCCCGGCCGCATCGCCCTTGACCAGGATGCCGTTCATCGAGCCGTTGACATGCGCCAGCAGGTGCGTGGCCGGCACCAATGCGGGCTGCACGCGCAGTTCCACGCCATCCGGGCGTTTTCGCGCCACGCCCAGCAGCTTGATGCGGTAGCCCAGTTGCTCGGCGCAGGCCACGTCCAGCCCCTGCAGTGCGGTGATGCCTTCGACCTGCGCGTCGGCAAAGCGCACCGGCATGCCGAAGGCATTGGCCGCCAGCAGCGTGATCTTGTGCGCGGCGTCCACGCCCTCGATGTCGAAGGCCGGGTCGGCCTCGGCATAGCCCAGGGCCTGCGCCTGCGCCAGGGCCTCGGCAAAGCCCAGGCCCTCGTCGCGCATCTTGCTCAGGATGAAATTGGTGGTGCCGTTGATGATGCCCGCCACCCACTCGATGCGGTTGGCCGTGAGGCCCTCGCGCAGCGCCTTGATGATGGGGATGCTCACGGCCACCGCGCCCTCGTAGGCCAGCGCCACGCCGTGCTGGCGCGCCGCGGCGAAGAGCTCGTTGCCATGCACCGCCAGCAGCGCCTTGTTGGCCGTCACCACATGCTTGCCGGCCGCCATGGCCGCCAGCAGCCATTCGCGCGCCGGGCCGGTGCCGCCCGCGGCCTCCACCACCACGTCCACCTCGGGGTGGGTGGCGACCTGCATCGGGTCGTTGGTCAGCGCCACGCCGGTGCCCACCACGCCGGCCGCGCGCGCCAGGTTGCGCGCGGCCACCACCACCACCTCGATGCCGCGCCCCGCGCGCCCGGCAATGGTGGCCTGGTTGCGCGCCAGCACGCGGAAGGTGCCCGCGCCCACGGTGCCAATGCCGATCATGCCCACGCGCAGGGGGCGGGTGGCAGCAGGCATGGCCATGGTCGTGGCAATGCTGTTGTGCTGTGCAGGCTGAAGGGACTGGACGGGATCGCGGTACATAAAGAGCTTCCTTCTCCGGGTTGCTGGCTGCCGGGCAGCCAAAAAACAAACGAACAAACAAAACAAAAACCCAGCTGCCAGAGCTGGGTTTCATTCGTTCATTCCGGGGAGGAGGGAGAGAGCGATCACCAGGTGGCTGCCGAAACGGCCACCTGCGCGTGCTCAGGTGGCCGCGGGGGTAATGGTGGTAATCATTCGTGCACCCATCGCCCGCGTGAACGCAGGCAGCATCATGCAAACGCCCATGGGGGCAGCGGCAGCACGTGCGGTGGGGATGGAGGTGTACGACATGGCTGCCAGTGTAGCGGATTGGGCCTGGGGGGCGTCAAGGGGCGGTATGGCGCAGGCGCTGCGCAATGCGGCTACGCCTCGCGTTCCGCCTCGGGCCACAGCTTCGGGAAGTAGAAGCGCAGTGCGTGCTGCGGCACGCCAAAACGCAGCTTGCCGTGCGGCGAGTCGGTCTCCAGCAGGCCGCGCTGCAGCAATGCGCTGATCTGCGTGGTGGCCATGCGGTCGCCCAGCCCCAGCATCGCCTTGAAGTCCCGGCGCTCCAGGGCCCCCTGCGTCACGAACAGGTAGTGCAATGCGCGCAAGGACTCGGTGCGTACCCCTTGCTTGACCACATGCTCCTCGAAGCCCAGGCAGGCCGCGATGCGGTCCTGCATGTCCTGCGGTGCGAGCAGGCCGGTCATCAACTGCACCTGCTCCCCGCACTGGGCCAGCACATAGCCGATCCACGCCTCCAGGCCCCGGGGATCGGTGGCCGCAGCCAGGTGGGCGCGGTAGGCATCCTGGCTGCGCGCGAAGCCGCGCAGCGGCGACCACAGGCCATTGGTCAGGCCCAGGTGCCCCAGCACCAGATGGGTGTGCAGCCCGGCCACGCGGCCACTGCCCTCGCGGAACGGCTGCATGCATACCAGGCGCTGGTGCGATGCGGCCATTGCCAGCACCTGCATGTCGACCTGGCGAACGCTGCCGTAGACATTTCCCCACTGCTCCAGCAACGCTCGTACTTTTGCGGGCCCGGATTGCAGCGTGCCGGGCCGCAATGTGGCGCCCCCTTTCAAGGCCCGGTCCGCCTCGGGCAGGCGCGCATACACATCCTGGTGGATGTCGCACACCATTTGGGGCGACCACACCGTTTTGGCATTCCACGCGGGCCACCGCATTTCCAGCTGGGCCTCGGTGGCCATGTGCGCCAGCGCCATCCGCTGGCGCCCGGCCTTTTCGGGATCGGCGGCCCGCTCGCCGCGCAGGGCCTGCTCGATCTCCAGCGGCTGCATTTTCAGACCCTCGAACTTTTGGGCGTAGAACGCATTCATCGCCCGCAGCAATCCGCGCAGCCCGCCCAGGGCCCCGGGCTGGCACAGGCCCGACAGCCGGTCGGCCCTGCG
This sequence comes from Acidovorax sp. CF316, assembly GCF_000276605.1. Lineage (GTDB taxonomy): Bacteria > Pseudomonadota > Gammaproteobacteria > Burkholderiales > Burkholderiaceae_C > Acidovorax. Next base: position 61,035 of record NZ_AKJX01000112.1, on the reverse strand, counting down.
GACCAGGCCATGCGCCTGCTCCAGCAAGGGGCCCAATCGGCGCGTTGCTGGCAGCAGTGGCTGCATCTGTGAAGGGTGGGTGTACTGCGAAAAATATTGCGACTTAAAAAGCATCGCCAAGTCTATGACTTGAAAAGGCTTTCTTCAGGAAATGCGACCCATTTTGCGCATCTCGGCGCGGTATTTTTTTCGCAGTTCACTGCGCCGATTGTGGTAGTGGTCCAGGGTCGGCGCGCACCATGCGTATCGCATCGAACGGGCAGCGCACCGCACACAGCGCGCAGCCCGTGCAGCCCGCCTCGTCGTGCAGCGTGGAGCGCTTGGGCCCCCAGGGCTGTGGCCCCTGCACCTGCAGCGACAGCACATGCGGTGGGCACACGCCTATGCACCAGCCGCAGCCGGTGCAGCGGTCGGTGTCGATGGCGGGCAGGGCCTTGCGTGCAGTCATGCGGGGCAGTGTGCGCCCGGAACACCGGACCCACAAGCCACGCGGTACAGTGCCCCCATGAATGAAGAAACCATCACCCGCCACCTGTTGATCACCGGCCATGTGCAGGGCGTGGGCTACCGCTGGTCCATGGTCCAGGCCGCCGAGCGCCTGGGCGTGCAGGGCTGGGTGCGCAACCGCAGCGGCGGCCGGGTGGAGGCCTGCGCCTGGGGCAGCCCTCAGGCGGTGCAGGCCCTCGTCGATTGGGCGCAGCAGGGGCCCGCGCAGGCGCGGGTGGACCGCGTGGTGGTGGGCAATGTGCCCGATGGCGGCGAAGCGCCGCAGGGCTTCACGCAGCGCGAGACGGTATAGGTTTCAGGCGCGCAGGCCGAGCTGCTTGAGTAGCTCCATCGCCCCGGCTGGTGCCCGCTCCTTCGCGCCATTGATGAAGTACACGAACACATCGCGCGGGCGCTCGCCGCCGGTCCAGCTGCGCACGCCCTGGGCCCACTGCGCAATCGCCTCGGGCGTGTAGCCCGTGGGTACATCGGCCTGGCTGCGCATCAGCCGCAGGTAGGCGAAGTCGGCCTGTGCATCGGCGATGGCCGGGAATTTCTCGGAATCGGTGTGCACCGGCACGCAGCCATAGCGGCGCGCCAGCTCGATGAAGACCGGCGTGGCAAAGCTCTCATGCCGCACGTCCAGCACATGGCGCAGCGCGCGCCCGTCCACCGCTTTGGGCAGCAGGGCGAGAAAGGCCTCGAAATCCCCCGGCTCGAACTGCTTGGTGGGCATGAACTGCCAGACGATGGGGCCGAGCTTGTCCTTGAGCTCGGAGATGCCGCTGTCGACAAAGCGGCTGATCGAATCGCCCGCATCGGCCAGCACGCGCCGGTTGGTCGCAAAGCGGTTGGCCTTGAGCGAGAACATGAAGCCATCGGGCGTGTCGCCATGCCACTTGGCAAAGGTCGGCGGCTTGAAGGTGCTGTAGTAGGTGCCGTTGACCTCGATGGCCGTGAGCTGGCGGCTGGCGTAGTGCAGCTCCTTGGCGTGCGACAGGCCGGCCGGGTAGAAGTTGTCGCGCCAGGGCTCGAAGGTCCAGCCGCCGATGCCGATGCGGATGTGCTGCTGCTGCTTGCTGTTGCTGCTGTCTGTCATGGCGTTCCCTGTCACGAGTCAATCCACGGAAAGGGCACTGTACCAGCGCTGTCCCCCAGCGCTACCGCGGCAGCTCCACCCGCGCTTCCAGCCCCTCGCTGCCACCCTCGCGCGGCGCCAGCACCAGGCGCCCGCCCAGCGCCTGCGCCAGCTCGTTCGCAATGGCCAGGCCCAGGCCCGTGCCGCCCGTGCCGCGGTTGCGCGAGTCCTCCAGGCGCACATAGGGCTGCAGCACGGCGGCCAGGTCGGCCTGGGGTATGCCCGGGCCGCGGTCCAGCACGCGCACGCGCCATGCGCCCTCCACGCCCTGTGCGCCCTTGTCACCCGCCTCCACGGCCAGCTCGGCGCTGCCCGCGAACTTGAGCGCGTTGTCCACCAGGTTGCACAGCAGCCGGCGCAGCGCCTGCGGGCGTGTGTCGCAGATGCCATCGGCTGCGTGCAGCACGCGCACCGGCATGCCCGCGTCGGCATAGTCCATGGCCAGGCTCTCCACCAGCGCGCGCAGGTCCACGCGCTGCAGCGGCTCGCGCACGGCCTGGGGGGAGCGCGCGTAGGCAATGCCCTCCTCCACCAGCGACTGCATCTCCGCCAGGTCGGCGTGCAGCCGCTCGCGCAGGGGCGCGTCGTCGAGCAGGTCGGCGCGCAGCCGCAGGCGCGTGATGGGGGTCTGCAGGTCGTGCGACACCGCCGCCAGGATCTGCATGCGCTCCTGCAGGTGCGCCTGTATGCGCTGCTGCATGCGGTTGAAGGCCGCGGCGGCGCGCACCACCTCGCGCGGGCCGTCCTCGGCCATGGGGTTGGCCGGCTGCGCGGGGCCCAGCGCGTCGGCGGCGTCGGCCAGGGTGTTCAGCGGGCGCGTGGCCGCGCGCACGGCCCAGGCGCACAGGCCCACCAGCACCACCAGCTGCAGCGCCAGGGCCGCCAGCACCCAGGGCGACACCTGCAGCCGCGGCTCGTCCATGTCCACCGCCAGCGGCGTGCCGTCGGCCAGGCGCAGCTGCAGCCGCAGCTCGGTGCCCGGCACGCCGGGGTCCACCACCTGCACCGTGCGCCCGGGCGGCAGCGCGGCGGCCACGGCGCCCGACACCATCACCGCCAGGGCCGATGGGCTGGCGGGCACCGGCAGCGGCTCGGCCAGCACGAAGCGGTAGTTGCGCCGCGCCAGGCGCGTCAGCCATTGCGGGCGCTCATCGGCGGGCAGGCGCTCCAGCACCGCCACCGAGCTGGCCACGTCACTCGCCAGGTAGCCCACCATGGCGCTGCGCATGCTCATGCTGCGCTCGGTCACCGCCAGCATGAAGGTCAGCGCATGCGCCAGCGCCAGGCCCAGGGCCAGCACCAGCAGGATGCGCCCGAACAGCGAGCCCGGCCACCAGCGCGTCATGCCCCAGGCCCTGCGTTCGTCTGTACGGCCTGCACCGCGGCGCAGAACACATAGCCCTCGTTGCGCACCGTCTTGATGTAGCGCGAGCCACGCACCCCGTCGCCCAGGCGCTGGCGCACGCGGCTCACCAGCAGGTCGATGGAGCGGTCGAACACCTCGGCATCGCGCCCCTGCGTCAGCTGTAGCAGCTGGTCGCGCGTGAGCACGCGCTGCGGGTGGTCCAGCAGCACGCGCAGCAGCCGGTACTCGGCCCCCGACAGCGCCACCACCGCGCCGCTCGCATCGAGCAGGTGGCGCGCCGTGGTGTCCAGGCGCCAGTCGCCAAAGGCGAGTTCGCGCACCGGCTCGGCCGCCGCCAGGTTGGGCGGCAGCATGCGCGTGCGCCGCAGCACCGCGTGGATGCGCGCCAGCAGCTCGCGTGCGGCAAAGGGCTTGGTCACGTAGTCGTCGGCGCCCAGCTCCAGGCCCAGGATGCGGTCGGCCTCGTCGCTGCGCGCCGTGAGCATGATGATGGGCAGCACCGGCGCCCCCGGGCCACGCAGCTCGCGGCACAGGGTGATGCCGTCGGTGCCGGGCAGCATCAGGTCCAGCACCAAGAGGTCGATGCGCGTGCCCGCCAGCACCGCGCGCATCTGCCGCCCGTCGGCCGCCACGCTCACCTGCAGGCCCTGCTTGCGCAGGTACTGGGCCGCCAGCTCGCGGATGCCGGCGTCGTCGTCGACGATCAGTACATGGTCTTCAGGCTGCTGGTGCTGTTGCTGCATGGGGCCGATTCTCCGGGCAATGCGGGGGCATCCGCAGGGGGTTTGTATCCCAACTTGTCTGCGTGCGGTACCGACATGCCTGCACACCAAAAGGCCCCCGCAGAACAAATGCCCGATACCTGCGCTGGCTCCAATGCAGTCTTCCTGAACTTCACGAGGACGCCTTCCATGACACCGCAGTCTGCCACCGCCCGCCCCCTGCTGGCCGCGCTTGCCCTGCTGTTTGCCGCGCTGCCCGCCAGCGCCCAGCAGGCCGGCGCCGAACCCCGGGCCCCGCTGGGCCGCTGGGTCACCGAAAGCGGCAACCTCGAAGTGGAGATCGCCCCCTGCAACGCCGGCAGCCCCACCCTGTTCGGCAAGGTCGTGCGGGTCATGGCCAACCGCTCCATGGCAGGCCCCGGCCAGGCCGGCGAGTTCGCCGACAAGCGCCCCGCGCTGGGCATGACCATCCTCTCGGGCTTCAAGGAAAGCGGCGCCAACGAACACCAGGGCGAAATCTACAACCGCGAGAACGCCAAGACCTACAGCGCCACCCTCACCCCCGCCGGGCCCGACCAGCTGCGGGTGCACGCCTACGTGGGCATCGCGCTGTTCGGCAAGACCCAGGTGTGGCGCCGGCCCGCGCCCGCTGCCGCAGGGGCCCCGCCATGAGCACTGGCTGAGCTGCGCCTTTTTTCCATCCTCCCATCCCCCCTGTCCCTTCCCCTTATTTCCAGGAGAACTTCACCATGCCCCTTCCCCGCCGCGCCCTGTCGCTTGCCGTCGCCACGGCCCTTCTCGCCCTGGCCCACGCCAGCCATGCGCAGCCTGCATTGCCGCCGCCCGACGCCACCGACCCCGTGGCGCTCAAGCTCATGCAGGGCTTTCCGCCCGCGCCCGACAAGCAGGTGCGGCTGGGCACCATCCTCAAGTACCCCAACGCCCGCTGGGCCCTGCACCACCTGCGCGAGCTTGGGCCCACCGCCAACATTGCGCGCGGCCCGGGCCCCGCGAGCGAACTGCAGGCTGCGCCGCGCGAGCTCGACGGCCTGGCCTTCCTCGACGACAAGGGCGCCCGCACCACGCTGGCCGAGTGGCAGAAGGCCACCTACACCGACGGCCTGCTGGTCATGCACCAGGGCCGCGTGGTGTACGAACGCCACTACGTCGGCAACCAGGCGCACGTGCCGCATGTGCTGTGGTCCATGAGCAAGTCGCTCACCGGCCTGCTGGCCACCGAGCTGATCCGCGAGGGCCTGATCGACCCCGCCGCCCCCGTCACCCGCTACCTGCCCGAGCTGGCGGGCAGCGCCTGGGCCGACGCCACCGTGCAGCAGACGCTGGACATGACCACCGGCGTGAACTACGCCGAGGACTTTGCCAACCCCCAATCGGGCATCTTCCAGTACCTCATCGCCGCCGGCCTGGTGCCCGCGCCCGCCAACTATCCCGGTGCCAAGGCCATGCTCGACTACCTGCCCACGGTGCAGAAGGAAGGCGAGCACGGCAAGGGCTTTTATTACAAGTCGGTGGACACCGAGGTCATCGGCTGGATCCTGCAGCGCGTGACCGGCAAGAGCTTTTCCACCCTGCTGTCCGAACGCATCTGGGCCCCGCTGGGTGCCGAGCAGGACGGCTACGTGTGGGCCGACCCCACGGGGGCGCAGTCCACCAGCGTGGGCATCAACGCCACGCTGCGCGACCTGGGCCGCCTGGGCGAAATGCTGCGCCAGAACGGCTACTACAACCACAAGCAGGTGGTCTCCCCCGCCACCGTGGCCGAGCTGCGCAAGGGCGCCGACCCCGAAAAGTTCATGGCCTCCGGCCAGACCATGCGCAACGGTTACTCGTACCACAACCACTGGTGGCTGCCGCACGACGTGGACGGGAGCTACGAGGCCAAGGGCCTGATGGGCCAGCACATCCACATCAACCCGGCCGCACAGCTGGTGGTGGTCAAGCTCTCGTCGCACCCCATCCCCAACACCGCCTTCACCCACAACTACGACCGCCTGGCCTTCGCCGCACTGGCCGGTGCGCTGCGCTGAGCGCTGACCCCTGCGCAGCCCCGCAGGGCCGGGGCTGCGCTTGTCCACAAGAAGACACCGCACAAGGAGACCTTCACCCATGCACCCCCAACCCTGGCTGGCCAGCTACGGCACCATCCCCGCCCACATCGACGCCGACGCGCAGCGCTCCATCGTGCACCTGCTCGACGTGGCCATGCAGCGCTACGCCCACCATCCGGCATTCACCTGCCTGGGGCAGACGCTGACCTATGCCGACGTGGACCACCTCTCCCGCGCGTTCGCGGCCTACCTGCAGAACGTGCTGCAGGTGCGCAAGGGTGACCGCATCGCCGTGATGTGCCCCAACCTCCTGGCCTTCCCCATCGTGCTGCTGGGCATTGCCCGGGCCGGGGGGGTGCAGGTCAACGTGAACCCCCTGTACACCCCGCGCGAGCTGGAGCACCAGCTGCACGATGCCGGCGCCAGGATCCTCGTCATCTATGCCGGCGCCACCGCCACGCTGGCGGCCATCCAGGGCCGGGTGGACCTGCACAGAGTCATCACCGTGGAGCCTGGCGATGGGGGCCCGGCAGCGCTGCCCGGCCCGCCCGTGGATGCTGGCCTGGCGCTGCCCACCACGGCGCTGGCCAAGGCCCTGGCACAGGGCGCGGGCCTGTCCTTCAAGCCACTGCGGCTGGCGGGAGACGACCTGCTCTTTCTGCAGTACACCGGCGGCACCACGGGCCTGTCCAAAGGGGCCATGCTCACGCACCGCAACCTGGTGGCCAATGTGGAGCAGTTCAAGGCCTTCATGCCCGACACCCTGCGCCCCGGGCAGGAGGCCATCGTCACCGCCATTCCGCTGTACCACATCTTCGCGCTGATGGTGAACCTGGTCACCTACTTCTCGGTGGGCGCGCACAACTGGCTGGTGCCCAACCCGCGCGACCTCGACGCCCTGATCGGCGTGATGAAGGCCGCGCGCCCCAGCGTGTTCATGGGCGTCAACACCCTGTACGCAGGCCTGGCCGCGCACCCGCGCACGCAGGAGATCGATTTTTCCAACCTGCGTCTGGCGGGGGGCGGGGGCTCCGCCATCATCGCCTCGGTCTCCGCCCGGTGGCAGGCCCTCACGGGCCAGTTCATCCGCGAAGGCTACGGGCTCAGCGAGACCAGCCCCGTCGTCACCTTCAACCCTGCCTACGTCGGCGCATTCACCGGCACCACCGGCCTGCCCCTGCCGTCGACCGACGTGCAACTGCGCGACGACAACGACCACCCGGTGCCCGTGGGCGCGGCGGGCGAGGTCTGCGTGAAGGGCCCGCAGGTCATGTCCGGCTACTGGCAAAAGCCCGAGGCCAATGCCGCCGCCTTCACGGCAGACGGGTACTTTCGCACAGGGGACGTGGGGCAAATGGACGAGCGCGGCTTTCTCAAGATCGTGGACCGCAAGAAGGACATGGTCCTCGTCTCAGGCTTCAATGTTTTCCCCAACGAGATCGAGGCCGTCGCCACCGCCTGCCCCGGTGTGCTCGAATGCGCCTGCATCGGCGTGCCCGACGACAAGACCGGCGAAGCCCTGCGCCTGTACGTGGTGCGCATGGCCGAGGTGCGCGTGAGCGCCCAGGACATTGCCGAGCACTGCCGCCGGGAGCTCACCCCCTACAAGGTGCCCCGGCAGATCGTGTTTGTCGATGCACTGCCCAAGTCCAGCGTGGGCAAGATTTTGCGGCGGGAGCTGCGCGAGCTGGCGTAGAGCCGCCGCGCCCGGCCGCCGCGCCGGTCGGTCACTGCACCAGCGTGGCCGTGAGCGTGATCTCCGGCACCGCGGCCAGCGCCTTCGACAGCGGGCAGTTGGCCTTGGCGTCGGCCGCCAGCTTCTGGAAGGCCGCATCGTCCAGCCCTGGCGCCTTGGCCTTGAGCGTGAGCGCGATGCGGTCGATAACAAAGCCATCGCCCTCCTTGGTCAGCCGCACTGCAGCCGTGGTGTCGATCACCTCGGTAGCGATGCCCGCCTTTTCGGCCGCAAAGGCAAACGCCATGGTGAAGCACGAGGCATGTGCCGCCCCCACAATCTCCTCGGGGTTGGTGCCCTTGCGGTCATCGCCAAAGCGGCTGCCAAAGCCATAGGGGTGCTTGTCGAGCGCACCGGTCTCGGTGCTCACCTGGCCCTGGCCGGTCTTGCCGGCACCTTCCCAATGAACACTGGCTTTCTTTTCAGACATGGTTTGGCTCCTGTAAATGCAAAGGGTCTATCGGACCATGCCCGGGCCGACCGGCCAGTCGGATGCGGCGGGCAAAGCGGGTGCGCAATGTCCTACAGGTACTCATCAGCGCGCAATGAGAAAAGGCCCTTGCGGGCCCTTTGAGGATGTGGGTGGCGGATCTGCCCAGCCCGATCAAGGCGCGCTCAGCACCTGCTGGCGCTTGGTCTCGTACTCACCCGAGGTGATCAGGTTGGCATCGCGCATCTGCTTGAGCCACTGCAGGCGCGATTCCTTCTTGCTGGCAGATGCGGGCACTGCGGCAACAGCCGTTGCTGCAGGCGCGGGCTGGGCAGGGCTCACCACGGCCACGGTGGCGGGGGCGGGCACGCTTTGCGCGGCGGGGGCTGATGCTGGCTCGGCAACGCGGCGCACTGGCCTGGCGTCGGACGCGAAAGGCATCGACATCGCGGCGGTGGCCGTGGGTGACGCAGGCCTTGGCCCTTGCGCTGCTGCTGCGGGCGCTGCGGTGCGGGCCACCGGCTTGGAGTCGGGCATGAACGGCATCGTCACCGTGGCGCCTGCCGGCGCTGGCGCAGACCCGGGGGCGGGCGCGGTACCCGGTGCCGGGGCGGATGCAAGTGCCGGCACCGGCGTCGACACCGGTGTCGGGGTTGGTACAACGGCCGTCGCCACGCCGCCCGCCGGTGCGAAGGCCAGGCCTGGCTTCGCCGCAATCATCTTGGAGGCCAGCACCCCCTGGCGGCCCCTGGCCTCGTCCGTCTGGGTGAGGTTGCTGCGCGCCTGGAACAGGCCCATCTTCACCTCTTGCCACACAAAGTAGTTCTTGGCCGCCTGCACGTCGATGCTGATGGAGGCCTGGTTCTCGGCCATCGACTCGATGGTGTACCGGCCCGGTGCCACGTTCAGGTAGAAGAAGCTCTTGGGCCCCGTGTAGCCCAGGTTCTGGTTGTTGACGTTCACCGGCATGGAGATCGCACCGCCGAACAGCTCGTCGCGGAAGATGTACAGAGAGGCCGATTCGGCCTGGGGTGCAAACTGCTTGGCTTTGGCCTCTTGGTCCACGCTGGCCCTGGGCACCTGCGCGCAGCCCACCAGGGCCAGCGCGGCAATGAACAAGGCAAGCGCACGGAAATATCTCGTCAGGAAACGCATGATGGATGTTGGACTCGGTGTTGGGTTGTACTGCGCTCCCCACGCAGGCGGGTGAACCCGCCCGCGCACTCTAGCACCCGGTAGCAACTGCTTACAGCACAACTCAGCAAGTTAGACGCGGCCACCCACGGGTTGTGCGGTGGCCGCAACACCCACCTCTTGGCGATTGACGAAACCGCGTCACCCCGCCTGCATCTGCGCCAGCCACCGCCCCGGCGCCATGCCCACCTGGCCCTTGAAGCGCCGCGTCAGGTGGCTTTGGTCGGCAAAGCCGCAGGCCGCCGCCACATCGGCCACCGCGCCGCCCTGCCGCAGGGCGGCCTGGGCCTGGCGAATGCGCACCATGTTCAGGTAGGCGTGCGGGGCCATGCCATAGGTGGCGGTGAAGGCGCGCGTCAGGTGCGCGCGCGACAGGCCGGCCTGCGTGGCCAGGGCCTGCACCGTCACATCGTCGGCAAAGTGCGCATCCAGGTACTCGCGCACCAGGGCCATGCGCTGGCGGCCTGCGTCCAGGCCGGCCGCCGCCCAGGGCCGCCGCAGCTCGCCATGCCGGCCCAGCAGCGCCACGATGGCTGCGGCCGTGCGCTCCTCGCCGTGCAATGATTCCTGCCGCTCGGCCACCGCCGCCACGGCCTGCTGCAGCAGCAGCGCGCCCTGCGGGTCGTGCACCAGCGGCGCCTTGAAATAGCGGGTGGCCATGCTGTGATGGCTGTTGCCACCCGCCGCATCGCGGTCGCCCATCCACGAATGCACCAGCGCGGCATCCACATACAGCATGGAGTAGCCAAACCCCGCCTCCGTGCCCCGGCTGCCGTCGTGCGGCTCATCGGGGTTGAACAGGATCACATCGCCCGCCAGGCTGGCATGGCGCGCACCCCGGCACGCAAAGGTCTGCACGCCCGAGCGCGTGACGCCGATCGAATACGTTTCGTGGCTGTGCCGCTCGAACCGGTGCTGCGTGAAATGCGCGTTGAGCAGCGTGACCCCGCCCGAGGCCAGCGGCCGCATCTCGGCCCAGTCGCGCTGGCTGGGCGATGGGGGAGACGAAGAGGAGGAGGAGCTTGGGTCCCCGGCATGCATGCAACAAATGTACAAGACCGCCCCGCGCCCGGTGGCGACACTGCAGGCACCAACCCGCCCATCCACGCGGTAATGCAACCAGAGCCCACCCCCATGCCTGAAACCAACCACACTCCCACCGCCGTCCCCGCCATCGACCTGGCCCACAAGCTCACCCAGTTCACCGAGCACTGGGCCCCGCGCACCGTGGCCGAGTTCAACGGCCACGACATCATGGTCGCCAAGATCGAGGGCGAGTACCAGTGGCACAGCCACCCCGACACCGACGACTTCTTTCTCGTGCTGCAAGGCACGGTGGAGATAGACCTGCCCGGCGGCGCCATGGTCACCCTGCATCCCGGCCAGCTCTACGTGGTGCCCAAGGGCGTGGAGCACCGCCCGCGCTCCAGTGCCGAGGCGCATATCCTACTGATCGAATCGACCGGCACGCCCAACAGCGGCGATGCGGCGACGGCTGCGCCGCGCAGGGTGTTGTAGGCAGGCCCTGCCCTCTGGCACGGCATTGGGCCGTTTGCCTACGCCACGCCGGCGCAGGCCCATGGACCATGGAGTTCCACCCCCACACGACAAGGAGCACACCATGGCCCGAGACAACACCACCATCAACCACGACCTCAACCCCGACCCTATCACCGGCGCACCCGGCGCCCACCCTGTCGGCACCGGCATCGGTGCGGCGGGCGGTGCGGTCACCGGCGCGGCTGCTGGCTCGCTGGGCGGCCCCATCGGCACCGCAGTGGGTGCCGTGGTCGGCGCTGTCGTCGGCGGCCTCGCCGGCAAGGGCGCGGCAGAAGCCGTCAACCCCACGGCCGAAGACGCCTACTGGCGCGACGCCCATGGCCGCCAGCCGTACTACTCCGACGCGTACACCTACGACGACTATGCGCCCGCCTACCGCCACGGCTACCAGAGCGTGATCGACGGCCGCAGCGACTGGGACGAGGCGCGCGGCCATCTGCAGACGCGCTGGGACTCGGACCGCGAGACCAGCCGCCTGAGCTGGAAGGACGCCGAGCCCGCAGCCAAGGCCGCGTGGGAGCGCGCCGACCGGATCTGGAAGCAGACCAAGCAGGAATAACGGGCGTTGCCTTCGACCGTCTGACGTCTTTGGGGCGCCTTGCCGTGCCACGGCACGGTTTGCGGCGTCCCGCCTAGTCACACGGTCGAATGCAAACCCGTTTGGGGTATCCGCGCCTGGGGTCGATTGGCTGTCAGCAACGCAGCCGTCGGCCACAGCGCGTTATGGACTGAAAGGCAGGCTGGTCAGCCGATCACATCGACGACCTTGCCCGTCGAATCCTTGATGGTCGTCTTCTCCACCCGCCACTCCACCCCGGGCAGCAGCGGCAGCACATAACTGCCCTCGCGCGGCTGCAATGTTTGGGCAAACTGCTGCACCGTGGCGTCGGTCAGGCGCAGCACCACGCCGCCCTCCCCCTCGCTTTGCCATTCCACCGCGTTCTGGCCATCGGTACCTGCAGGCTCCAGCAGCAATTGCCACTCGTGCCCCGCCACGCGCAGCGTGCGGCCAAAGGGCAGGCGCAGTGGCAGCAGGGCCACCAGCTCGTCCACCTGGCGGGCTCCCAGGGTCACCTGCGTCAGCGGCTTGCGCAGCAGGCGTTTGCTCTGCTGCAGCCCGAGCACATCGGTGAACAAGAAACCGCTCGACGAGCCATCCCGCCGCAAGCCCTCGTCCACCTGCTGCTTGACCGCCGGGTGGGCCAGCAGCGAGGCGCGGCCCAGGTCCGTGATCCACAGCGGCATGTGCGGCAGCAGCGCATCGAGCAGATTGCGCGTGCGCCACCGCTTGGCCGCGCGCTCTTCGTCCAGCGTCAGCCCCACCACCTGCAAAAAAGCGACTGACCCATTGGGCGTGGCCAGCGGCTCTGCCAGCTCCGGGTCGGTCGCAAAGCCCATGGAGCAGATCTGCGTGGCCTGCCCCAGCGCAATGGGGCCATTGGCCGTCATCCAGTCGCCATCGCGAAACACATTGCCGCTTTGGAACACATAGCGCGCCAGGTTCTGCAAAAAGTTCAGCGCCCACACCGGGGGCTCGGCATCTGCATCGGCGGCTTCGGTAGAGCCCGGCGCTATCGCCAGCCGAAACGTCAGCTCAAAGCCACAGCCGCTCACCTCGGGGTCGTCCGACTCCTTGGCATACAGCTCGCTGAACCCATAGGTCACAAAGTGCCAGTGCGACACCGGGTCCGTGCGCCGCCACGCGCTGATGCCGTCCAGGGGGTCCGGCCCGCCCAGCATGTACTTGATGATCGTGCCAAAGTGCTTGGGCTCCTGGCCGGGGTAGAGTTGGGCCAGGCGGGCGGAGATGGAGTCCCAGCCGGGGGATGCATCGTCGATCTCGTCGTCGGTGTTTGTGGTCGTCGTCGGCATGTCTTGGGCAATGCAGGGCCGCATTGTGGGTGAGCGGGAAACACGCATTGTGATTGCATGCCGCGGCATTGCCGTGTCCATGTGTGTGGCAATGCCACGGCATGCTTTTGCGATGCCGCGGCATGTCATTTCCATGCCGCGCTCAACCTTCTGACGTCGTTGGGGCGCCTTGCCGTGCTACAGAACCGTCTGCGGCGTCCCATCTAGTGAGTCATACGGTGAGATGCGAACCTGTGTGATGCACACGTCCCTGTGGTCTGTTGGCTGCCGAGCATCTTCTCGACGCCATTGCCTACCGAGGCCGAGGACATCGCTGCTTGGTCGCTTATAGGGTCGCAGTAATGCCTAACAGTCACTTAGTGAGAGCCACCCGACACCGTTATGGCGTGACGGCGTCTCAGATGAAGCCGGTCAGCTTGTCCAGCAACTTCATCAGGTCCGGCGGCTTTCGAATGATGTGATAAGTCCACCGACCGAAGCGCCCGTCGTTGTTGACGGCGGTGCACCAGCGGTGCGCGGCCTGGGCCTTCACCTCGGCATCGCCTAGCTGGCCCTTCACCTCGACCATCAGGCGCTCGCCCGTCGTCAGGTCCACGATGAAGTCGGGCAGGTAGCGTCGGCGGATGCCGTCCTTGCGGTACGGCACGATGAAGCCCAGATGGTCGTTCTTGACCCACTTGGCCACGCCCTTATGTGCGTCCAAAGCCGTGGCTGCCGCCTGCTCCCATGTCTTCGTGTCGGCGACGATGGCGTTAAGGTGGCACTTCTGCACCGGCCAGGGCTGCCGGCCGGTGAAGAACTCGACGTGTCGCGTCGAGCGCTCGCCCGCCGGCCCCGGCGTGATGATGGGCCGCTCTTGCGTCTTGCCGCTCTCGTCAACCGGCATCAACGAGTCGAACAGGATGCCCACCGCCTGCTGGAAGTACGGGTTCAGCGCCACGTCCTGCGCGGCTCGGTTGCCCGACAGCTTCAGCTTCTCGGCCAGGAACCGTGTGGTGTAGCCCAGCAGTTGCGGGAACAGCCGGTGCGTCGGGATGATATCGCCACGGTCGGCCAGCCACTGCTGCGTCAGAACTTTGGCCATGGTGAAGGCCACCTGCTGCACACGCACCTTGGCGCGCCACTGCTCCAAGTTCACCACGTCGGCTGCACCCGGCCCGTAGGCGGCCAGCGCGCCGTCTTGCGTGGTCAATCCCTTCATCAGCGTCACGTCCGGCACCGTCATAGGGTTCAGTTCCAAGGTCGGCACCTTGGGCCATTCCATGGTGAGCCGGGTCACGCCGGGGTCGGTGTAGCCCTCCACCACCGGGAAGGCCAGCTCGTACTGCGCCTTGGCCGGCACCGCGTAAATCTGGTTGGCCGGTGGTGATGGCGGCTGCTGGGCGCCGCCCTCCACCTTGAACGGGATGAGCTCGAAAGGCACGCCAAAAACCTTGGCCGTCTCCTCGCGGAAGAAGCCGGTAGCCTCTTCCACCGCGTACGACGTGCGCCGCAGTGCCCGGCCGACCACCTGCTCGCACAGCAGTTGCGAACCGAACGGGCGCAGGCCCACCACGTGCGTCACGGTCGTGGCGTCCCAGCCCTCGGACAGCATGGCCACGCTGATGATGCAGCGCACGTCGCGGCCGGGCGGCACGCTGGCGTCGATAGTCACCAAGCCGTTGTCGTCGTCCTCCAGCGCCTTGCGGTTGTGCTTCTCGACCATGGCCACGTACTCTTCAGGCACCTTGTTGCCCAGCCATCCGGTCTTGCCAATGGTCTCCAGCACGAAGCGCAGGCGTCGGGCCTCGTCGTTCTTGCCGCCGCCCTCGGCGATGTCCTCAGCCACCTTGCTGTCCACCCGCACGGTCCATTCACGGCCTGGGGCGTTGCGGAAATGCTCGGGCGCCGCGCCGTAGGTGGCGTTGCCGTTAGCTAGCCAGTCGTACAGCTCCTTGGCCAGCGCGGTATCGCGGCACACGATGATGAAGACTGGCGGCACGTCGGTCTTGCGGTGGCCGGCCTTGAACTGCGCCGACCACTGCTCGGCCGTCTTGCGCCACTCGTCGGCCAGTTGCACGATGGGCTGCGTAGCGTAGCGCATCAGCACGTCGGGTGTCAGCTTGCCGCTGTGGCCTTCCTTCTCGGCAATCTCCTGCACCCAACGCCACACGTTGAAGTAGGCTGGCGTCTCGGTACCGCCGATATCCTGCGTGGGGAGCTGCGGAATCTTCACCAAGCCGGCCTCGATGGCTTCCAGCAGGCTGAAGTCGGACACCACCCATGGGAAGGGCTTGCCCACCTCGTTGCCGCTGCCCTGGATGAAGAACGGCGTGGCCGACAGGTCCATGCAAAGCCGCACGCCATTGGTCCGGCCACCCAGGGCCTTGTTGATGCGGTCCAGGCCTTCAATCCACACCGTCGCCTCGCGGGCATCGACCTCGGCCGTCTCCTCGTCGATGGCGAAGGTGTCCTCAGCGTCGAGCTTGCCGCGCCGGTAGGCGTGGTGGGCCTCGTCGTTCATCACCAGAATGGCCGAGCTGCGCCCCTTGCGGTTGCCCAGCACGCGGCGCAGGAAGGCGGCGTCGCTCTCGTAGTAGCGCACCTCCTTCACCTCGAAGCCGGTGAGCTGGCCCTTGCTGTCCCGCAGCTCGCGCAGGATGTCGAAGGCCCCGGTCAGCGCCTGCTGCCGGATGTCGGCCTCGGTCAGTGCATCCTTGCCGCCCACCTTCACCGTGCGCAGCTTCTCCACCGGCACGCCCCGCTTTACCACCTTGGCCGACGTGCCGTTCACGTCGGTCAGCTCGCGCCGCTCCAGGTTGTGCCAGTTGGTGATGAAAACCTCGCCCTTGCGCAGGTCGGACATGCGGTGCAGCGGCACCAGTTGCCGGGTGCGGTACAGGCTCAGCTCGTCCAGGTTCGGGTCGAGCTCGCGCAGCCGGTCGCGGATGGTGACGTTCGGGCAGACGATGAGTACCGTATCCGAGTAGGCCGAGGCCTGCGGCTGGGCCACCTTGTTGAGGATGGACCAGGCGGACAGCATGCCCATCACCGTGGTCTTGCCGCTGCCGGTCGCCATCTTGAGCGCGTAGCGCACGAAGGCCTTGTAGCCCTCGGCCTTGGCGTCCTCGCCCGGCTCGTCGCTGGGGATGTAGACGCCCTGCTTCAGGTCATCGGGGCCTTCGACCAGGAACAGCACCGTCTCCACGGCTTCGAGCTGGGCGAAGAAGAGCCGTTGCGAACGGTCTGGCGACCGCCAGAGTTCCAGCAGTTCCCGCGTGACGTTGGTGGCGCCCGCAAAGTCGCGCTCGCGCCATTCCTGCAGCCGCTGACGGATGAGGTTGGCCAGGTCCAGCAGGTATTCCTGGCCCTTGGATGCGTCGTCCAGCAGCGACTGCTGGCTCTTGGCCTTGCGCCCGCGCGCCGCGCGGTCAGGCACGCGGAAGAAGTACGAGGCTAGGCGACGCCCTGGCCGCTTCTCAGGGTGCTTGCCTTCCTCGATGTGCCAGTGGTATGCCGGCGGCACGTAAGGCAGGTTGATGATGGGCGCTTCGACGGCGTTGATTTGGCTCATGGCGCGCCTCCCGCCGTGATGGCCGCCAGCTCAGGGTTCACGGTGCGGCCGCAAATCTCCCAGATGCGGTGAAGGCGCTGGTCACGGAAGCTGCGGTACGTTGCAGTGTCAAAGAGCAGCCTCTTTGTGTCAGCCGCGAACTCGTCCAGCAGCAGGTGTTTCTCAATGGGCGACCCGTAGGATTTGAGGCGGCCGAAGTAGCTGTCGGGCAGTTCGGCCCGCTTGCGGATGTTGTCGGTCGCTCCGACGAAGCGGTAGTTGCCGAGCGTGTTCACCTCGGTGCTGCCGAGTCCCAGCTTCGTAGACAAAGCATGTCGCGGATAGATGTGGTCGACGTGCGGTTCGTTGCCCTTGTACTTCACGTCGAACGGCGATGCCCCCATCTGGTCCACGTACACCAAGTTCAGCAGCAGGAATCGCAACCGCGTCTGTTCCAGGTGGCCCTTCTGCAACTCGGTCGGGTAGCCACGCCCGATGAAGTAATTCTTAACCGCTTGCATCGGAAACCCGCCAGGGGCCGGCTGCCCGACAATCGAATGCAGACCGTTGATGACCTTGTCGGTGCCCTGCGAGTACCAACCAAAGAGCTGGGCTTTGTAGTAGTAGCCGCGCATCAGCGCCCGGCTGCGCTCCGTGGGCTTCGGGTTGAAGTACAGATAGTCGAACAGCGGGATGAAGCTGTTGTGGCTGCGGACTACCTTCTCGGCGTAGACCTTCAGGTCAGTCTTGAGGAAGTCGCGCAGTTCCTGGAAGGCGGCTTCGGCCCTGTCCCAGTTCGCCTTCATTTCCGCCAGCAGTCTCGTCCCGTCGGCGCCGGTGAACTTCTCGGCCGATGCCTCGGCACCGCGCCCATGCACTACCAGCAGGCACTTCAGCGGGAACGTCTTGTCGAAGCCGATGTTGGTGCTGTTTAGCAGCTCGGTAGTGTCTTCGATGGCCTCCTCAATTTCGTCCCAGCCTTCCTTCATGGCGGCGAACATCAAGTCGGACGCATCCAACTTGGTGCCGCCGGAGTTCACCCGGACGAAGATGTCCAGCACAGTCCCGTAGGTGTAGTTATTCGCCACACCGTCGAGCTCCTGAATCCAGAAGTGCTTGTCCTCGCGCAGCAGCGATACCAACTGGCCGAAGTTGCGCCGCACGCGCTTCTGCCGCGCCTTCTGGTCCTGGATCGTCGGCTGCTTCTCTGCTGGCAGCGCATCGTCGGCCTCATCGAGGCTGTCGTTCATTCCCTCCGACAGTTCCTCGGCCACGCGCTGGGCGTCCTTGCCAACCAGGTCGGCCACCCGATACCAAGGGGGTGACAGCGCAACCTTCGAAAACTTCAGCGTGTACAGCAGCCCGTCGTCTGACAGCGCTGCGCCGCTGCTGGCATCGAAGTAGGCCTCCAGGCGCTCGCTGTCTGGGCCCTTGATGGCACCTGCAAAGGTGGCATACAGGGTCTGCAGCCGCTGCTGGCCATCAAGAACGAACGTCTTCTCGCATCCGGCCCTGCTGATATTCGGCTCGTAGTAGTCACTCAGGTCGGGGTCCCACTCGACCTCCTCCATGAACTTGCGTGCCTTGATTTCGTCATTGGTCTTCCAGAACAGCAGTGTCTGGATAGGGTAGTTGCGCATCAAGCTGTCGAACAGCTTGAGCATTTGCTCTTCCTCCCAAACGAAGGGGCGCTGGATGTGTGGAAGAAATAGGCTCTTGTTGATAGTTTGAATGAGGTTGAAGAGGGAAGTGGGTTTGTAGCTCATGCCTTCACCTCCAGCACACGCATCAGTTCGTTACCGCGCTCATCGATGACCTTCACCGCCACACGGCGCTTCGACCCCAGCGGGAAGGGCTCGCTAACAGTGCCCGCCAAGTGCTCCCACACCGACGGGTCAAACTCCGTCTTCAGCGACTTCTGCAGGTTGTCCCACGCGGCGGTCTTGGGGAAGAAGACCTGGGTGGCGTAGAAGCACATGCCGTCGTAGTCGCTGTCCAGCATCCACGCCGGCAGGTTCTGGGCCGGAATGTCTTCCTGCTCCATCGTCGCGGGGTTGAAGATGTCCAGGCCGCGCAGATCGACCTCGTACAGATCGGTGCCGTCGTCGTTTTTCTTGCCGGCCTTGCGCACCACGGCATCGGGCAGACCGGTTACCGAGAAGATTTCGCTCGCGCGGCTGGTCTTCAGCAGGTCACTCATGGCCACGTCCGGCGTGACGGTGACGTAGGTGCAGGGCACGCGCAGCTTGGCGCGGTCTTCCAGCAGTTCGCGGGCCTTGGCCTGGATGGCGAAGCCGAAGAAGTACAGGTGCGGGAATTTCAGGAAATAGGCCTCGCGGGCCGCCTCGAACACCACGTCGGACGAGATGGCGCCGTCCTCCGGGCCGAAGACTACGGCGATGCGGTTGCCCTCGGCGTCCACGCCCTCGGCGTGGATGGCATCACTGTCGGTCATGCGGCGGATGTCCGCCAGTACCAGTTCGCGGTTGCCGGGCAGGCGCAACGTTTTGGACTGTCGCAACACCAGGGTCATGCGCTCGATGTGAGTGGCAGGGTCGGCATACTGACTTACGGCTTCCGCCATCTGGAGGGGCATGCCGCCATTGACTGCGTTGGCGTCACTCGGTGCTGCATCAAGGGTCTGGTGCTCGGGCCCTTTAGAGGGACGCTCGTTCAGCTCGACCGTCTGAGCCGGAGCAATGGTTGCCTCAACAACGAACGGACCAGCGACACGGGTAACTTTGCTGATTACCTCAGGACGGTCGACAAGCGTTAGCGTTGGAGGCTGCTCGTCGTTCGCAATTGATTTAAGTGCAATTCGGGGAACCAAACCACCCACTTCCTCGCCCCGTCTATTCTTCCTTCTTGCGTATTGAAATCCACCAACCGGGCCAACCGATTGGTTCTTCAACTGAAAGAAAGGAAATGTCGCAGTCAGCAGGCGCTGCCTGGCCAAGGCCAAGGGCACCCGGGACGTATCACAAGTTATCCACCGCCTTCCCCAAAGTTCGGCGACGGCAGCCGTGGTTCCACTTCCGCAGGTGGGATCAAGGATCAAATCACCTGGGTCGGTTGACATCAAAATACAACGCGCGACAACATCGCTATTTGTCTGAACGACATACGACTTATTCTGCGCTGGAGCAGTATCGTCCCATGGATTCGTTACCTTTGCATAAGGAAAGTCATCATGGAAGACAACGTAACGCGGGTAATCGCCCTCCACAAAAAGCCGCCCTTCGTCGGCTAGCTTCTGAAGCTTTTCCTTTGAAGTAACCCAACATTGCCCCTCGGTTGGAAGGTACGTTTTCCCCTGAAAATCAAAAGGGAAAACGTTCGAAGAAGAAAACGAGGGAGCCCAAAGCGATACAGTTCCGAAGATCCGACAGTCATTCGGAATGTTTGCAAAGTCGGCCCTCTCGTCGGAATTAAGTCGGCGCAAGTTTCCGCTTACATCCTGCACACCGGTCCAACGCCCCTTTGGGTCTGGTGTGGTGGCGCGGTACAGTTGTCGATACTTCAAGCGGCTGGCATCTTTGGCATACCAAACTAAGAAGTCCGCCATTGATTCAAGCGTCTTCGCGCCCAGGGGCATCAGCTTTTTTCGGAACGTTATCTGACTTATGAAGTTTTCTGCGCCAAATACTTCATCGAGCACTAATCGGACACGATGGACATTTTCTTCTGAAATCTGAACAAACAAACTACCTGTTTCGTTCAGCAGCTCCCTGGCAACTAGCGCTCGGTCACGCAAATAGGTGAGGTATGAGTGAAGCCCCAACTCCCATGTGTCCCGATAAGCCTTAACCATTTCCGGCTCTCGCGTCATTTCATCATCGACGCCATGCTTCACATCTCGTCGACGCACAAACGGCTGGAAATTCGACCCAAACTTCACTCCATACGGCGGATCCATAAACATCATCTGGAGCTGACCGCCAAGCCCCTCGAACTCCAGGAGCGAATTCATCACCTGCAGACTGTCCCCAAGAATCATGCGATTCTGCCAAGGCCCCTTGTGCTCGTAGGCATCGAGTTTGTCAGTCACGTCCAGCCCGCCCCCGTCGCCGAACAGGTCGTAGGTGGTGCCCTTGGCCTTGCGGTGCTTGATGCCCTCCAGGATGGCCTTGGTCGAGTGCCGCTCGTGCACGAACAGCGGCACCGTGGGCACTGAAATCTGGTGGCGCTCGGCCTTGCCGGTCCAGTTCAGGAACGGCTGACTTAGCGCCTGCAGCAGGTCTGCTGCGGCTTTCAGCGACTGCACCTGCACGCCACCGCCTGCCCACACCTGCGGGCCGGCGAAGACCGCCACCTCACCCTCTGTGGCGCAGCGTTGCACCAAGCCCAGCAGCCATTCGGCACGGTCGCGGTCCCGATTCTCGTCCCAGCTCAGCGCCGGGTCTAGGCTGCTGTCGTAGCGGTATTTCTTCGGCGGCTTCCTGGTGGTGAACTGATCCTGCACGCCGACATCCGGACGTTGAGTGGCCTGCTGAGTGTGCTGGTAATCGGTAGTTTGGCTTTGTGATGTCGCTGCGATCTTCTTGGTGGCCAAGACGTGCTCCCATTCATTGTTGGATGGCGTAACTGATGAGCATAACTGCCGAATGGCTACATGAAGAATGAAAAAAGGCGCTCTGGATGAGCGCCTTTTTGTCTTCTCTCTGGCAGCACTTTTGCACTAACTTGGCAAAGTTTGCACTTTCTATGCATTTGACAAGATCAATGAGAACCTAACGGCTTACACGCCGATGTTGCCAGCGCGCGCAGCGCGTTCGTCTCAATGACGTCCCGCCGCGGCTCCACCTCATCGCCCATGAGCATAGTGAACACGCGGACGGCCTCGATGGCGTCGTCGATCTACACGTGCAGCAGGCGGCGCACGTTGGGGTCCATAATGGTTTTCCACAGCTGCTCGGGGTTCATCTCGCTCAGGCCCTTGTAGCGCTGGCGGCTGGTGCCGCGCTCGGCTTCGATGAAGAGCCACTTCACGGTCTGGCGTGCGGTGTTGCAGCGATTGTTGCGCTTGTAATCTCCACTACAAGCGCTGACTACAACTCGCTGTACTTGCGGTTGTTGCCCCGCGCTTGACCCGTGGGGTATTTCTGTTCGTTGATCACCACCTTGGCATTCGCAGCCTCGATCAGATCCACATCCAGCGCCGTCGCCATCTGTACCAGGTACAGCAGCACATCCGCCATCTCATGCGCAACGGCCTGCTTCTTGTCGGCCGAGAGGTTGCGGCTCTGCTCCTCGGTCAGCCACTGAAAGTGCTCCAGCAGCTCGCCGGCCTCCACGATCAGGGCCGAGGCCAAATTCTTGGGCGAATGGAACTGGCCCCAGTCGCGCTGCTGCGCAAACTCCTGCAGGCGCAGGGCCAGTTGCTGGAGCGATGTGGCTGGGGTTGCTGGGGCTGTGGTGGGGTCTTGGGACATGTCGAGTAATCGCCAATCTCCGCGCTAGCGGCAGTTCTCCGCCACGTCACGCTGTGCCGCAGCCATTTCCGATTGGCGCTTGCTGTCTTCCAGGTACTGCTTGTCGCCCTTGTTGTCGTACTGGAACACGGGGCGCGCTGTCTTGAGGGTGCCCAGGTTGCGGCGCGCGGTATTGCAGCGCGATGAGCGGTTGTACGCCTCGGCCTGCTGGCGCGCTTGTTGGGCGGCCTGGGCGTCGGCGGTTTGTTGCGTGCTGCCCGCGCCTGTGCTGCTTGCGTAAGGCGAGCGCTGCCGCGCTGGCGGCGCACTGGGCGGAAGGGGGTCGCTGGAGGGCGGGGTGACCTTGATGTGCACGCTGCCCCCGGTGCCGCCGCTCATGTGGCAGGGCTGGTCCTGGAAGGCGGTCTTGCCGTCAGGCTGGGTGCACTTGTACGTTTGCGCCCATGCAGACGGTGCGGCGGCGGCGGTCAGTGCCAGTGCGGCGACAGCGGCAGCGATGGTGGTGAGTGGCTTGGGCATGGCGTGGCGTGACGGGTCGAATGATGGGGGTGGCCAACAAGGTCGAGACGGGCCTATTACAGCACCAGAAAGAACAACGCCCGGCATGGGCCGGGCGTCTTCGGTTCAAGCGGTGCTTGATGGATGGGTGCTGGTCGGATATCTAACCAACCAGCCAACTATCAAACATCGATGTTGCCCGCGCGCAGCGCGTTGGTCTCGATGAAGTCGCGGCGCGGCTCCACCTCGTCGCCCATGAGCATGGTGAACACGCGGTCGGCCTCGATGGCGTCGTCGATCTGCACGCGCAGCAGGCGGCGCACGTTGGGGTCCATGGTGGTTTCCCACAGCTGCTCGGGGTTCATTTCGCCCAGGCCCTTGTAGCGCTGGCGGCTGGTGCTGCGCTCGGCTTCGCTGATGAGCCACTTCATGGCCTGGCGGAAGTCGCCGACCTTTTCTTCCTTCTGCTTCTCGCCCTCGCCGCGCAGGGCCTTGGCGCCCTCGCCCAGCAGGCCGCGGAAGGTTTCGGCGGCTTCGGCCAGGGCCTGGTAGTCGGCGCCGTGCACAAAGTCTTGCGTGATGACGCTGCTCTTGATGTTGCCGTGGTGGCGGCGGCTGATGCGCAGCAGGGGCTTGTCGGTGCGGGCGTCGAACTCGCCGGCCACTTCGGCGGGGGCGCCGGTGGTGTTCAGCTCGCGCAGCTTGGCCTGCAGGGCCATGGCGCTGGTTTCGGCCTCGGCCACCGTGTCGAGCTTCAGGCTCACGCCGTCGGCCACGGCGCGCAGGGCTTCGGCGTCCATGAAGTTGCTGAGGCGGGCAATCACGCTCTCGGCCACCTGGTGCTTGCGCGCCAGTTCGCCCAGGGTCTCGCCGGTCAGCACCTGCGGGTTGGCGCCGCCGGTGCTCACGCTGGCGTGGTTGAGCGCAATGCGCAGCAAAAAGCCGTCGAGCGCGGGCGCGTCCTTCAGGTACAGCTCTTCCTTGCCGGCCTTCACCTTGTACAGCGGTGGCTGGGCAATGTAGATGTGGCCGCGCTCCACCAGCTCGGGCATCTGGCGGTAGAAGAAGGTGAGCAGCAGGGTGCGGATGTGGGCGCCGTCGACGTCGGCATCGGTCATGATGATGATGCGGTGGTAGCGCAGCTTGGCCACGTCGAAGTCATCGCCGCCGGTGGTGCCGCCGGCCTTGCCGATGCCGGTGCCCAGAGCGGTGATCAGCGTCAGGATTTCGTTGCTGGTCAGCAGCTTTTCGTAGCGGGCCTTTTCCACGTTCAGGATCTTGCCGCGCAGCGGCAAGATGGCCTGGAACTTGCGGTCGCGGCCCTGCTTGGCAGAGCCACCGGCGGAGTCACCCTCGACGATGTAGATTTCGCACAGGGCGGGGTCTTTTTCCTGGCAGTCGGCCAGCTTGCCTGGCAGGCCCATGCCGTCGAGCACGCCCTTGCGGCGGGTCATTTCGCGGGCCTTGCGGGCGGCTTCGCGGGCGCGGGCGGCCTCCACGATCTTGCCGCAGATGATCTTGGCGTCGGCCGGGCGCTCCTGCAGGTAGTCGGTGAGCAGCTTGCCCACGATGTCTTCCACGGGGGCGCGCACTTCGCTCGATACCAGCTTGTCCTTGGTCTGGCTGCTGAACTTGGGCTCGGGCACCTTCACGCTCAACACGCAGCACAGGCCTTCGCGCATGTCGTCGCCGGTGACTTCGACCTTGGCCTTCTTGGCGAACTCGTTTTCTTCGATGTACTTGTTGATGACGCGGGTCATCGCGGCGCGCAGGCCGGTCAGGTGGGTGCCACCGTCCCGCTGGGGGATGTTGTTGGTGAAGCACAGCACCTGCTCGCTGTAGGCGCTGTTCCACTGCATGGCCACTTCCACGCCGATGTGCGTGCCGGGGATGCCGCCGTAGCTTTCGGCCGGGCGCTCGCCTGCGGCGTAGAACGAGTTGGGGTGCAGTACCGTCTTGCCCTTGTTGATGAACTCGACGAAACCGCGCACGCCGCCGGCGCCCGAGAAGTCGTCTTCCTTGCCGCTGCGCTCGTCCTTCAAACGAATGCGCACGCCGTTGTTCAAAAAGGAGAGCTCACGCAGGCGCTTGGCCAGGATCTCGTAGTGGTAGTCGTTGTTCTCTTTGAAGATCTCGGTGTCGGGCAAGAAGTGCACTTCGGTGCCGCGCTTTTCGGTCTCGCCGGTCACCTTCATGGGGCTCACTTCGAAGCCGTCCACGGTGTCGAGCAGGCGGTCTTGCACGAAGCCGCGCGCAAACTCGATCTGGTGCACCTTGCCTTCGCGGCGCACGGTCAGGCGCAGCCACTTGGAGAGGGCGTTCA
This sequence comes from Acidovorax sp. CF316, assembly GCF_000276605.1. Lineage (GTDB taxonomy): Bacteria > Pseudomonadota > Gammaproteobacteria > Burkholderiales > Burkholderiaceae_C > Acidovorax. The sequence continues at coordinate 36,678 of NZ_AKJX01000112.1, read as the reverse complement.
CGCAGCTCACGCCCACGCCGTGCAGGCCGCCCGATACCTTGTAGCTGTTCTGGTTGAACTTGCCGCCGGCGTGCAGCTCGGTCAGCGCGATCTCGGCAGCGCTGCGCTTGGGCTCGTGCTTGTCGTCCATCTTCACCCCGGTGGGTATGCCGCGGCCGTTGTCGGTCACGCTGATGGAGTTGTCGGAGTGGATGGTGACGACGATGTCGTCGCAGTGGCCGGCCAGGGCCTCGTCGATGGAGTTGTCGACCACCTCGAACACCAGGTGGTGCAGGCCGGTGCCGTCGCTCGTGTCGCCGATGTACATGCCGGGGCGCTTGCGCACGGCCTCCAGGCCTTCGAGGATGGTGATGGAGCCTTCGCCGTAGCTTTCGCTGGCGCCGGCCTGGTTGGTGTCGATCTTGTGCGGAACGGGCTCACCAGTGCCGGTGGGTTCTGGCTCGGGCAGGTTGTTGTCAGCGGTCATGGTGGGCCTTGGGATCCGTGGAGGCCCGGGGGGCCTCCGATGTGTCTGTCAATAAGGTTCAAATAGGGCTCTGGTCCCCATCATATGGGGGCGAGCAGCTATCAAATCAATAGCTCGTGCGGGGTGCCCGGCGCGCAAGGCGACAAGGGCACGGCGCAGGGCTAGATGCGCATCGGCATCACCACGTACTTGAAGCTTTCGTTGTCGGGGATGGTCAAGAGCGCGGAGCTGTTGCCGTCCGAGAGCTCCACCTTCACCATGTCCTGGCCCATGTTGGCCAGGGCGTCGATCAGGTAGGTCACGTTGAAGCCGATCTCGATGGTGTCGCCACCGTAGTCGATGTCGAGCTCGTCCACGGCCTCTTCCTGCTCGGCGTTGTTGGACGCCACGCGCAGGGTGCCGGGCTCCAGGTTCAGGCGCACGCCCTTGAACTTGTCGCTGGTCATGATGGCCGTGCGCTGCAGGCTGGCCAGCAGCGGGGCGCGGCCCAGGGTGATGCTGTTCTTGTGGTTCTTGGGGATGACGCGGTTGTAGTCGGGGAACTTGCCCTCGACCAGCTTGGTCACGAACTCCATGCCGCCAAAGGTGAACTTGGCCTGGTTGTTGGCGAACTGCATCTCGATGTGGGGCTGGTTCTCGCCGCCGGCGTCGGACAGCAGGCGCTGCAGCTCGATCACGGTCTTGCGCGGCAGGATGACTTCCTGCTTGGGCACTTCCACATCCAGTGTGGCGCTGGCAAAGGCCAGGCGGTGGCCGTCGGTGGCCACCAGGCTCAGTTGCTTGCCCTCGGCCACGAACAAAATGCCGTTGAGGTAGTAGCGGATGTCCTGCACCGCCATGGCAAACGACACCTGGCCCAGCAGGTCCTTGAGGGTCTTTTGCGGCACGGCGAACACGGGGCCGAAGGCGGCCGACTCCTGCACCAGCGGGAAGTCCTCGGCAGGCAGGCTTTGCAGGGTGAAGCGGCTCTTGCCGCCCTTCAGGATCAGCTTGGACTGGGCGGATTCGAGGCTCACCGTCTGGTCGCTGGGCATGGTGCGCAGGATGTCGATGAGCTTGCGCGCACCCACGGTGGTGGTGAAGTCGCCCGTGTCGCCCCCCAGTTCGGCCGTGGTGCGGATCTGGATTTCGAGGTCGCTGGTCGTCAGCTGCAGCGCGTTGCCGGTCTTGCGGATCAGTACGTTGGCCAGGATGGGCAAGGTGTGGCGGCGCTCCACGATGCCAGCCACCGATTGCAGAACCGCGAGTACCTTGTCTTGTGTTGCCTTCAGGACGATCATGTCATCAACCCCTTGCTTGTGGATCTTTTTTGGAACGGTGCGGGCAGCGGCACGGGTTGTGCCCCCCTGCTGCCCCTAAACCCCCCATTTTGCCTTGTAAGGACGTGTTCTATTTGGCAGTGTGGCGCCGAACAAGTTCTTACATCAAAGGCCAGGGGAGAACGCACGGTGGCTCAGCCCTTCAACGTCTGTTCCAGCACGTGCAGCTGCTGGTTCAGCTCGGTCAGCTGCTGGCGCTCGCCCGAAATCTTGCGCACCGCGTGCAGCACCGTGGTGTGGTCGCGCCCGCCGAATAGTTCGCCGATCTCGGGCAGGCTCTTTTGCGTGAGCTCCTTGGCCAGGTACATGGCGATCTGGCGCGGGCGGGCAATGCTGGCCGGGCGCTTCTTGCTGTACATGTCCGCCACCTTGATCTTGTAGTAGTCGGCAACGGTCTTCTGGATGTTTTCCACCGAGATCTGGCGGTTCTGGATGGACAGCAGGTCGCGCAGCGCCTCGCGGGCCAGCTGGATGGAGATTTCCTTCTGGTTGAAGCGCGAGTACGCCAGGATCTTGCGCAGCGCGCCTTCGAGCTCGCGCACGTTGGAGCGCACGTTCTTGGCCACGAAGAAGGCGACTTCCTCGGGCATCTCGGTGCCTTCCACGCGGGCCTTGTTGATCAGGATGGCCACGCGCATCTCGAGCTCGGGCGGCTCGATGGCCACGGTGAGGCCCGAGTCGAAGCGCGAAACCAGCCGCTCGTGGATGTTGGCCAGGCCCTTGGGGTAGGTGTCGCTGGTCATCACGATGTGGCTCTTCTTGGCCAGCAGGGCTTCGAAGGCGTTGAAGAATTCTTCCTGAGTGCGGTCCTTGTTCGCAAAGAACTGCACGTCGTCGATGAGCAGCAGGTCCAGCGAGTGGTAGCGCTCCTTGAACTCGTCGAAGGTGCGGCGCTGGTAGGCCTTAACCACATCCGACACGAATTGCTCGGCGTGGATGTAGAGAACTTTGGCGTCGGTCTTGTCGGCCAGCAGGCGGTTGCCCACAGCGTGCACCAGGTGGGTCTTGCCCAGGCCCACGCCGCCGTAGATGAACAGCGGGTTGTACAGGTGGCCGGGCATGCCCGCCACGTGCATGGCGGCCGAGCGCGCCATGCGGTTGGCCGTGCCCTCGACCAGGGTCTCGAAGGTGAGGCCGGCGTTCAGGCGGTTGCGGAAGGCGCCGGCCGATTCGTCGGGGGTGCTGCTGCCGCTGTTGCCGTTGCCGGAGTTGCTGTTGTTGTTGTTGCTGCTGCCCTGCCCCTGGCCCTGCTGGTCGTTGTGCGAAACCGGGGTCTGCGTGCCCGCTGCGTTAGGGCGCACGTAAGTGCGGGTAACGGCTTCGCGCTGAGCGAGTGCTAACTCCAGTGTGACGGGCTGGCCGTACAGGTCTTCGAGCAGCAGCGAGATGCGCTTGGCGTACTGGGCCCGGATCCAGTCGAGCTTGAAGCGGTTGGCGACGAACAGCGTGACCTTGGAGAAGTCTTCGGTCACCTGCGCCACGAGGGGCTTGATCCAGGTGTTGAACTGTTGCTCTGGCAGGTCTTGCGCCAGTTGTTCTAGGCAGGCCTGCCACAGGCCCTGGCCTGCGTCGGCCCCGGGGTTGGATGCGGAGCTGCTGGAGGGTTCCTCGGTCATTTATCGGGTGATTCTTTTTGTGGATAGGAGGAACGGTGCTGGGCCGGGTATTGTAGCTTGTCAAGGAGTTATCCACAATTTGAAAGGCCGGTTTCTCCAATGGGCTCGGACCCCTTGCGAGGGGGTCGGAAACGGCATTTTGAACCCCTGATTCCAGCGCGCCACAGGGTCTTCCCTGCCGCGGGCATTGCCAGCGGGGCACAAGCCTGCGATAATTTTGGGTTTCCCTGAATGTGTTCAGGGCGATTTGACCGGGCGTGCCGTTATTTCTGCGCAGCAGTCCGGAACTGAACCTCAAGGAATAGAGCACCATGAAACGTACTTACCAGCCCTCCAAGACCCGCCGCGCCCGCACCCACGGTTTCCTCGTCCGCATGAAGACCCGCGGCGGCCGCGCTGTCATCAACGCACGCCGCGCCAAGGGCCGCAAGCGCCTGGCCGTCTAAGGCCGGCAAGGTCCTGGGCCTGCACCCCGGTTTGCACCGTCAGGTACCAAACGGGGGCGCTTGCATGCAACGGCTGAAAACCCGTCCGCAGTTCCAGGCCGCCATGGCGGGGGGCACCGTTTCCCGTACCGCCCATTTTGCGCTGCACCGCCTGGTGCTGGGCGCCGACGGCACTGCCACGACTGGCGGTGCCGTTGTCGTTGCGCCCGGCGAACCCGCCACGGCAACCGCCGCGCAGCCCGCTGCAACGGTATCCTCCCCAGGGCCCGGCACCTCGCCGCAGGCCCTGTTCGGCGTTTCCGACGACGTCTGGCTGGGTGCCATGGTGCCCAAGCGCTGGGCGCGCCGCGCGGTCACGCGCAACACCATCAAGCGGCAGATCTACACGGTGGGCGCCACGTTCGAGGCGCGCCTGCCCCAGGCCGCCCACGTGGTGCGCCTGCGCAGCACCTTCGACCGCAAGCAGTTCATCAGCGCCACGTCCGACCAGCTCAAGGCGGCGGTGCGGGCCGAGCTGCTGCAGCTGTTCGGCTACGCGGCCAAGCGCTCGGGCCAGGCCCCGGGCGCCGGTGGCGAAGCGGGCAAAGGCGGCGGCAAGGGCCAGGGCGGTAGCAGAAGCGACAAAAGCCCCAGCGCGCCGCGGGTGTCGGCGGTTGCGCCATGATGCGTGCGCTGCTCATCGGGGTGGTCAAGGGCTACCGCCTGTTCCTGAGCCCCTGGCTGGGCTCGGCCTGCCGCTTCGAGCCGACCTGCTCCGTCTATTCGCTGCAGGCGCTGGAGCAGCATGGCGCGGCGGCTGGCAGTTATCTCACGGTGCGCAGGCTGGTACGCTGCCACCCCTGGTGTGACGGGGGCCATGACCCGGTCCCGCAGGAGCTGCCGCGCAGCATGCGGCTTTTTTCGCGCTTCACTGCGTCGTCCACCACTCCAACATCCTCACCAAAGAAGTCTTCATGAACGACATTCGCCGCACCATACTGTGGGTGATTTTTGGCTTTTCCATGGTTCTGCTGTGGGACAAGTGGCAGTTGCACAACGGCAACAAGGCCACCTTTTTCCCCACCGCAGCCCCCGTGGCAGCGCCTGCGCCTGCGGGCACCGCCTCGGCTTCGGCCGGCGCTGCGAGCGTGCCTTCCAGCACCAATGCGTCGGCGCCCGCCACCGCATCGGCCCAGGGCGCAGCGGCCGTGCCTGGCCAGCCGGCTCCCACGGCAGCGCCTGCCACGCGTGAGCGCGTGCAGGTGACGACCGACGTCTACCGCCTCACCTTCGACAGCGAAGGCGGCTCGCTGACGCATGCCGAACTGCTCAAGCATGCCGACATCGGCGACAAGAGCGGCAAGAACTTCCTGCTGCTGGACGAGAGCGCGAACCGCGTGTACGTGGCGCAGACCGGCCTGATCGGCGGCGCCTTCCCCACGCACAAGACGCTGATGACGGCCGTGGCCGGCCCGCGCGAACTCAAGGACGGGCAGGACGAGCTGTCCATCCGCTTCGAGTCGCCCGAGCAGGGCGGCGTGAAGCTGGTGAAGACCTGGACCGTCAAGCGCGGCGCCTACGACATCGCCGTGAAGCACGAAGTGGTGAACACCGGCACGGCCCCCGTGTCGCCCGAGCTGTACCTGCAGCTGGTGCGCGACGGCAACAAGCCGCCAGGCGAGTCGTCGTTCTACTCCACCTTCACCGGCCCTGCGGTCTACACCGAGGCCAAGAAGTACCAGAAGGTCGAGTTCAAGGACATCGAGGCCGGCAAGGTCGACATCCAGAAGGATTCCACCAATGGCTACGTGGCCATGGTGCAGCACTACTTCGCCACAGCCTGGCTGCTGGGCAACGACATCCCGCGCAACCTGTTCATGCGCAAGGTGGACACCAACCTGTACTCGGTGGGCATGATCACCCAGTTGGGCGCCATCGCCCCCGGTGCCAGCAAGACCGTGGACGCGCGCCTGTTCGCCGGCCCCCAGGTCGAGAAGACGCTGGAAGCTCTGAGCCCCGGCCTGGAGCTGGTCAAGGACTATGGCTGGCTGACCATCCTGTCCAAGCCGCTGTACTGGCTGCTGGACCAGCTGCACAAGATCCTGGGCAACTGGGGCTGGGCCATCGTGGCGCTGGTGCTGCTGCTCAAGATCGCCTTCTACTGGCTCAACGCCAAGGCCTACGCGAGCATGGCCAAGATGAAGGCCATCAACCCCAAGATCATGGAGATGCGCGAGCGCCTGAAGGACAAGCCGCAGCAGATGCAGCAGGAGATGATGCGCATTTACCGCGAGGAAAAGGTCAACCCCATGGGTGGCTGCTTCCCCATCATGATCCAGATCCCGGTGTTCATCGCCCTGTACTGGGTACTGCTGTCCAGCGTGGAAATGCGCAACGCGCCGTGGATCCTGTGGATCCACGACCTCTCGGCACCGGATCCGTTCTTCATCCTGCCGCTGTTGATGACGGTCAGCTCGCTGCTGCAGACGGCGCTGAACCCCGCGCCACCAGACCCGCTGCAGGCCAAGATGATGTGGTTCATGCCGCTGATCTTCAGCGTGATGTTCTTCTTCTTCCCGGCCGGCCTGGTGCTGTACTGGCTGACGAACAACATCCTGTCGATCGCGCAGCAGTGGCTCATCAACACCCGCATGGGCGTGCCCCCGCAGTTCAACCTGCCCAAGTTCAAGTGATCATTGCCTGATCGCTGAATTCCCCGAAAGGCCGCGCAAGCGGCCTTTTTTCATTGAACGCCCTGCCCTGTAAAGTCACCCCCTATGCTCGCCCGCCACGCCGACCCCATCGTTGCCATTGCCACTGCCCCGGGGCGCGGCGCCGTGGGCATCGTGCGCGTATCCGGCAAGGGCATCGCGCCGCTGGTGCAGGCCCTGTGCGGGCGTGACCTGCGCCCGCGCGAGGCGCACTACCTGCCGTTTCGCGATGCCGAGGGCCAGGCCATCGACCAGGGGCTGGCGCTGTACTTTCCGGCGCCGCATTCCTATACGGGCGAGGACGTGCTCGAGCTGCAGGCCCATGGCGGGCCGGTGGTGCTGCAGCTCTTGGTGGCGCGCTGCCTGGAGGCGGCGGCTGCGGCGCAGAACGAGGGCGGCCCTGCCGTGCTGTCCGGGCTGCGCGTGGCCGAGCCCGGGGAGTTCACCGAGCGCGCCTTCCTCAACGACAAGATCGACCTGGCGCAGGCCGAGGCGATCGCCGATTTGATCGACGCCTCCACCTCGGCGGCGGCGCGCAGCGCGAGCCGCTCGCTCACGGGCGCCTTCTCCAGCGAGATCCATGCGCTGCGCGACGCGCTGATCCACCTGCGCATGCTGGTGGAGGCGACGCTGGACTTCCCCGAGGAGGACATCGACTTCTTGAAGCAGGCCGATGCCCAAGGCCAGCTCGACCGGCTGCAGGGGACTTTGGCGCGTGTGCGCCAGCGCGCGCAGCAGGGCGCGCTGCTGCGCGAGGGCATCAAGGTAGTGATCGCCGGCCAGCCCAATGCGGGCAAGAGCTCGCTGCTCAACGCGCTGGCGGGGGCGGAGCTGGCCATCGTGACCCCGATTGCCGGCACCACGCGCGACAAGGTGCAGCAGACCATCCAGATCGAGGGCGTGCCGCTGCACGTGATCGACACCGCTGGCCTGCGCGACAGCGAGGACGAGGTGGAGCGCATCGGCATCGCCCGCGCCTGGGACGAGATCGCAGGGGCCGATGCGGTGCTGTTCTTGCACGACCTGTCGCGTGCGCACACGGCTGCCTATGCCGAGAGCGATGCGGCCATCGCTGCCGACATGGCGCAGCGCCTGCCGGCGTCGGTGCCGGTGATCGATGTCTGGAACAAGATCGACTGCGTGGACCAGGCCGCGGCCGCCCGGCTGCAGGGCCCGGGCCGCTCGGTGCAGCTGTCGGCGCGCATGGGAACGGGCCTGGAAGACCTGCGCCGCACGCTGCTGGAGGTTGCCGGCTGGCAGTCGGCGCCCGAGGGCGTGTACATCGCCCGCGCCCGCCATGTGCAGGCGCTGCAGGCAGTGGCCGCGCACCTCGATGAAGCGCACATGCAGTTACAGGCGCGGGCCCCGGCCCTTGACATCCTGGCCGAAGAATTGCGCCTGGCGCAGAACGCGCTGGGGGCCATTACGGGGGAGTTCACGTCCGATGACCTGCTGGGCGTGATTTTTTCGAGCTTTTGCATCGGCAAGTAGCCCGCGGGAGCCACCTGGCTGGGCGCTTTTGTTGTAAACGGACGTAAACAGCGCTTGTGCGCAACCTGTAACAGGGTTACTTTAAGAACAACCATGAACGTTCTATCCCCCGCTGCCACCAAAGCCGATCTGCAGGGCCTGATCGATGCCATCGCCCAGGCCAGCGCCGACGACAGCATGACCAACCCGCTGACCCCTGCGCAGTGGGACACCGTCGCTTCCTACCTGCTGCCCTGCATCCTGCCCACGGGGCATGTGCTGTTCACCCAGGGTACCAGCGACCGCACCCTGTATTTCGTGGAGAGCGGCAGCCTGAGCGTGCACTTCCAGGACGAGAAGGAGCGCCTGCGCCTGGCCATCGTGGGCCCCGGCTCCGTGCTCGGCGAAGGGGCGTTCTTTTCGCACCGGTCGCGCAGCGCCACGGTGCAGGCCACCGGGCCTTGCAAGCTGTGGAGCCTGACGGCCATCCGTTTCACCGAGTTGACCAACCGGCAGCCCGCCATTGCCTTGGGCCTGGCCATGGCGGCTGGCTCGGTGCTGGCCAAGCGCCTGGGCAATCGCCGCCGGCGCGTTGCGGCGACCTGACACCGCTGTCGGCCGGCACCGCTTTCGGTACCGGCGGCATCGTTGGGGGTGCAGGGCTCGCGGTACACTCGAATCGGACAACCCACTGCAGGTGTACTCCGAGGAAAGCAAGCCATGTCACTGTTCAGCTGGTTCAGCCGCAAACCGGTACCGCCCAAGCCCCGGCCCAATGCGGCATCGGAGCCTTCGGGCCTGCTCAACGCCGATGCCACGGTGCCCCTGGCTGCCGGCCGCCAGGGCAAACCCCTGGTCGACGCGCTGCCGCCCGAGCACGCCGCCAACCGCAAGAACGAGCGCATGGAGCGCCGCGAGCTGCTGTACACCGTGGTGCGCGACGCCATGGTGCGCGCCGGCGTGCTCTCGGCCAGCTACAAGTTCAAGGTGCTGTCGCTGGACCAGCGCGGCCGCCAGTTCCTGGTGATGATGGACTTGGCGCGCGAGTACGGCGGCGAGACGGTGCGCCTGTCGGAGATCGAGGCGCTGATCGCCCAGACCGCCAAGACGCGCTACGACATCCTGGTGACCGCCGTCTACTGGCGCATCAATGACCATGTGGCGGTGGGCATTCCGCAAAAGGGCATTGCCCCGCTGGGTGCCGCCCTGCCCGTGGGCACGCAGGCCCCGGCCGCTGCCGCCGCCGTGCGGCGCCCGCTGCCTCCAGTGTCGGCCCCGGCCCCGCTCACGGCCACGCCGTCCGCCCCGATCTCGCGCCCGGCACCGCTGCGCGCCGCCGCGCCCGTGGCCACCGCCCCGGCTCCGCTGACGGGAACGGCCGCACCGCGCTCGCCCACGCCGGTGGACTACGAAGCCACCCGCCCGGTGCCGCGTTTCGAGCCCATCGAGGCCGATGAAGTGGCGGCCTTCAAGCGCGCCCTGGCCGATGCCGCAGGCACCAACCCCGTGCCCGTCACCCCGGCACGCCCGGGCGGTGCCCCGGTGCGCTCGGGCCCCATCCGCCCCCGGCCAGCCAATGCAACGGGCTTCGAGGACACGGAAATGCCCGGTGCCGAAGAGCGCGGCCCGGACCTGAGCAGTACGCAGTACGGCGAGCTGCGCTAGAGCGCGCAGGGCGCCAAAAACAAAGGCGGCCCCAGGGGCCGCCTTTTTCATGGCACACCGCTGGGGTGCTCAGGCTTTGACGTCGAGCAAAGAGCCCATCATCTGGTCCTGGGTCTTCACCACCTGCAGGCTGGCCTTGAAGGCGTAGGTGGCCGACATCTGCTCCACGGCCTCCTTCTCCAGTGCCACGCCCTCTTCCTGGCTGCGGCGCACGGTGCCGGTCACGCCGGCTCCACCCGGTGCGGCCTGCTGCTCCACCACCTCGCTCTTGTAGCGCGGCGTGTTCATGTTGGCCACGTTGTTGGCCGAGGCATCCAGGCGCAACTGGGCTGCCTGCATGCCAGAGGCGCCGATCGAGGAAATGGAGGCCATGGTGGAGTGCTCGCGGTGGAGGGGGATGGCCGGATTATCCGGCGCTGCCGGGTTTTGGGCGAGACCGCCCATCCTGCCGGCAGGGTCACTGGCCCCAGAAGCGGTCTTCCTGCGCCGGGTCGCTGGAGAAGAGAAACACCTCGACGACCTGGCCGTCCGCGATGCGCAGCAGGTCCACGCCCGCCTGGTCCAGGCGGGCGCCCTCGCGCTCGCCGCCAAAGCGGATGCTGACGGCGACCCAGTCGCCGTTCTCCATGTAGTGGCTGGCCTCGGTGATGGCAAAGCTGCCCTGGGACACCTCCATCATGCCCCCGATCATCGCCCCCACGGCGGCCAGGCCCCGGTGCGTGCCCGAGAAGCGGTTGGCGCCGGGCTGGTGCCAGACCACGGACGGCGACACGGTGGCGGCCAGCAGGGCCTGGTCGCCGGTCTGGGCGGCACGGATGTAGTTCCTGGCGATGTCGATGGGGGTCATGGGGCTCTCTGGAGGTGTTGAAGATCAGGCAATTATTGGACTCGGGGTGCAGCAAAGCACGGCAGCCAGCAGCCGGAGAAAGACACTTATCGGACAAAATGGGCCAACTACCCACGCCAAGGAAAGCGATGGCCCCGAAGAAGACCGGCCGCACCCGCACCGACGCCAACACCGACATCGAACGCTTCGACTACCGGCCGCCCGGGACCTACGGGCTGGACCTGGAGGTCTTCCCGATGTCCGACCTGCGCCAGCGCGGGCCGGAGGGCGAGGTCCTGCGCACCCACCGCTACGCCTTCCACATGCTGGTGCTGGTCACCCGCGGAAGCTGCACGCAGGTGATCGACTTCGAGCCCGTGCCCTGCGCGCCCGGGTCGCTGCTGGCCATCCGGCCCGGCCAGGCCCACCACTTCGGGACGGCGCAGGACTGGGAAGGCTGGGTCATGCTGCTGCGCCCGGAGTTCCTGCTGGCGGCCGGCGCTGCGGCAGCCAGCGATCTGCGCCTGGTGGTCGGGCTGGAGCGGTTTCCCGTGCACCTGGCGCTGGGCGACGGCGAGGCCCGCACGGTGGCGGATGCGATGGTGCTGATGCGCACGGACGCGGCGGCCACTGCGCCGGCGCAGGAACTGCACGCGCTGCTGCGCTACCAGCTCTATGCCCTGCTCGCGCGGCTGGCCATTGCCCACGGCCAGCGCGGCCAGCGGGAGCCCGCGAACCACCGCGCGCTGCTGCGCTTCGAGCGCTTTCGGCAACTGCTGGAGCAGCGTTTTGCCCAGTGGCACCAGGTGGCGGATTACGCCGGCCCGCTGGGCTGCACGCAAAAGAGCCTGGCGCGTGCCACCAGTGCCGCGGCCGGCATGAGCGCCAAGGCCTTCATCGCCGCGCGCCTCTGTCTGGAGGCCAAGCGCCTGCTGCTGCACACCGGCGTGCCCGTGGCACGCATTGCCGAGCGCCTGGGCTTCGACGAGGCGACCCATTTCAGCAAGTTCTTCCGGCGGGAGGCGGGCTGCACCCCGGCCGAGTTCCGCCGCCAGCAGGTGGCGGCACTCCCGGAGGTCAACGCAGGGTGAGGATTCAGACCTGCACGTAGTCCGGGTGGCGCGCGCAGATCTCGTCGACCTGGCTCAGCGTGCCCGACAGGTGCTGGCGCAGCGCGTCCTGCGCGGCCGGGGCGTCGCCGGCCGCAATGGCGTCCACGATGCGCCGGTGGTCGGCCAGCACGGCCTCGGTCTTGCCGGCGGTGGGCAGGTGCAGGCGGCGCAAGCGGTCCACATGGCCGGAGCGGCGGCGCACCAGGTCCCACAGGCCGGCCACGCCGGCGGCCTCGTACATGCGCTGGTGAAAGCCCTGGTCGGCCTCGACGAACTCGCGGTAGTGGGCCGGGCCCACCACGGCGGCCATGGCCGCCACCTGGGCACGCAGGCGGGCCAGCACGGTGTCGTCGGGTGCCAGGGCCAGGGTGCGCACCACCTCCAGTTCGAGGGAGCGGCGCAGGTAGTGCGCCTGGCGCGCGGCCTCGATGTCGATGCGGCTGACCACCGTGGCGTGCTGCGGAAAAATGTCCACCAGCCCCTCTTCGCCCAGGCGCAGCAGGGCGTCGCGCACGGGCGTCTGGCTGATGCCGAACTGCTCGGCCAGCTCGGCCCGCGCCAGCACGGTGCCGGGCGCCAGGTCGAGCGAGACGATGGCCTCGCGCAGCCGGTCGAAGACCTGGGGCGCCGCATGGCGCGAGCGGTCGAGGCGGACTTTTTCTCTCACGTTCATAGGGTCGGGTTCATGGCGCCCGGATTGTCGCACCGTGTTGTGTTGACGCACTAATATACTAGTGCTTTAATGCGCCACATGACACGACGCACCCCTGATTCCCTGCGCAGTGCGCGCTGGTTCGCGCCCGACGACCTGCGCTCCTTCGGCCACCGCTCGCGCATCCTGCAGATGGGCTATGCGCCCGAGGACTGGGTGGGCAAGCCCATCATCGCCATCGTCAACACCTGGTCGGACATCAACCCCTGCCACGGCCACTTCCGTCAGCGGGTGGAGGACGTCAAGCGCGGCGTGCTGCAGGCGGGCGGCTTTCCCATCGAGTTGCCGGCCATCTCGCTGGCCGAGGCCTTCGTCAAGCCCACCACCATGCTCTACCGCAACATGCTGGCCATGGAGACCGAGGAGCTGCTGCGCAGCCACCCGGTCGACGGCGCGGTACTGATGGGCGGTTGCGACAAGACCGGGCCCGGCCTGCTGATGGGCGCCATGAGCGCCGGGCTGCCCGCCATCTTCGTGCCCGCCGGCCCCATGCTGCGCGGCAACTACAACGGGCAGGTGCTGGGCTCGGGCTCGGACGCCTGGAAGCTCTGGGACGAGCGGCGCGCCGGCAACCTGAGCCAGGAGCAGTGGCAGGGCGTGGAGGCCGGCATCGCGCGCAGCCACGGCACCTGCATGACCATGGGCACGGCCAGCACCATGACGGCGATTGCCGAGGCCATCGGCATGAGCCTGCCCGGCGCCTCGTCCATCCCTGCACCCGACGCCAACCATGTGCGCATGAGTGCCGAGAGCGGCCGGCGCATCGTCGACATGGTCTGGAACGACCTCACGCCCGCACGGCTGCTCAGCCGCGAGTCCTTCCTCAACGGCATCCGCATCGCCATGGCGGTGGGCTGCTCGACCAACGCCATCGTGCACCTGGTGGCCATGTCGCGCCGTGCGGGTGCGCACTGCGCCGTGACGCTGGACGACTTCGACGCCGCCAGCCGCGTGGTGCCGGTGCTGGCCAATGTGCGGCCCAGCGGCGACACCTACCTGATGGAGGACTTCTATTACGCCGGCGGCCTGCCGGGCCTGATGTCGCGCATGCCGCAGCTGCTGCACCTGGGCGCGCACACCGTCACCGGCCGCACGCTGGGCGAGAACATCGAGGGCGCGGCCGTGTTCAACGACGACGTGATCCGTCCGCTGTCCAACCCCATCTACGCCGAGGGCGCACTGGCCGTGCTGCGCGGCAACCTGGCGCCCGATGGCGCGGTGATCAAGCCCAGCGCCTGCGCCCCTCACCTGCAGCAGCACACCGGCCCGGCGCTGGTGTTCGACGACTACCCGAGCATGAAGGCCGCCGTGGACGACCCGGACCTGGACGTCACGCCCGGCCACATCCTGGTGCTGCGCAACGCCGGCCCCCAGGGCGGGCCGGGCATGCCCGAGTGGGGCATGCTGCCCTTACCGGCCAAGCTCGTGAAGCAGGGCGTGCGCGACATGCTGCGCCTGTCCGACGCGCGCATGAGCGGCACCAGCTACGGCGCCTGCATCCTGCACGCCGCGCCCGAGGCCTACATCGGCGGGCCCCTGGCGCTGGTGCGCACCGGCGACCTGATCACCGTGGACGTGCCCGCGCGCCGCATCCACATGGAGGTGGACGACGCCGAGCTGGCGCGCCGCCGTGCCGAGTGGACGCCGCCGCCCGCGCGCTTTCAGCGCGGATACGGCTGGATGTTCAGCCGCCACATCCTGCAGGCCGACCAGGGCTGCGACTTCGACTTCCTCGAAACCGGCTTCGGCGCGCCCGTGCCCGAGCCCGACATCTTCTGACCACCAACCTGCCGCCGACATGCCACTGAACCCCTCCACCCGCGAACTGCTGGCCCACGTCAGCACTGCCACCCTGTGCACTGCGCTGTTCAAGCGCGGACTGCGCAACCAGTTCCTGCAGGACGTGCACCCCCTGCGCGGCGGCCGCGCCAACATGGTGGGCGAGGCTTTCACGCTGCGCTACATCCCGGCGCGCGAGGACCTGAACCCGATCAGCGTGTTCCAGGACCGCGACCACCCCCAGCGCAAGGCCGTGGAGGAATGCCCGCCGGGCGCTGTGCTGGTGATCGACAGCCGCAAGGACGCGCGCGCCGCCTCGGCCGGCTCCATCCTGGCCACGCGCCTCATGCAGCGCGGCGTGGCCGGCCTGGTGACGGACGGCGGCTTTCGCGACACGCCCGAGATCGCGACGCTGTCCATGCCGGCCTACCACCAGCGGCCCTCGGCGCCCACCAACCTCACCCTGCACCAGGCGCTGGACATCAACGTGCCCATCGCCTGCGCCGACGTGGCCGTGTTCCCGGGCGACGTGCTGGTGGGCGACGGCGAGGGCGTGGTGGTGATCCCCGCCCACCTGGCCGACGAGATCGCCGCCGAGGCCACGGAGATGACGGCCTTCGAGGACTTCGTGACCGCGCAGGTGCTGCAGGGCCGTTCCATCCTGGGCCTGTACCCGCCCACCGACCCGGCCACGCCCGGCGAGTTTGCCGCCTGGCGGCAGGCCCACGGGCGTTGACACCCTTCGCCGCATTGCTTCCCCCATAACGACACCCGGAGACAAACCACCATGCGATTCCTCATCCACTGCGCGACCGTGCTGGCGCTGGCTGCCTTGCCCCCGATGGCTGCCGCGCAGGACTGGCCAGCCGCCAAGCCCATCACCTACGTGGTGCCCTTCACGCCCGGGGGTTCCACCGACACCATCGGCCGGGTGCTGGCCAGCAAGCTGCAGGAGGCCCTCAAGCAGTCGGTGGTGGTGGAGAACAAGCCGGGCCAGGCCGGTGGCATCGGCGCGGCCTATGTGGCCAAGGCCGCGCCCGACGGCTACACCCTGTTCGGCGGCACCATCAGCACCCACGCCATCAACGCCAGCCTGTACAAGAACCTCGCGTACCAGCCGGTGCGCGACTTCGAGCCGGTGGCGCTGGTGGCCACCCTGCCCAATGTGCTCATCATCAACCCCGCGCTGGGCGTGAACTCGGTGGCCGAACTGGTCGAGCTGCTCAAGAAAGACCCGAGCAAGCGCATGTTCGCCTCCTCGGGTTCGGGCACCTCCACCCACCTGGCGGGCGAGCTGTTCGGCGACCTGATCGGCGTGAAGCTCACGCACATACCCTACAAGGGCACGCCCCCGGCGCTGACCGACGTGGCGGCCGGCCAGGTGGCCTTCATGTTCGACCAGATGACGGCGGCCCTGCCCCTGGCCAAGGCCGGCCGCGTGAAGCTGCTGGCGGTGACCACGGGCAAGCGCATCACCCTGGCGCCCGAGCTGCCCACCATGGCCGAGGCCGGCGTGCCGGGCTTCGAGATGTCGTCCTGGCAGGCGGTCTATGCGCCCAAGGGCACGCCCCGGGCCGTGGTGCAGCGCCTGAACGCCGAGATCACCAAGGCCCTCAGGCTGCCCGACGTGCAGGCCAAGCTGCACGACCAGCTGGGCATGGACATCGTGGCCAGCACGCCCGAGGAGCTGGCCGCCCACATGGCGCGCGAGATTCCGCGCTGGGCGGAGCTGGTCAAGAAATCCGGTGCCCAGCCGGACTGAGGGGGCTCAACCCACGCCGTGGGCCTGTGCCAGGCACTGCTGGAAGGCCTGGGCCGCGCGCGAGGGTTCGGGCGAGCGCCGCAGCAGGCCCACGAACTGGCAGCTGTAGCGCAGCAGCGCCGGCTGCACGGCCTGCATCAGGCCACGGCGCTCGTAGACCTCGGCATAGTGGTCGGGCAGAAAGCCCAGGTAGCGGCCCGAGAGGATCAGCGTGGCGATCGACTCCTGGTCGAAGCCCGTGGCCGTGCGCGACAGGCGTGCCTGGTGGCTCAGCTCCATGTTGGGCGAGTGGTAACCGAGGCCCGCGAAGGGCTGGTGGCGCAGCGCCTCCCAGTCGAGCGAAGTGTCGTCGACGCCGAACAGCGGGTGGCCTGCGCCGCAGTACAGCAGCATGGTCTCGGTGAACAGGTCGGTGTACAGCAGGCTTTGCGAGGCGCGGTGCGCCGGGATGATGCCGACCTGGAAGGTGCCGTCGATGACCCCGCGCTCGATGGCATTGATGGTGCCCACGTGCATCTGCAGGTGCACGTCGGGCGCCTGCTGCGCAAACGCGGCGATGGCCTGGCCGATGCGCGCGGCCGGGTTGGTGGCGGTCTTGTCGAACACGGCCACTGCGAGCTGCCCGCCCATGCGCGCATGGATGTCGTCCACCGCATTGCGAAAGCCCTCCACCGAGGCCAGCAGGCGCAGCGTCTCGTCGTAGACGCGCTGCCCCTCGGGCGTGAGGGCGAAGCCTGCCCGGCCGCGCCGGCACAGGGTCAGGCCCAGGCGGGTCTCCAGGTCCTTGACGTGGCGGCTCACGGTGCTGGTGCCGATGTTCAGCTCCAGCTCCGCGGCCGACATGCCGCCGCACTCGGCCACGGCCTTGAACACCTGCAAGAGGCGCAGGTCCATGTCGCTGAGCTGGCCGAGCACGGCGCGGTTCTTGGTGTTCATGGCGGTCCGGTTGTTACTTGCATAAACGCGCAAGTAAACATTGATATTGCACTATTTGAGAGATTAACACCGGCGACAACAATCCGCCTGAAACCTGCTTTTCGCCCGGCCCTGCGCGGCTGCCTTGCACTGGAGATTCCCATGAGTTTCGTCAACATCGAAAAACCCGCTTCCGACGCTGGCGGTGACCGCCTGGACGCCGCCTGGCTCGACGCCCACTGGATGCCCTACACCGCCAACCGCCAGTTCAAGGCGGCTCCGCGCATGATCGTGGAAGGCAGCGGTGCCTACTACACCGACTCTGATGGCCGCAAGATCTTCGACGGCCTGTCGGGCCTGTGGTGCACCGGCCTGGGCCATGGCCGCCGCGAGATCGCCGAGGCCGTGGGCAAGCAGGCGCTCAAGCTCGACTATGCGCCGGCCTTCCAGTTCGGCCACCCGCTCTCGTTCGAGCTGGCCAACCGCATCAAGGCCATCACCCCGGACGGCCTGGACTACGTGTTCTTCACGGGTTCGGGCTCGGAAGCGGCCGACACCTCGCTGAAGATGGCGCGCGCCTACTGGCGCGCCAAGGGCCAGGCCAGCAAGACGCGCCTGATCGGTCGCGAAAAGGGCTACCACGGCGTGAACTTCGGTGGCATCTCGGTGGGCGGCATCGCGGCCAACCGCAAGCTCTTCGGCCAGGGCGTCGAAGCCGACCACCTGCCCCACACCCAGCCGGCCGCTGGCTCCTTCCACAAGGGCATGCCGCCCACGGGCAAGGAACTGGCCGACCGCCTGCTGGACGTGATCGCACTGCACGATGCCTCGAACATCGCGGCCGTGATCGTCGAGCCCTTCTCGGGCTCGGCCGGCGTGGTGATCCCGCCCGTGGGCTACCTGCAGCGCCTGCGCGAGATCTGCACGCAGAACAACATCCTGCTGATCTTCGACGAGGTGATCACCGCCTTCGGCCGGGCCGGCGCCTGGACCGGTGCCGAGGCCTTCGGCGTGACACCCGACATCCTGAACTTCGCCAAGCAGGTCACCAATGGCGCGCAGCCCCTGGGCGGCGTGGTGGCCAGCAAGGACATCTACGACACCTTCATGGCCGCGGGCGGCCCTGAGTACATGCTCGAGTTTCCGCACGGCTACACCTACTCGGCCCACCCCGTGGCCTGCGCCGCCGGCATCGCCGCGCTGGACCTGCTGCAGAGCGAAGACGCCATCGGCCGCGTGAACGCGCTGACCCCGCACTTCGAGCAGGCCGTGCACAGCCTCCAGGGCAGCAAGCATGTGCTCGATATCCGCAACTACGGCCTGGCAGCGGGCATCACCATCGCCGCGCTGCCCGGCGAGCCGGCACGCCGCCCCTACGAGATCGCGATGAACTGCTGGAAGAAGGGCTTCTACGTGCGCTACGGTGGCGACACCATCCAGCTGGCACCGCCCTTCATCAGCGAGAAGGCCGAGATCGACCGCCTCGTGAACGCCCTGGGCGACGCCCTGGCGGAAACCGCCTGAGTTCCATTTTTTAGCCATTCCTTTGCCATGAACCACGACAAGAGCGTCACCACCACCGTCGGCCACCTGATCGACGGCCAGATCGTTGCCGATACCGAGCGCACGCAGCCGGTCTTCAACCCGGCCACGGGCCAGTCCACCACCAACGTCGCCCTGGCCAGCAAGGCCACGGTGGAGCGCGCCATCGCCTCGGCCGAGGCTGCCTTCCCGGCCTGGCGCAACACGCCGCCGCTCAAGCGCGCCCGCGTCATGGGCAAGCTCAAGGTGCTGCTCGAAGAGAACGCCGACAAGATCGCCGCGATGATCACGGCCGAGCACGGCAAGGTGCTCAGCGACGCGCACGGCGAACTGCAGCGCGGCATCGAGAACGTGGAGTACGCAAGCTACGCGCCCGAGCTGCTCAAGGGCGAGCACAGCCGCAACGTCGGCCCCGGCATCGACTCGTGGAGCGAGTTCCAGGCACTGGGCGTGGCGGCGGGCATCACGCCCTTCAACTTCCCGGCCATGGTGCCGCTGTGGATGTGGCCCATGGCCGTCGCCTGCGGCAACACCTTCGTGCTCAAGCCCTCCGAGCGCGATCCCACGAGCACCCTGTTCATCGCCCAGCTGGCGCTGGAGGCCGGCCTGCCCCCGGGCGTGCTCAACGTGGTCAACGGCGACAAGCTGGCCGTGGACACGCTGCTGCAGGACGCGCGCGTCAAGGCCGTGAGCTTCGTCGGCTCCACCCCCATCGCCGAGTACATCTATTCCGAAGGCTGCAAGCACGGCAAGCGCGTGCAGGCCCTGGGCGGCGCCAAGAACCACGCCATCGTGATGCCCGACGCCGACATCGGCAACGCCGTGAGCGCGCTCATGGGCGCCGCCTACGGCAGCTGCGGCGAGCGCTGCATGGCCATCCCGCTGGTGGTGGCCGTGGGTGACGAGGCCGGTGATGCCGTCGTGGCAGGCCTCAAGGTCGAAATCGCCAAGATGAAGGTCGGCCCCGGTACCGACAACGGCAACGACATGGGTCCGCTGGTGACCAAGCCCCACTTCGAGAAGGTCAAGGCCTATGTCGACAGCGGTGTGGCCGAGGGTGCCACGCTGGTGGTCGACGGCCGCGGCGTGACGGTGCCCGGCCATGAGGACGGCTACTTCCTCGGTGCCTGCCTGTTCGACAACGTCAAGCCCGGCATGAAGATCTACCAGGAAGAGATCTTCGGCCCCGTGCTCGGCGTGGTGCGCGTGAAGACGCTGCAGGAAGCCATGAAGCTGATCGACGACCACGAGTACGGCAACGGCACCTGCATCTTCACGCGCGACGGCGAGGCTGCGCGCTACTTCACCGACCACATCCAGGTCGGCATGGTGGGCGTGAACGTGCCCCTGCCCGTGCCCGTGGCCTACCACTCCTTCGGCGGCTGGAAGCGCAGCCTGTTCGGCGACCTGCACGCCTACGGCCCCGATGCCGTGCGCTTCTACACCAAGCGCAAGACCATCACCCAGCGCTGGCCCTCGGCCGGCGTGCGCGAAGGCGCGGTGTTCAGCTTTCCGAGCAGCCGCTGATTCGACGGCGTCCAACAAGACAAACGGCCCCGCGGGGCCGTTTTTTCTTGGCGGGTTCGGGGCTCAGCAGGCGGCGCGGCAGCGCTTTCCGTCGGTCCAGGTCGCGCCTTCGAGCAAGGCGGCGTCCAGGTCCACATTGACCATCTTCGCGCCCGAGAGGTTGGCGCCGCGCAGGTCGGCCTGCTCCAGGCTCACGTTGACGAACTCGGCGCCGCGCAGGTCGGCGCCCGAGAGGTTGGCGCGCGACAGGTCCACGTTGGTGAACTTGCGGCCGGCCAGCTGGGCCCCCGCGAAATTGCGGCCCGAGAGGTCGCTGTTCACATAGTCACCGCTTTTGCCGGCCTTGCCAGCCGGGGCGGGCCTGGCGTTGCCGGAGTTGGTCACCGTGACCGACGAGCCCTGCACCACCACGCGGTTGGCACCGCCGCCCACCGTGGTCTCCACGCGGGCATTGCCGTCGGTAGCGGTGATCACCTGCTGGCCGTTGACGACCACCGCGGCGTTGTTGTCCCCGGCGATCACCGTGCCGGAGCCGTTGGAGGCGAGGTTGCGCTGGGCATGGGCCAGGGGCATGCAGGCAGCGACGGCCGTGAGGGCGATCAGGGTGCTGGCAAGGGGGTGCTTCTTCATCTCTGGATTTCCTTGGTCATTCGTCAATCGGTAGGCCCTCGGCCGGAGCGCGGGCTGGACTGTAAGGGGGGACGGCGGGTTCGGCGGTAACAGGCGGTGTCCAACGTAAGCTGGTGAGATTCCACAGCGCGTCCTCGCTGCGCCGCGGGCGGTCGGAGAGCATGTCCCGGCCCTCCTTGCCGGCATCGGTGCGGGCATTGATGCGCGTGGCCAGTTCCTCCATCCAGGCGGCATCCACGCCGCGCGCCGGGTTGTCGCGCGCGGAGCGGCTGAAGACCAGCGCCAGGAATTCGCGCGCGCTGCGCGAGCCGCTGTCGGCCGCGCGCCGGTAGAGTTGGATGGCCTGGGCGAAGTCGCGCTGCACGCCGCCCCGGCCCTGGTGGTACAGCTGGGCCAGCTGCAAGGTGGCATCGGCGTTGCCGTCGTCCGACAGGGTGCGCAGGCGTGCCAGCGTGGCCGATTCGCTGGAACGGTTCTGGCGCTCCAGGCGCAGGTAGTTGGCGCGCGCCGCGCCATAGCCCTGGGCCGCGGCGAGTACGTACATCTCGCGCGCCCGCTCCAGACTGCCGTCGAGCTCCCAGGCCACGGCCAGGTCGTTCAGGGCCAGGGGGTCGCCGTCCTGGGCGGCCTGCTCCAGCAGGCGCCGCGCATCGCGCAGCTTGCGCGGGCCGGTGATCTGGCCTTCGAGCAGCGACTCGAGGTAGGTGGCGCGCACCAGGCCGGCCGCGCGCGCCTTGTGCAGCCATTCGCGCGCGGCCGATAGGTCGCGCTGGCCGCCGGCGTTGTCCACGCCCAGCAGGTAGCCGTAGCCGGCCATGCCGCGCACGTCGCCGGCTTCGGCGGCGCGGCCCCACCAGCGCCGTGCCGTGGCCGCGGCCTGGGGTAGGCCCGGGTTGGCGTGGTAGTACATGCCCACCTGCACCATGGCATCGGCATCGCCGGCGTTGGCCGCCTCGATCAGGCCGTCGAGCACCTGCCCGGTATTGGCCGAGGGCAGGCGCAGCGAACTGCCCGGTGCCTGGGGGGCGCGGGCCGCACCGCCTTGCGGGGCCGACGCCGGTTGCGCCGAGGGCAGCTGGATCACCGCCTGGGCGGCGCCCGCGGCGGCCACGCAGCAGGCGGCCAGGGACCAGCGCAGGGCCGCCCTGCGTGCCCGGTCGGCGGGGGCGCCCGGGGGGGACAGGCTGGCCATGCTCATTTGGCAGGCCGGTTGGGGTTGCTGCGGACGCGGCCGGCGGCCGGTGCGGGCTCGGGGGCCTGCACGTTCCAGTCAAGCGAGGTGCTCATCACGCCGACGCCGGCCTGCTCGAAGGCGCCCTGCACCTGGGCCAGGCTGGAGTAGCTCTTGATCGGCTCCAGGTTGGCACGGGTCAGGGCCACCGGCACCTGGCCCTTGAGCGGCTGGGCCGTCATCGCGCAGAACATGTTCTCGGTGCCGCCGCGCGCCGTCTCGATCAGGAAGGAGTTGGGCTTGCTGATGTCGGGGATCAGCACGCTGGTGCGGCCCTGCACCGTGGCCGAGGGCTGCATCGGGTTGGGGTAGACCTGGCTGATGGAGCCGCCCGCGTCCTGGTAGTAGCAGTACAGGTAGCCCGTGCGCGGCGGCACCACGCGCACCACGATGGATTCGCCCACCTTGAGGTCGCGGTCCTTGCGGCCGACCATGCTCAGCGCGATGCTGCGCGGGTCGGGCTCGTTGGCCGGCAGGCCGCTGGGGCGCGCCACCAGCTGGTCGCCGGCGTATTCGGGCTTGCGCAGCTTGCCTTCGGCTGACATGCCCACGAAGCTGCGCATCAGCCGGGTGTAGGTCTCGAAGTTGACCACGCCCACGGGGGTCAGGTCCTGCGAGGCCTGGTACAGGGCCACGGCCTTGCGGAAGGCGGGCGAATCCGTGCCGTCCGTCGCACCATTCCACATGCCATGCGTCTGCAGCACCCGCTGCGCCAGGGTCCAGCGCTCGGCCACGCTGGCCTCGTCGAACCAGGCACGCATCTGGCGCAGGAACTCGGGGTGGTTCTGCTCGTAGTCGATGCAGTCCCAGTACGGCACCTTGGCCCACTTGCCCACCAGTTCGATGGCCGCCAGGTCCACCAGCAGGCGGATGGCGGCACCGGCGCCCTGGTTGTTGTCGGCCGCCACCTCGTACTGCACGCCCACGCGGTAGATGTGCCGGGGCAGGCCGGTGGCCTTGGCGCCGATCTCCACGGCCTTGCCGCCGGTGGCCACAATGAGCTCGTTGGCCGATTCGATGCCCGAGTACAGCGTGCGCGTGTTCATGTCCCCCAGGTGCAGGTCCAGGCCCACGGCGCTGCCCAGCACGTCCCAGCTGTAGCCGGTGTCGGTGGCGGCGGTGGAGACGCCCAGGCTCTGGCGCTTGGAGACCACCGTCTTGTCGCCGAAGCTGATGGCGCCCGAGATGTAGATCTGCGGCTTGCGCAGTTCCATCTGGTTGTTGTTGAGCAGCAGGCTGGTGAGGGTCTGCACCGTGTCCTGGCGCAGCGCGTCGACCTCGTAGTCCACCACGCGGAAGGCCTGGCTGGTGCGCGACATGCGCGACAG
This sequence comes from Acidovorax sp. CF316, assembly GCF_000276605.1. Taxonomy (GTDB): domain Bacteria; phylum Pseudomonadota; class Gammaproteobacteria; order Burkholderiales; family Burkholderiaceae_C; genus Acidovorax. Next base: position 13,642 of record NZ_AKJX01000112.1, on the reverse strand, counting down.
GGCGGTGATCAGCATCTCCTTGGTGCCGGTGCTGAACAGGCCCGAGGGGTCGGGGATGGACTTCACGGCGATCAGCGTGGTGGGCGTGTTCTCGGCGGCCAGCATGCGGTCCATGCAGGCCAGGCCCTCGCGCAGCACGGAGCCGGACTTGCTCGGCGTGACCAGGGGGGCCTGCTCCACGGTGCCCTGCTCGATGATGTTCACGCGGTCGCTCACGTTGGGCTGGATGGCGCACCCGGACACCAGAAGCGCCAGGGCCGAGAGGGCCAGCAAGCTGCGTGCAGGGAGGCTGTTCTTGTTCTTCATGCGGGAAACCGTTGGGTGGGAATGGGGGGTGGCGGGAGGCTTACTTGCAGAGGTTGATCACCGGGCCTTGCACCACGATGACCTGGTCGTTGTTGGCGGTGCCGAAGCGGTTGCCGATGCCGCTGTCGCCCTCGGGCACTTTGGGCGCGCCGATGTTGGTGGCGCAGCTGCTGCCGCTGGGACCGGTGACGAGCTTGCGGTCCACCGTGGCCAGCGTGTCCTCGGCATCGATGCGCGTGCGCGAGAGCACATTGGTGACCTTGGTGCGCGAGGCGGGGTCCAGGCCGCTGCGCCCGGCCGGGGGCTTCTGGACGGGCGTCTGTGCAAAGGCGGCCGAAGACGATGCGGCGGCGCATGCGCCGACCAGGTACAGCGCGGCGAGGCGATGGGGTTTCATGGGTGCTTCTCCTCTTCTCTTTGGAACCTGTACAAAATCCTCTGTGCCTGCGGCAGTGTTGTTGCCAGAGGGTTTTGGACAGGTAATTCAGGGCGGGCAGCAGCGCTACTGCACGCCTTGTTCTTCTGTCGTGAAGGGTCAGGGCGCAGGGCGCGCCCCTGAATTACTTGCCGTCGTTGGAGGCCAGGTTCTGCTCGGCCTTGGAAGCACCGAAGGCCATGTTGGCGACGGCACCGTTCTTCACGGAGACTTCCTGGGTGTTGTTGCCACCGATCTTGACGTTGCCCTTGTTGGAAGCCAGGTTCTGCTTGGCGGTGGAAGCACCGAAGGCCATGTTGGCCACGGCGCCGTTCTGCACGGTCACCTTCTGGCTGTTATTGCCGCCGATCTTCACTTCTGCATGCGCAGCGCCAGCAACGAACACGAGTGCAGAGATAGCCAGTGCGAAAGTCTTTTGCATAATGAACTCCATTGATAAATATAAAAAGGAAAGGCGCCAGATAGATAATGGCTGCCATAGGGAAATCCGGTGGATTTGAAATAATCCATCGGAGGTTTTGGCGGAAATTACCTCCCGCCAATATTCACGACACTTCTCACGCCCTTGCCGGCGGCCTGGTTGACGACGGGGCCCTGGACCGAAATCACCTGGCTGCCGGAGCCTGAGCCGGGCCCCGTGCGGGAAGCAATATTCAATTCACTATGGGCACCAAAGGTCGCCGCATTGAGCACGGCGCCGCGCACCACCACCTGCTGTGAATTGCCGCTGATGACCTGCGCACCCTGGGTCGACGAGATATTCATCACTGCAGTGCCGCCCGTGGCGGCCAGGTTTGCAGCACCGCCCGACAGCTCGACCGTCTGCTGATTGCCTGCGCCGTGGGCCCATGCGGGCGCCAACGCCACCAGGGCCACCCAGGGAAATGGGGATTTCTTCATTTCAAATTCCAGTCCATGTTCGTCGTGCCCAATGCGTGGCTTGTCCTGCTGCATCCATGCAATGGATATTCATGACCCATTACTGCCGTGTCTTTGAACCCCTTGAACCAATTCTGCCAAGGATCCTTCGAAATCTTTTGGACCCAACGGCAGTTTCAATCCGCTTCATGACAAATTCATTAAATTGAAGCGGCTGGAACGTAAGTCGCCCCAATTGCGTAAAACTTCTCAAAATGCAGAATTCCGGACATTCAATTTGAAATAAGCGCAACCGGAAGCAACAAACCAGCGGAGAAGTTAATAGCCCATGTACTTATGGAAACACGGATGCCAAATGAATACACATGTGACAGCGGCGCTGACGACCCGCGGTAGCGCGTTGTGCTTGGATGTTGTATGCAGATGCGGGAGCTGGGCCGGGGTGGCGTCGGTGCTGGCGGTGGCCCTGCTGCCCCTCGCAAGGGCCCGAGGGCCTTCGTCGCCTGCCTGCCGCAGTCCACCGGCGCAAGGGGTTGCCGGACCGGGCCGGCATGGGTTCAGTCGGGGCTTCGCGCGCGCCGCAACTGCTCCAGCCGCTGGTAGAGCCGATGGGTCTCGCCCAGGTGTTCGGGCGTGGGGGGCAGGGGTTGGGCGTGCGTTGGCAACGGATCGCCTTCGAATCGGTCGTGCGAGTGCTTGGAGTGGAAACCCGAGCGTGCCTGCAGCGCGGCCAGTTCGGTGGGGCTGCACTCCATGCCCAGGGTGTCCAGCAGCCCGTGCCAGATCACCGCGGGAAGCTGCCCATAGTCCATCAGCACCAGGTCCGATGTGGTCGCCGCCTCGAGTCCGCAGCGGTACAGGCTTTCAAGCACCCGGATGGCATGGCCGTCCAGGTCTCCGGGGGCCAGTTCCGGGGCCCCGGGGCGGTGCAGCATGTCCGCCAGCCGCGACAGGTCGATCAAGCCTGGCACCATCTGCCGGCCGCGCTGGCGGCGGTGGGAGGCCAGCACTTCGCTGGGCTCGCGGTACAGGAACACGACGGGGGTGCCCGGAAACGCGGCCTGCACGAACGGAATCCAGGGCAGGTGCCAGCAGTCGAACTTGATCACCAGGTGCCGCTCCGCAGGGCTGCGCCGCTGCCCCAGGGCGGCCACCAGCCGCTGCAAGGTCCGGGCGCCGCCGCTGTGCTCCGGGTGCCGATGGTGCAGCCGGAAGAAGGCGTTGAGGGCCGGGGGCTCCGACATCACGATGCACTGCGGCGAGGTGGCCAGCGCCTGCGTGAGCAGCGTGGAGCCGCAGCGCGAGACGTGGAAGATGAAGGCCGCGGGGGGCACGCTGTCGGGCAGATCCTCCAGTGCGGACAGGGGCGTGCTGCAGACCCGGCGGTCCGGCGCTGCCTGCCAGGCCAGGGTGTCATCGAAGAAGGGGGCGGTGAAGCGCTGCTCGCCCATGAAGCGCCACCAGACCGTGGCCGGGTCGTGCTGCAGGCTCACCGGGAACCAGCCGTGCAGCGATTGCCGCTCGGCCGGGCCCACCTCACGGCCGCGCAGCAGTGCCTGTTCTTCGAGCATGGGTTTCCTCCAATTGGGTGGCCAGCTGCGCTGCGCTGGCATGGCCGCCGGCGCGCAGCGCGGCAATGACCTGCAGCACGTTGCCGTCGTGGATGGAGGCATCGCCATAGGGCGGGCTTTCGCGCAGCACCCCGCCGGCGGACAGGAACAGCTGTTCCAGCCACGGGTTGGTGATGCAGTCGATCATCAGGTGGATGCGGGCCTGCGGGCTGCGGTTGTGGGCGCCGTGCAGGCAGCTGGCATTGAGGTACCAGGCATCGCCGGCCGAGAAATGGACCTCTTCGCCTTCGATGCGGTAGGTGGCCAGCGGCGAGGTCTGCACGGGAATGTGCAGGCGGGTCAGGCCGTCTTCCAGTGCGCTGCCCTGGTCCCGATGCTCGTGGATCACCCCTGCGGCTTCCAGCCCCATCAGGCGGATGGAGGTCTTCTCGCATTGGAACTGGTCGATGGCATGCCGGAAGTAGGGGCAGCGCGCGAGGATGGGGGTGTCCTCGAAGCGGCCGCCATTCACCGGCACGATGTGGTCCGCACGGCCATCGACCGAGCGCAAGGGCACGCATCCCCAGCCTTTTTCGTAGGCGGCGGTGTTGAAGTGGCCGATCCATTCCGAAGGGGCCACGCGCTGCAGGTCTTCCTGCAGGCGGGCCAGGTCGAAGGCCATGGGCAGCTTCAGGTAAGGGGTGGGTGCGATGGTGCGGTTCATGCGTGCTCCCCCCGCCAGACCATCTGCGCGTGGGTACCGTCTTCGGACGTGGTGGCGAATCCCAGCCTGCGGTACAGGCTCTGCGCTGCGTGGTTGCCATGGGCCACGGCCAGGCACAGCGGCAGCCCTTGCGCCAGGGCATGGGCCTGCAGCGCCTGCAGCACGGCGGTGGCGGCGCCGCTGCGGCGGGCCTCGGGGACGATGGCGATGTCCACCACGCGCAGGTCTTGCGCTGCGGCGTCCACCACCACACGGCCAATGGGCAGGCCTGAGCGCAGCAGGAGCCACTGGCGGGCTTCGGGGAACTGGCGGCGGAACCCGGCTTCCTGCGCGTTCTGCTGCATGGCCAGCAGGGGCAGCAACTGCGCGGGATCCGGCAGGGCCTGCCGCAGGTCCTCACGGGTGGAGGCATACAGCGCCTGCACAAAGGCCTGGTCGGTATCGGTCCTGTCCCGCAGGGCAAAGGGTTCTGGCAATGGGTACACAGTGGATAACCGGCGGTACGGTGTGTGGTCGGGTCGTGGAAACCTGCCTATTCTGGCAAAGGGAACGGCCATCCTCCAACGATTGGATCACTCTTCAGCGCATGCAACCGGTGGTATCCGGTTCGAAACGCTCAAGGCCGTACTCGGCAGTCGCTCCGCCGCGTGCTCCCGGCATGGCCCGGTTCCGCGCCATGGGGCGCTGTTTGGCAAGGCAATGCCGCCCTCCGGGCGAGGGGCGTCCTGCCTTGTCCCAACGGTGCGCAGGGATTTGGCGCCGCCGGTAGCCTGCTGCTTTCCAACCCGGACAGCAAAACTGTCCCACCCATATAAGCAGATTCGCTTACTAGGGTTTTTACCGAACGCGGCCTACAATCCCTTCCCCCGGAACGTGTAAGCATGTTCCTACAAGAGCTGACCGACGCCTTGCGCACCCCCCAAGCTGGAGACAATTGAATGCCCGAGAACACCACGGCCGAGAACAACAACAACCATCCCGACAAGCGCGCCCAGCTGCGCCGCGCGGCTCTCGAGTACCACGAGTTTCCCAAGCCCGGCAAGATCGCCATCGCGGCGACCAAGCAGATGATCAACCAGCACGACCTCGCGCTGGCCTACTCGCCCGGCGTGGCCGCGCCCTGCGAGGAGATCGTCAAGGACCCCAATGCCGCCTTCAAGTACACCGCGCGCGGCAACCTGGTCGGTGTGGTGACCAACGGCACGGCCGTGCTCGGCCTGGGTGACATCGGCCCGCTGGCGGGCAAGCCGGTCATGGAGGGCAAGGGCGTGTTGTTCAAGAAGTTCTCGGGCATCGACGTGTTCGACATCGAGATCAACGAGAAGGACCCCGAGAAGCTGGTCGAGATCATCGCCAGCCTGGAGCCGACCTTCGGCGGCATCAACCTCGAGGACATCAAGGCGCCCGACTGCTTCTACATCGAGCGCAAGCTGCGCGAGCGCATGAAGATCCCGGTCTTCCACGACGACCAGCATGGCACGGCGATCGTGGTTGGCGCCGCCATCCTCAACGGCCTGAAGGTGGCGGGCAAGAATCCAGAGGACGTCAAGCTCGTGACCTCGGGCGCCGGCGCGGCCGCCCTGGCCTGCCTGGGCCTGCTGGTCAAGCTGGGCATCCGGCGCGAGAACATCTGGGTGACCGACCTGGCCGGCGTGGTCTACGAAGGCCGCACCGAACTCATGGACGAGGACAAGATCCAGTTCGTGCAGAAGACCTCGGCGCGCACGCTCAGCGAAGTGATCGAAGGTGCCGACGTGTTCCTGGGCCTGTCCGCCGGTGGCGTGCTCAAGCAGGACATGGTGCGCAAGATGGCGCCACGTCCGCTGATCTTCGCGCTGGCCAACCCCAACCCCGAGATCCAGCCCGAAGACGTGAAGGCCGTGCGCGACGACGCCATCATGGCCACCGGCCGCACGGACTACCCCAACCAGGTCAACAACGTCCTGTGCTTCCCCTACATCTTCCGCGGGGCGCTGGACAGCGGCGCGACCACCATCACGCTGGAGATGGAGATCGCCGCGGTGCACGCCATCGCCCAGCTGGCCCAGGCCGAGCAGAGCGAGGTGGTGGCCGCTGCCTACGTGGGTGAGCAACTGGCCTTCGGCCCCGAGTACCTGATCCCCAAGCCCTTCGATCCGCGGCTGATGATGATGATCGCCCCGGCCGTGGCCCAGGCCGCCGCCGACAGCGGCGTGGCCCTGCGCCCCATCACCGACATGGATGCCTACCGTGACCAGCTGCAAAGCTTCGTCTACGCCTCGGGCACCATGATGAAACCCATCTTCGCCGCCGCAAAGGCCGCCAGCAAGAAGCGCGTGGCCTATGCCGAAGGCGAGGAAGAGCGCGTGCTGCGCGCCGCCCAGATCGTGGTCGATGAGCGCATCGCGCGCCCCACGCTGATCGGCCGCCCCGCCGTGATCGCCGAGCGCATCCAGAAGTTCGGCCTGCGCCTGCGCGAGGGTGTGGACTACGACATCGTCAACGTCGAGCAGGACCACCGCTACCGCGACTTCTGGCAGACCTACCACCGCATGACCGAGCGCAAGGGCGTGACGGTGCAGATCGCCAAGATCGAGATGCGCCGCCGCCTGGCATTGATCGGCTCCATGCTGCTGCACAAGGGCGAGGTCGACGGTCTTATCGTGGGCACCTGGGGCCACACCGCCCTGCACCTGAACTACATCGACCAGGTGATTGGCAAGCGCGCGGGTGTGTGCACCTACGCCTGCATGAACGGCCTGCTGCTGCCCGACCGCCAGGTGTTCCTGGTCGATACGCACGTCAACTACGACCCCACGGCCGAGCAGCTGGCCGAGATCACCGTGATGGCGGCCGAGGAGATGATGCGTTTTGGCATCAAGCCGCGCGCCGCCCTGCTCTCGCACTCCAACTTCGGCAGCAGCAACCAGCCCAGCGCGGTGAAGATGCGCCAGACCCTGGAACTGCTGCGCGTGCAGGCCCCCTGGCTGGAAGTGGACGGCGAGATGCACGGCGACGTGGCGCTGGACGGCAAGGCCCGTGCGGCCATCATGCCGCACAGCGATCTCATCGGCGATGCCAATCTGCTGGTGCTGCCCAATATCGACGCCGCCAATATCTCCTACAACCTGCTCAAGACGGCGGCCGGCGGAAACATCGCGATCGGCCCCGTGCTGCTGGGTGCTGCGCAGCCGGTGCACATCCTGACGGCGAGCGCCACGGTGCGCCGCATCGTCAACATGACCGCTCTCACCGTGGCCGATGCCAACGCTTCTCGATAAGTGATTTATTGATAGCGAGCACTAACTTATATTGCTTGCAACTCCCTTGAGCGCCTGCCCAATCTTTGTGCAGGCGCTTGCTTTTTGGGGACCGTTGAGTCACACTACGGGCTCGAAATTTCGGGTTAACCCGTAGTTTCTGAAAGGTGTTGTTGATGCTGAAGGCTGTAGCCACCCGGGCGCGCAAAGCAGGGTTTTTGTGTGTGGTGGGTGTTGCGTTTGCTCTTTCCCCGATGGTGGGGCAGGCCCGCCAATCCCCCTCCACCCACGGTTCCACCACCCCTATCGCACTGGCCGAGTTGCCGCCCCAGGGACGTGCGACGTATGCGCTGATCCGTGAAGGAGGCCCGTTTCCGTACGACAAGGACGGATCGGTTTTCGGCAATCGAGAGCGGCTGTTGCCCGCCTACAAGCGCGGCTACTACCGTGAATACACCGTCAGAACACCAGGTTCGCGCGACCGGGGAGCCCGGCGTATCGTGTGTGGCGGCAAGCCCCGGGTACCGGACGCCTGCTACTACACCAGCGACCACTACGCCAGTTTTCGCGAAATCATCGAAAAATGACGCCCGATGCACCAAGCACCGCCCGGTTTGTCCGGCGGTGGGCGGTGCGCGCTCTTGAATCCCCCAACCGGCAGTCGGCCCCCGTGGACTGGCGGATACCCGAAGTTTTTGGACTTTATAAAGAAAGAGTAGCGGAGATGCAGACGCCACTTCGTAAAGACCTGGAAACGCCACTGCGTGGCGTGCGCACCAACATCGTGCAGTCCATCCGCGCGTTTCGCGTGCAGGACCTGCAGGATGCAGCCACTTCCCTGGGCCAACATTTCCTGTACGCCAATCTGGCCCACGCCCAGTCCAAGCAGGACGTGCTGGACCTGATCGCCGGGCAGTTCACCTTCCCGTCGCACTTCGGCAAGAACTTCGATGCGCTGTACGACTGCATGACGGATCCCTTGCACAAATCGGGCCCGCAGCCCGGCTTCATCGTGGTGCTGGAACAGATCCCGGCCACGGGCAAGTTCGACAAGGAAGCGCGTGAGCAGCTGCTCGACATCTTCCGCGACGCGGCCGACTACTGGAGCGACCGCAAGATCCCGTTCCGCTGTTTCTATTCTTTTCTGTAGCCCGTTCTGCATCCACCAGCCAAGCAGAACGGGCGAACGAGGCTACCGGAGCACAGACCAAGGTCCAAGGCATCGAGATCCCCGCCGACCCTGCCGAGAAGATGCCCACTGACAAGTTGGTGGACGTGTCCCCCCTGGCGCTGCGCATGAGCAGCCCTTTCAACGCGGGCTACTGGCTCAGCGCTGCATGACCCCCTGCCGCCCGGGGCGGCAGCATTGAACCCTGCCGCCTTGCGCGGCAGCCTTCCAAGCCCACCACGGCACGCCTGCATGCGCCAGCGCGCAGCTGCGGGCGCGGCATCGCCGTCCGTCAGGCGCCCTGGCCCATCGCCGCAGCCAGGGCCACGTATTCGTCCACGGGCACTTCCTCGGCGCGGCGCTGGGTGTCGAAAGTGCCGGGGTAGGCCTTGGCTTCGAGCCAGCGGCCCAGGGTGTGGCGCAGCAGCTTGCGGCGCTGGCTGAAGGCGACCTGCACCAGCTCTTCGAGCAGGCGTTCGTTCAGGGCGACCGGTGCCTCGCGGGGCACCATGCGCACCACGGCGCTGTCCACGCGCGGGGGCGGGTCGAAGCTCTCGGGCGGCACGAAGAGCACGTTCTCCATCGCGTAGCGCCACTGCAGCATCACCGACAGGCGGCCATAGTCCGAGGTGGACGGGCTGGCCACCATGCGGTCGATCACTTCCTTTTGCAGCATGAAATGCTGGTCCTCGATCACCGCCACGTGTGCCAGCAGGTGGAACAGGATGGGCGTGGAGATGTTGTAGGGCAGGTTGCCCACCACCCGCAGCTTCAATGCCGGCTGCTCCACGCGCGTGCGCCAGTCCTGCGCCAGCTGCGTGAAATCGACCTTGAGCACATCCGACTCAATCACCTCGAGCTGCCCATGCAGGCGCAGCCGCAGCGCCAGGTCGCGGTCCAGCTCGATCACCGTGAGGCGCCCCAGCCGCTCCACCAGCGGCTGCGTCAGCGCCGCCAGCCCCGGCCCGATCTCCACCATGGGCTGGCCCGCCTGCGGCGCAATGGCGTCCACGATGCCATCGATGATGCCCTTGTCGGACAGGAAATGCTGGCCGAAGCGCTTGCGGGGAATGTGTTTCATGTCAATTGCATGTGCGCGTGGCCTATCGGCCCGCGTGGGGAAAGAAGCAAGAGCGCCCGAGGTCGAGCGCGCTTTCAGCGAATGATGCCCCATCGGCAGACACGAGGCTACCGGGCTGGTGGCCCCAACCCCCGCACCTCGCGGAGTTCGCCTGATTGATCATCCACGGCACGAGACCTGGGGGCGGACCGGCCGCAGCGCCGGGCCGCCCCAAGCAAGGCCAGCCCCCTCGGGGGGCAGGGAGCGACACGCAGTGCGCGACCGTGGGGGCTCTATTTACTGCGGTGGTTCCCGGTACTCGACATAGGCGCGGCCGCGCAGTTCCTGTGCCCAGGTGGCGTAGGCGTCCTCGATCTTCTTCTCGCGCACGGCGTCGCGCACCATGTCGCGCTGCTCGCGCTGCGTGAGCTTGGCCTCGCGGCGTTCCATGAGCTGGATCAGGTGCACGCCAAAGCGCGAAACCAGGGGCTCGCTGATGTCGCCGGGCTTGAGCGTGCTGAGCGCCTGCTCGAATTCGGGCACATAGCGGCCGGGGCTGGCCCAACCCAGGTCGCCGCCCTGCTTGGCGCTGCCATCCACCGAGTTCTCGCGCGCCAGGGTGGCAAAGTCGGCCTGTCCGGCCAGGATGCGGCGCCGGTAGTCGGCCAGCCGTGCCGCGGCCGCGGCCTCGGTCAGCTGCGCGCTGGGGCGCAGCAGGATGTGCCGCGCGTGGTTCTGCACCACGGTCGACGGCAGGCCGGCCACATTGCGCTCCACCACCTTCAGGATGTGAAAGCCTGCGGGCGAGCGCACGGGGCCTACGATGCCGCCCACGGGTTGGCCCTGCACGGAGTTGACGAACAGGTCGGGGTAGCGGTCGGCCGGGCGCAGGCCCAGCAGGCCGCCGGCGCGCTTGCCTTCGGGCGCATCCGAGAACTCGGCCGCCACGGCGGCAAAGTCGCTGCCGGCGGCGCGTGCCTTGTCGGCGGCGCTCTGCGCGCGGGCCTGCAGCTGCGCCACCTGGGTGGGCGTGGCGTTCTCGGGCACCAGCACCAGCACGTGGCCGAGGTTGATCTCCATGGCCGAGGCATCGGCGCCCGACTGCTGCTCGCGCAGGAACTGGTCGATGTCCTGGTCGTTGACCCGGACCTTGGCGTCCACATCGCGCTCGCGCAAACGCTGCAGCAGCAACTGGCTGCGCAGTTCCTCGCGAAAGCGCTCCTTACTCGTGCCGTCGCGGGCCAGGCGCCGGTGCATGTCCTCGAGCGTCATGCCGTTCTGCTGGGCAATGCCCTGCTCGGCCTGGTTGAGGGCGAATTCCTCGACCTTGACGCCGCTTTCCTTGGCCAGCTGCATCTGGGCCTTCTCCAGGATCAAGCGTTCGAGCACCTCGCGCGCCAGCAGGTCGCGCGGGGGCCGGTTGCCACCCTGCTGCTGTGCCAGCTGCTGTTCGGCCCGGGCCAGGCGGGCACGCACCTCGTTGTTGGTGACGGGCTCGGAGTTGACCACCGCCACGATGAAGTCGGCCGATTGCGGGCCCTGGCTCGCAGCGGGCACGGGCAGGCCCAGGGCCGGGGCGGCAGCGGCGGCCGGCCGGCCGGTGTTGCCCTGGATGCGCAGGCCCTGCGCGAATGCGCCCCCGGAGGCGAGGGCGGCCAGGCAGGCAAGTGCCAGTGCGGAAACACGGTGGTTCATGGCGGTGTCAGTCAGTCGTAGTTGCTGAAGCGGCTGGGCGAGCCAACCTGGTCGCGCAGGTTCTGGTAGCGCGGCACATTCTGCTTGAAGGTGTCGAGGGGGCTGGAGCCCAGGCTGAGGCGGGAGAACCCGACGAACTCGATCTGGAACAACAGGCGGGTGTTGGAGGTGGAGACGCTGTTCTGCAGGCGCTCCAGCACCACGCGGCCGATCCAGCAGCAGCCGTCGTATTCGAGGCCGACCACGCTGTCCACCAGCTTGCGGTCCTGCATGCTGAAGTTCAGGCGACCGATGGTGTACCAGCGGCCGGGGCCCTGGCCGCGGCCCGGGCCCAGGTCCTGGCCCTTGTCGCCCCACAGGTCGTTGAGCGGCCACTGCCAGCCGATGTCGATCTGCTCGCTGGTGCCGCGCTGGAAGCGGTAGGCGGCGCTCACGGTGCGGTAGTTGCCCGGGCTGTAGCGCGCGCCGATGGTCGAGCGGATGGAGCGCCGGGTCTTGGGGTTGTACTGCACCGTGGAGTCGTAGGCCCAGTTCTTCGTCCAGTTGATGCCCGCGCCCAGCAGGATGTCCGACAGGCGCTCGCTCACCGGGGCGGCACCCGGCAGGGTCACCTGCTGGTCCGAGAAGCGCACGCGCTGCGCCACGCCGAAGCGCGCCGCCTCGGCGCCCGAGTCGGGGTCGATCAGGCGCGTGGTCACGCCCATGGTAAGCAGGTTGTTGTCCGCCAGCCGGTCGTTGCCGCCGAACGAGTTCTCGGTGTAGATCGTGGCGAAGTTGAAGTCGTTGAGTGCCGTGTCGTACAGCGGCAGCTTGCTCTGGTCGCGGTAGGGCGTGTAGGTGTAGAACGCCCGGGGCTCCAGGGTCTGCAGGAAGGAGCGGCCGAAGAAGCTGGCATCGCGCTCGAACACCAGGCCGCTGTCCAGGCTGAAGGTCGGCAGCGTGCGGCTGGCCGAGCGCGAGCCGTCGCTGAGCGGGCCATCGAACTGGTACTGCGTGGTGTGCAGCTGCAGGCGTGGCGTGATGAAGCCGGCCGGCGCAAGGAACGGTCGGCTGATCTGCGCCACAGCGAAGGAGCGGTTGGCGTCGGGCTGCTTGGTCAGGAAGCGGTCGGCCTGGAAGCGCGTGGTGTCCAGCTCGACGCTGGCGTCGAAGCCGCCAGGCAGCATCGTCGGCTCATAGCGCCAGACCAGTTGCGGCATGCGGTCGTAGGGCGGCACGATGGGCGCCGACACGTCCTGCAGCGTCTGCCACTTGAGGGCCCGCGCGCGCACCGACATGTCGCCGCTGCCCCAGGTCAGCGTGGCATCGCCGGGCAGGAGGCGCTGGCGCAGCGGTTCGGAGACGCGGCCGAAGTCGCGCCAGTAGTTGTCGTCGCTCACCCGGTTGAGGTTCAGGCTCAGGTTCAGGCCGCCCACGGGCGAGGCGATCAGGGCGTCGTGCTTGCCCGTGAAGCCCCAGCGGTCGCGGTCGCGCAGGCGGTCCGAAGGCATGTAGTCGCCGCTGATCTCGCCCTTGTAGGTGGGCTCCAGGTAGCGGAACTCGCCACCCAGGTTGGTGCCGCGCTTGGAGAGCAGCGCCGCGCGCAGCGTGGCATCGCGGTTGGGCGCGATGTTCCAGTAATAGGGCTGCGAATAGGCCACGCCATCGCGGCTGTCCAGCCCGAAGGACGGGGGCAGCAGGCCCGACTTGCGCTTGTCCGACAGCGGGAAGGTGATGCGCGGGATCGGCAGCAGCGGGATGCCCTTGAACTCCAGCACCGCGTCCTCGGCCGTGCCCACTTCCTCTTCGCGGTCGATGCGGATGGTCTTGGCGCGCAGCACCCAGTCGGGCTGCCAGGAGGCCTCGTCGTTCTTCTGGCAGGTGGTGTAGGTGGCGTCGTGGACGATGGAGCGCTGGCGGTCAATGAAATCCACGCGCGAGGCATCTCCGTGGGCCTGGGTGGCCAGGAAGCGGTAGCGCGCGTCGTTGAAGAAGCCCTCGAAGGCCTCCACCCGCAGGTCGAGCGCCGTGCCTTCATAGACATTGCCGGCGCGGTTGATGCGCACCGAGCCGCGTGCCTTGGCCAGGTCTTCGGGCACGTCGTAGTCCAGCCGGTCGGCGCGGATCACCGTGTCCCCCCGGCGCAGCTCGGCGTTGCCTTCGATGGTGGCGTTCAGGTCCGTCTGCCCGCTGATGTGGTCACCGGTGACGAAGATCGGCAGCTTGGGCCGCACCGCCTCGGGAATGTTCTCCTGCAGCTGGGGCGAGGTGCGCAGCGCGGGGGGGGCATCCCAGGCGCTGGGCGTGTTGCCGTCCTGCGCCAGGGCGGCCAACGGCAGGCCGCACCAGGCGAGGGCCACGCCATAGGCCAGTGCGCGCGGCACCGGCGGGCGCAGCCGCGCTCCGGGTGCCGTGGCGGGCCGGGTCCGGGAGGAAGGGGTCTGCACGGTGGGGGGCTTGCGGCGTGGCACGTGGGACGGTAGGGGCTGTATCAGAAGAAGGGAACCCGCTCCAGGGAACGGGTTTGTAAAATCGGATTATCCATGAGCCACCCTTTCCCCCCACCTTCCTCCCCCCCACCCGCCGGTGCGGCGGGGGGACACCCC
>NZ_AKJX01000111.1 GCF_000276605.1 Acidovorax sp. CF316 | reverse complement strand
CGGCTGCCGCCGATGAGCTTGCGGTACTCGTTGCTCTTGAAGTCCGACAGGCGCACGATCACCGGCTTGGGGTAGAACGCCGCAGCGATGGTGGCCACGCCTTCGGCGACCTTGTCCACGTAGAAGGCGCGGGGGCTGGCATGGCCGCGGGCCACCGACTCCACCGCCTTCTTCAGATCGGCATCGATCTGTGGGTAGTCCAGGATGGCCTTGGGGTGCACGCCGATGTTGTTGTTGATGATGAACTCGAGCCGCGCCAGGCCCACGCCCTCGTTGGGCAACTGGCAGAAGTCGAAGGCCAGCTGGGGGTTGCCCACGTTCATCATGATCTTGGTTTGGATGCTCGGCATCTCGCCGCGCTGCACCTCGGTGATCTCGGTTTCCAGCAGGCCGTCGTAGATGCGGCCGGTGTCGCCTTCGGAGCAACTCACGGTGACCAGGGTGCCGTCCTTGAGCAGCTCGGTCGCGTCACCGCAGCCCACCACGGCCGGGATGCCCAGCTCGCGCGCGATGATGGCGGCGTGGCAGGTGCGCCCGCCGCGGTTGGTGACGATGGCGCTGGCACGCTTCATCACCGGCTCCCAGTTGGGGTCGGTCATGTCGGTCACCAGCACGTCGCCGGGCTGGACCTTGTCCATCTCGGAGATGTTGTGCACCAGGCGCACAGGGCCGGTGCCGATCTTCTGGCCAATGGCGCGGCCTTCGGCCAGCACGGTGCCCTGGCCCTTGAGCTTGTAGCGCATCTCGGCCTGGCCCTTGGACTGGCTCTTCACCGTCTCGGGGCGGGCCTGCAGGATGTAGAGCAGGCCGTCGGTGCCGTCCTTGCCCCATTCGATATCCATCGGGCGGCCATAGTGCTGCTCGATCACCAGCGCGTAATGCGCCAGCTGCTGCACGTCGGCGTCGCTCAGCGAGTAGCGGTTGCGCTGCTCGGTGGGCACGTCGGTGGTCTTGACCAGCTTGCCCGACGCGGCCTTTTCCTCAGCGCTGGAGAACACCATCTGCACCAGCTTGCTGCCCAGGTTGCGGCGGATCACGGCCTTCTTGCCGGCCTTGAGGGTGGGCTTGTGCACGTAGAACTCGTCCGGGTTCACGGCGCCCTGCACCACGGTCTCGCCCAGACCGTAGCTGCTGGTGATGAAAACCACCTCTTCGAAGCCCGACTCGGTGTCGATGGTGAACATCACGCCCGCAGCGCCCAGGTCCGAGCGCACCATGCGCTGCACGCCGGCCGACAGGGCCACCACGTCGTGAGCGAAGCCCTTGTGCACGCGGTAGGAGATGGCACGGTCGTTGTACAGGGAGGCGAACACCTCCTTCATCTTGTGCAGCACGTCGTCGATGCCCACCACGTTCAGGAAGGTCTCCTGCTGGCCGGCGAACGAGGCGTCGGGCAAGTCCTCGGCCGTGGCGGACGAGCGCACGGCAAAGCTGGCCTGCGGGTTGCCCTCGGACAGGGTGGCGAAGGCTTCGCCGATGGCTTTTTGCAGGTCGGCCGGGAAGGGCTGGGCCTCGACCAGGGCGCGGATCTCGGCGCCCACCTTGGCCAGGGCGCGCACGTCTTCGGTGTCCAGGCTGGCGAGCTTGGCGCTGATCTTGTCGGCCAGGCCGTCGTGGGCCAGGAATTCGCGGAAGGCGTGTGCCGTGGTGGCAAAGCCGGTGGGGACGCGCACGCCCTCGGGCAGTTGGGAGATCATTTCGCCGAGGGAGGCGTTTTTACCGCCCACCGACTCGACATCGGTCATTCTCAGGTTTTCAAACGGTACGACCAGGGCGGTCGGGCTGAAAAGTGCAGACATGGGAAAGCTCCAGAAGTTGAAACCGGGTCGTCTGCGCGCCCGCCCCTACCAAGGGGCACCGTGGGGCGAGCGGCCATGCACAGGCTCATCAGGCTTTGTCGTTGTGGTTGTGTGCCGACGGCGTGCATGGTTGAGAAATTTGGATAATTGACACAATTGTAGGCCTGCCGCGCCCGGAACATGCAGGAACCTGCTTACGATGCCTGTAGTCCCGGCACCACGACTCCCCCACCAACGACCCTGCACCATGCACACGCGCACCGTATTCTTCGTCTCGGACGGCACCGGCATCACCGCGGAAACCTTCGGCAACGCCATCCTGGCCCAGTTCGAGATGAAACCGCGCCATGTGCGCCTGCCCTTCATCGACAGCGTGGACAAGGCGCACCAGACGGTGCGCCAGATCAACCACACGGCCGAGATCGAGGGCAAGAAGCCCATCGTCTTCACCACGCTGGTCAACATGGAGGTGCTGCGCGTCATCCAGGAAGGCTGCAAGGGCATGCTTCTGGACATGTTCGGCACCTTCGTGCACCCGCTGGAGGAGGAGCTCGGGATCAAGTCCCACCACCGCGTGGGCCGCTTCTCGGACGTGAGCCGCAGCAAGGAATACACCGACCGCATCGAGGCCATCAACTTCAGCCTGGCGCACGACGACGGCCAGAGCAACCGTGACCTGGCTGGTGCCGACGTGATCCTGGTGGGCGTGAGCCGCAGCGGCAAGACCCCCACCAGCCTCTACCTGGCCATGCAGTACGGCATGAAAGCCGCCAACTACCCGCTGATCCCCGAGGATTTCGAGCGCCGCCAACTGCCACCCGCGCTGGAGCCGCACCGCAAGAAGATCTTCGGCCTGACCATCCAGCCCGAGCGCCTGTCCGAGATCCGCAACGAGCGCCGGCCCAACTCCAAGTACGCCGACTTGGTCAACTGCCGCAACGAGGTGGCCGATGCCGAGGCCATGATGCGCCGCGCGGGCATCCGCTGGCTGTCCACCACCACCAAGTCGATCGAGGAGATCGCCACGACGATCCTGCAGGAGATCCGGCCGGAACGCCTGGAATACTGATCTGACGGCTAACCCCAGGTATCCGTCCAGGCCTTGAACCGGGTCGCCACGGCGGGCGGGTTCAGACGGGCCACCCACTGGTTCAGAACCTCGGCAGGCTCGTCGCCATCCGACACGGCCACCTGCAGCATCAGCGATTCGCGGGCGAACGCCGGGTCTTCGCGGCGCAGGCGTTCCAGCACCTGGACCATGGTTTCGAGCAGTTGCGCGCGAAAGGCGGTGAAGGCGGCATCGCCACCCTCGTCCGGCAGCGCCAGCACATGCTCACGCACCAGCGTGCACAGGTCATTGAAGGCGCCGTTGGCGCCCTCGCCCTCCAGGGGCCATTCCGAGGAACTGTAGCGGTAGTAGCCGGCATCGTCCGGATGGCGCTCGGTGAGCTCGCGCACCTGCGATTCGGTGATCAGGGCCGGGCAGACGGTCATGGCGCCGTCATCGGTGTACAGGGTGAAGGCGCACACGGGGTCGCCGGGGCCGCAGCGTTCGGAGATATCGGCCAGGGCGGCGCGGCTGGCCTGGGCGATGCCCTCGGCCAGCGCGGCGAAATCGAAGTCGGTGGAAGCAGGCATGCCGGCATGGTAGGCCAGGCATGCGCAGCACGCAGTGCTTGCCGGTGCATCGGGCGCCACTTCCGTGACGGATTGCGCACCGGCAGGCGTGGGTGTCTGCTTACTTCAGCGCAAAACGCACGTTCGCAGGCTTCTTGCCCGGCAAGGTCACCAGCGCCACCACCTTGGTGCCGGCCGCCACCTTGAACGTGCCCTTGGCCTCGAGCCGGCCCTCGCCGGCCGGTACCAGCACGGCCTCGGACTTTTCGGTGCCGTTGAGCAGCGTGAGCCTGGCGCCCACGCCCTGCGAACTGGCCGGCTTGCCGTGGTCGCGCAGGTGCAGGGTGATCACGTCGGGCCGCGCCACCAGCTCGTAGTCCATGTCGTGCGTGCCGGCCACGATGCCGCCATGCTGCGGCTTGTGGTCGTCGCCATGGCTGTGGTCGCCGGCAGCGAATGCGGCGCCGGAGAGGGCCAGCGCGAGTGCGGCCAGGAGATGCTTGCTTGTCATGGAAGTCCTTTCAAAGGGTTGCGGGAACAGGGAAGACACGGTCAGAAGGCCTCGGCGTTCTTGTCGTCCAGCAGGCGCTCGGCGTCGCGGCGGCCGAACAGCCAGAACAGGGCCGGGGTGAGGAAGGTGTCGAGCAGGGTCGAGCTGATCAGGCCCGAGAAGATCACCACCGCCACCGGGTGCAATATCTCGGTGCCGGGGCGCTCGGCCTCCAGCAGCAGCGGCGCCAGCGCGAAGGCTGTGACCAGGGCGGTCATGAGCACGGGAGAGAGCCGCTCCAGCGAGCCGCGCACGATCATCGCGGTGTCGAAGTTCTCGCCCTCCACGCGCATCAGGTTCAGGTAGTGGCTGACCTTCAGGATGCCGTTGCGCACCGAGATGCCGGCCAGCGTGATGAAGCCGATCAGCGCCGCCACCGACAGCGGCTGGCCCGAGATCCACAGCCCCAGCACGGCCCCCACCAGCGCCAGCGGGATGTTGGCCATGATCAGCGCCGACAGCGTGGCCGAGCGGTAGCGCGTGTACAGCACCACGAACATCAGCACCAGCGAGACGATGGCCAGCATGCCCACCAGGCGGCTGGCCTCCTCCTGTGCCTGGAACTGGCCGCCTAGGGTGATGAAGTAGCCGTCGGGCAGGCGCGTCTCGTCCACCACCTTGCGGATGTCGGCCACCACGTCGGACAGCGCCCTGCCCTGCGCGTTGGCCGAGAGCACGATGCGGCGCTTGCCATCGTCGCGGCTGATCTGGTTGGGGCCGTCGCCATCCTCGATGCTGGCCAGGCGCGACAGCGGCACGCGCCCGCGCGGCGTCTCGATCATGATCTGCGCCAGGCCTTCAAGCGAGCGCGCACTCTCCGGCAAGCGCACCACCAGCGCAAAGCGGCGGCTGCCCTCCACGATCTGCGTGACCTTCTCGCCTTCCACCAGCCCTTGCAGCGTGGCCAGCACCTGCGCTGCAGGCACGCCGTACTGGGCGGCTGCGGCGTGGTCCACGCGCACGGTGATCTGCGGCGCCAGCACCTGCTTTTCCACCTCCAGGTCGGCCAGGCCGTCGATGGCGGCCAGGCGCGCACGCAGCGCATCGGCCTGGCCGCGCAGGGTATCGAGGTCCTCGCCGAAAAGCTTGATCGCGATCTGCGAGCGCACCCCCGAGAGCATGTGGTCGATGCGGTGCGAGATCGGCTGGCCGATGGCGATGGCGGCCGGCATCTGCGCCAGCCGGCTGCGGATGTCGGCCTGCACCTCGGCCATGCTGCGTTGCAGTTCGGCCGCAGACAGCAGGCCCACGTCGAGCTCGCTCACGTGCACGCCCTCGGCATGTTCATCGAGCTCGGCCCGGCCACTGCGCCGGCCCACGTGAGTGACCTCGGGCACCTGGCGCACCAGCACCTCGGCCTGGCTGGCCAGGGCGGTCGACTCGGCCAGCGTCACGCCCGGGTTCAGGCGCATGCCGATGAGCAGCGTGCCCTCGTTGAAGGGCGGCAAAAAGGTGGTCGGAAAGAACGGCACCGCCGCCACCGACAGCACCACCGCCACGGCGCTCACGGCCATGGCGGCACGCGGGCGCGCCAGCACCCGGGTGAGCCCGCCGCGGTAGCGCGCCTTGAGCCAGGCCACCACGCGCGTGTCGCCATGGTCCAGGTTCTTCATGCGCGGCAGCAGGTAGAACGCCAGCACCGGCGTGACCGTGACCGACACCAGCAGCGACGCGATCGTGGAGACGATGAAGGCGATGCCCAGGGGCACGAACAGCCGCCCCTCGATGCCCGGCAGCGCGAACAGCGGCAGGAACACGAGCACGATGATGGCCGTGGCGCAGAGGATGCCCGAGCGCACTTCCATCGATGCGAGCTTGACCACCTCCAGCGGGTGCAGCCGGTGCTGGGGGTGCTTGGCGCGGTCCATCTTCAGGCGGCGCAGCACGTTCTCCACGTCCACCACCGCATCGTCCACCAGGCCGCCGATGGCAATCGCCAGGCCCCCGAGCGTCATGGTGTTGATGGACAGGCCGAAGTACTTGAACACCAGCGCCGTGATGAAGATCGACACCGGGATGGCCGTGAGCGCGATCACCGTGGGCCTGAGCGTCCCCAGGAACACGAACAGAATCACCGCCACGAACACCGAGGCGCCCATGAGCTTGCCCTGCAGGGTGGTGACCGAGGCCTCGATGAAGCTCGCCTGGCGGAAGGTGACGCGCGGCGTTTCCATGCCCGCGGGCAGCGACTTCTTCCGTTCGCCCAGTGCCGCCTCGATGCTGCGCGTGAGCGCGATGGTGTCGGCCGTGGGCTGCTTCTGGATACCGAGGATCACGGCGGGCTTGCCCTCGAAGCCCGCGTCGCCGCGCTTGAGGGCTGCGGCGAAGGTCACCTCGGCCACCTGGCGCAGCAGCACCGGCTGGCCGCTCTTCGCGGTGAGCGCCAGATTCTGCAGATCTTCCAGGCGCGAGGTGCGGCCCAGGTGGCGGATCAGGTACTCGCGCCCGTTGAGCTCCAGGAAGCCCCCCGAGGTATTGGCCGAGAAGCCCTTGAGCGCGCCCGTGAGCTGGTCGTGCGTGATGCCCAGTTCGGCCATGCGCGCCGTCTGCGGCTGCACCTGGAACTGGCGCACCTCGCCGCCGATGGGAATCACCTGCGCCACGCCGGCAATCGCCAGCAGGCGCGGGCGCAGCACCCAGTCGGCATACTCGCGCACGGCCATGGGCGTGGTGCGCTGCACGTCGATGGGGATCGCCACCTGCATGATCTCGCCCATGATGGAGCTGATGGGCCCCATGCGCGGCGTGACGCCCACGGGCAGCCCCTCCTCCATGGACGACAGGCGCTCGGACACCATCTGCCGCGCGCGGAAGATGTCCGTGCTCCAGTCGAAGGTGACGTAGATGAAGGACAGGCCCGCGCTGGAGGTGGAGCGCACGCTCTCCACGCCGGGCAGGCCGTTCATGGTCGTCTCCAGCGGGAAGGTGATGAGCTGCTCCACCTCCTCGGCGGCCATGCCGCCGGCCTCGGTCATCAGCGTGACCGTGGGCTTGTTGAGATCGGGGAACACGTCCACCGGCGTGCGCGAGAGCGTGAAGGCGCCATAGGCCATGAGCACGCCGGCCGCGATGAGCACCAGCAGCCGGTTGGCCAGGCTGTTTTCGAGGAGCCACTTGAACATTGCGGCTCCCTCAGCGGACCTGGTTGATCAGCGTGGCGCCCTGCGTGGCCACGCGGTCCCCGGCCTTGAGGCCCGAGGTCACGGCCACCGAGCTGCCGTCGAGCGGCACGAAGGTGACCACGCGCGGCACGAAGCGCTCGGGCGACTCCTTGATCCAGACGATGGTCTGGTTCGCGGGGTTGCGCAGCAGCGAAGCCACGGGCACCTGCACACCAGCGGCCTGCTCGGTGGACTGCACGAACACGCGCACCGGCTGGCCCAGGGCCAAAGTGCCGAGCACGGCCGAGTCACCGGCAAACTGCAGCGGCAACGCCTGCTCGCGCAGGCTGCGCGCCGCCCCGAGGAAGCGCAGCGGCACGCGCTGCCCGCCCACGGCCAGCGCGGCGCCGGCCACGCTGTGGGCCTGGGCCGTGTCGTAGGCCAGGGCCTCCACGCGCAGGCGCGCCGGGTCCACCACCTCGAACAGCAGCTCGCGCGCATCCACCACCTGGCCCGCCACGGCATTGGCCGAGGCGATCACGCCCGAGACCGGAGCCACCAGCGCATCGCGCGTGGACAGGCCGGCACCCACTGCACCCAGACGCTGGGTGAAGCTGTGCAGCTCGCTCTCGGCCGCCTCGATCTCCTTGCGCGGCACGGTGTCGGCCAGCTCTTTCAGGCGCGCCACGCGCCGTGCCGCCAGGTCGCGCGCCGCGCGCAGCTCGGCCTGCTGGGCCAGCTGGTTGGAGCGCTCGATGGCGCCCGCCGTGGGCACCACATAGGCCAGCACCTCGCCCTTGCGCACCGCCTGGCCCACACCGGGCAGGCCCTTGGGCCCGGCCTCCAGCCGGCCGGCCAGCGCGGCCTGCACCTTGCCGCCGGCATTCGGGTCCATGACCACGGTGCCGGCCAGTTCGAAGGCCTTGGCATGGCGGCCTTCGGCCGCCACCAGGGTGCGCACGCCGAGCTGGCGCTGCGCGGGCTTGGGCAGAAACACGCTGCCATCGGGCTGGCGCTTGGGGCCATTGCCGTCGGCGGCCGCAGGGGCATCGCCATGGTCATGGCCTTCGCCGGCCCCAGCGCCCAGCGGGGCGTACAGGCCGGCGGCCAGCAGCAAGGCCGCCAGGGTGCGCGTTGCAATGCAATGCTTCATGCTGCACCTCCCACGCGGGCGGTGCGGCCACGGCGCAGGCCCCACACGGCGGCCAAGGCCGCCAGCACGGCAGCGACAACGCCCGCCACCCAAGCCTTGCGCCGGCCTGTGGGCTCGGCAGCGGCATGTGCGTCGGCATGCACGTCGATCTCGCCGGCCAGCAGATCGGTCTCGGCGCCAGCCACCACGGTGGCGGTGACGGGGCTCATGCCCTCGGCCAGTGGTGCCGCCAGCGCAGCCTGGAACTCGCCGTCCGCGACGCGGGTCACGGGCACGCGCGTGCCGGCAATGTCCAGCTCCAGCTGCGCCTCCTTCACGGGGCTGTTGTCGCCCGCATGGTCGAGGTAGAGCGCGAGCTGCTTGCCATCGAGCACGCCAACCAGCTCGAACAGGTCGGAGGTGGCGGCAAAGCGTGGCAGGGACGTGCCGGCCGCAGCGGCGGGCGCTGCGCCATCGTCGCCATGGGCATGGGCCCACAGGGGCATGAACCCCAGCACCAGGGCCAGGCCCAGGGTGGTAAAGAAGGAAGGGAATTGCATGGTGGTCACAAAATGGGTTTGGGGGGAAGCGGGGCGCTCACTGCGGCAACAGGCCCAGGGCCTGGCGCAAGGTGGAGACGGCGGCGGCAGCATCGATGCGGGCACGCGCGAGCTGCCGCTCGGCCTGCACGGCTTCGAGTTCCACGCGCAGGCGCGTGGGCCAGTCGGCCTCGCCCAGGCGGAAGGCCTTGTCGATGAAACCGCGCGTGTCACGCGCCAGTGCCGCATGGCGGGCCATGGCCTCGCGCTGGGCCTGGGTGGCCTTCACACGCGCCGTGGCAGCGGCCACGTCGGCAGCCAGCCGGTCCTGCTCGACGCGGGCGCGCACTTCGGCGTCGAGTGCGTCGGCGCGTGCGGCGGCCTCCTTGGCGCGCGCACGGTCGCCGCCGCCCAGGGGCACGCGCACGCCGACGGTGAAGCTTTGCAGGTAGCGCTCGCCCGATTGCTCGCGCCCGCGCGTGGCAGCCACGGTCAGCTCGGGATTGGCACGGGTCTGCACGACGGCCAGGTCGGCGGCGCGGCGCGCCACCTCGGCCTGGTCCTGCCAGTCGGCGACGGCCGGGTGGTCGGCGGGCAGGCCGGCGGCGGGCAAGGCTTCGGCCTCGGGCTCTGCAGCGTCGGGCAGCACCTCCTGGCCGCCCCAGGCCGCCAGGGCCGCCTGCGCGACATCGCGTGCCCCCAGGGCTTCGGCCACGGCGGCCTCGGCCTGGGCCACGGCGCCATCGGCCTGGGTCTGGTCGGCACGCGCCATGTCGCCGGCCTTGAAACGGCGCGCCACGTCGGCTGCGAGCTGCTGCGCGCTCTGCAGCCGGTCCTGCGCCAGGCCCAGCTCGGCCTGCGCACGCTGCAGCGCCCACCAGGCCTCGCGCACGCTGGCGGCCAGCTGCAGCTGGGCGGCCAGGCGGCGGCTCTCCACGGCCTTGATCTCGGCATCGCCCAGCGCGGCCTTGCGTGCGCGCTCACCAGGCAGCCACAGTGGCAGGGCCACGCCCAGCTCGACCTCGCGGCTGCCCTGGTTGCTGCCGGGGCGGTCGCTCTTGGTGGACAACTCCAGTGCCGCGGGTTCGGCCGTCCAGGACGCCGCGCCGCTGCGCGCGGCCTGCGCCGACTCGCGCCGCAGCGCGGCCGACTGCGCCTCGGGCTGGCGCTCCCAGGCCCTGTCGAACAGGGCCTTGAGCGTGAGCGGTGGCGGTGCCGGTGGTGACTGGGCCAGCGCGGCACTGCCGGCCAGCGCCCACGCCAGGGCGACCACGGCCGCCATGCACAGCCGTGGGGTGTGATTCGTTCTTCTCGTTCGTTGCATCCGATTCCTCTGCAGTGGCCACGGGCCACGGGGTTGAAATCGGCAAGGCACGACACCCGGCACGCACGCGCGCGCCGCGGCTGCCCGCCAGGGCAGCGTGGAATCGTCAGGAAGGGGCTACCCGCAGCCCGCCTCGCCGCTCAGGCGAGGACGGACCAGTTGGGGCGTTCGGGGCGGGAAAGCGGGGGGTGCACCCAGGCCGGTGCCATCTGGGGCGCTGGACGGCCCACCGAGACCACGATGGCCTGGACGCTCGCGCTCAAGGCCATGCCGCTGCCCGCGCCGTGGCAGGCATGGCAGTCCATGTCCGCCGTGCCGGAGGTGGCGAGGCCCTTGTGGTCCGGTGTTTCGCTCGCCAGGGAAGGCGCTGCATGCGCGCCATCGGCCTGGTGCTCGTGCACGTGGTGGCCGAAGTGCGATGCCTGCGGCGCTGCCTCGTGCCCGCAGTACGGCGATGCCGCGGCCCAGACGGACTGGAGCGGCATGAACAGCAGCAGAAAGACGAGCAGCAGGCGGCGCATGGTGTGCGCGCATTCTAGTGACAAGATGGCGCGGCGCAGCATGCGCCACTGCGCATATCCCCATGCGCCCAAGGGCAAGGCGCCGGCAGATGACCGAATCGTCATCTGCGCTTCATCCGGCCGCCACCAGGAACTGCGGCGTGCCATCGCTGGCGCGCACCTCGGAGCACTGCACGCCCCACACACGCGCAATGGCGGCGGCGTCCAACGTCTCGCCTGTGGGCCCCACATCGCAGCGCCCCGCGCCCATGAGCACCACATCGTGCGCATAGCGCAGCGCCAGGTTCAAATCGTGCAGCACGGCCACCACGCCGATGCCCTGCTCCACCGCCCAGCGGCGCACCAGGGCCATGGCCTGGTGCTGGTGCGCCAGGTCGAGCGCGGCAGTGGGTTCATCGAGCAGCAGCCAGCGCGTGGCGCCGTCGGGCCGGGGCTCCCAGATCTGGGCCAGGGCCCGGGCCAGGTGGGCGCGTGCGCGCTCGCCGCCGGACAAGGTGTTGACGCCCCGCCCCGCCAGATTGGCCACGCCCGTGGACTCCATGGCCTCGTGGGCAATGCGTGCCTCGTGCCGGCTGGGCGACTGGCGGTGGGGAAAGCGCCCCATCTCCACCACCTCCTGCACCGTGAAATCGAAGGCCACCGCCGTCTCCTGCGGCAGCACGGCGCGCAGGCGCGCCAGTTCCAGCGCGGCAATGGCCGAGAGCGCCCGGCCCCCGAGGCTCACCGCACCCAAGCGCGGCGCGCGCTGGCCCGAGAGCATGGACAGCAGCGTGGACTTGCCCGCACCATTGGGGCCGAGGATCGCGGTGAAACGCCCCGGGGCCAGGCGGGCATGCACGGTGGCCAGCAATGGCCGGCCCGGCAGGCCCACCCCCAACTGATCGCACACCAGTGGATCACCGGCGCAAAGCGGATTGGCGCTCATACCTTGCTCCGGAACTGGCGCAGCATGGCCAGGAACAAGGGCACGCCGATGAAGGCGGTGAGCACGCCCAGCGGCAACTCCGCCGGCTTGACGATGGTACGCGCCACCACGTCGGCCACCAGCACCAGCGTGGCGCCCAGCAGGGCCGAGCAGGGCAGCACCACGCGGTGGTCGGGCCCGGCCACCAGGCGCACCCAGTGCGGTGCCACCAGGCCGATGAAGCCGATGATGCCCGTGGCCGCGGTCACCGCGCCCACGGCCAGTGCGGTGACCAGCACGGCCAGGCGCTTGGTGCGCTCCACCGGCACGCCCAAAAGCGCAGCCTGTGCCTCGCCCAGGGCAATCGCATTGAGCGGGCGCGCCAGCGCCAGGCCCAGGCCGCAGGCCACCGCGACCACGCTGCCCACCAGGGCCACGGCGCTCCAGCGCGCCCCGCCCAGGCTGCCCAGCAGCCACATCTGGATGTTGCGCAGCTGCTCGTCGGTAGAGATGAAGTTGAGGTAGCCCAGGCCCGCCAGCGCCAGCGCATTGACGGCCACGCCCGCCAGCAGCATGAGCCCCATGCGCGTGCCGCCATCGGCCTGCGCCAACCCGTAGATCAGCGCCGTGACCACCAGTCCACCGCCAAAGGCCGTGATCACCAGCGACCAGCTGCCCAGGGTACGCGGCATGTCGGGAAGGAAGTGGCTGCCCAGCACGATGGTGAGCGCCGCGGCCAGCGCAGCCCCGCTGCTCACGCCGATCAGGCCGGGGTCGGCCAGCGGGTTGCGGAACAGCCCCTGCATCAGCGCGCCGGCCAGGCCCAGGCCAGCCCCGGCGGCCACGCCCATCAAGAGGCGCGGCAACCGGATGTTGACGAACACCAGGTACTCGGGCGCCTGCTCGGGCACCGCTGCAGCGCCCACGGCCTGCAGCAGCACCTGCCACAGCTGGGCCGGTGCGATGGCGTAGGCACCCTGGGTGCTGGCCCACACAAAGGCCAGCGCCACCAGCGCCAGGCCCAGCGCCAGCGCGGCGCGCTGCGACAGGCGCCCTGGAGCGCGCCGCGGGACCGGCTGCACGGCGGTTGCCAGCCCGCTCACGCGGTGATCGCCTGCAGGCGCGCCTGGATCTCCCGCACGGTGCCAGGCAGGCGCGGCCCGAAGCCGAGCAGTTGGCTGGCTTCCATGGTCACCAGGGCCTTGCGGCGGAAGGCCGGGGTAAGGGCCAGCTCCGGCCGCTGCCAGAAGGCCGCCTCGCCGCCCAGCGCCTCGATGCCCTGGGTGCTGTTGAGCAGCACATCGGGCGCGGCACTGGCCATGGCCTCGGCCGTGAGCGGCCGGTAGCCCGCGAACTGGGTGATGGCGTTGGTGCCGCCGGCAAAGCGGATCAGCGCGTCGGCCGCGGTGCCGGTGCCCGCCACCATGGGGCTGCCGCTGTGCGAGAGGATGAAGATCGCGCGCGGGCGCCGCGCAGCCGCGGCCACGCTCTTTTGCACCGCCGCCCACTGGGCGTCGAGATCGGCCTGCAGGGCAGCGGCCTCGCGCTCGCGGCCCGCCACGCGGCCCACGGTGGCCACCTTGCGCTGCACCTCGTCCCAGGTGTGGTCGGCCTTGACCAGCTCCACGCGCACGCCGGCGCTGCGCACCTGGTCCAGCACCACGGGCGGGCCGGCCTCGGTGGTGCCCACAACGGCATCGGGCTTGAGGGACAGCAGCCCCTCGGCCGAGAGCTGGCGCATGTAGCCGACCTTGGCGGTCTTGAGCGCGGCCTCGGGGAACAGGCTCGTCGTGTCGGTGCCTACCAATTGCGCCTGCGCGCCCAGCAGGTAGACCACCTCGGTCAGCGCGCCGCCCAGCGAGACGATGCGGGCAGCCCCTGCGGCATGGGCCTGGCCCAGCGCGAAGGACAGCGGCAATGCCACCGCACCGCGCAGCAGATGGCGGCGTTCGATCAACCCGGTGTCACGCAGCATGGGCCAGCTCCTGCTGTCGCGGCAAGCCGGCTGCCAGGTCGCGCCAGCCCTGCAGCTCGGCCTGGCCGGGCTTGCGCGCGCCAAAGAACATGGCCATCAGTTCGCCCGCATGGTCGAAGGCCTCGACCGAGGTCACCACGCCGTCGGCGGTGGGCTTTTCCACCAGCCACACGCTGGCCACCATGTCGGTGCGCAGGTGCAGGTTGAAGCCGGGGTCGAGCACATTGATCCACTGCGCACCGCCGGGCGTGTCCAGCGGCTTGATGTTGGCCACGGGGCCAGTGTGGATCTGGATGCAGCCGCCGCTGCCCACGAAGACCATGATGGGCAGGCCGCCCGCCGCTGCCTGCTGCAGCACGGCGGTGACGGATTCCCTCGCCAGGCGCCAGGCGAACTGCCCTTCCACCAGGCGAAAGCTCTGTTGGCGCTCCACGCCGAACTTCCTGGTCAGGCCGAAGAACTCGTGCGTGTCCTGCATCGCGGCCCAGCCTGCGCGCAGGCCGGCGGCGTCGATCTCGGCATCGGGCCGCGGCACCTCGGCCGGCGGCGCGGCGCCGAACACATAGCCCGCGCTCGGCTGCGCAAAGCGCTGCACCACGGCATCGAGCACGGCCAGGTCGGTGGCCTCGCGCACGAAAACCTTGTGCACCGCACGCCCGTGGGCGTTGTAGAACTGCAGACTGCGCTGGGGCGGGCGTGCCGGGTCGGCGGCGGCCTCGGTCACCGCGAAGCCTGCATGCCACTGTGCGAAGAACAGGCGCAGGTCGATGTCCTCGCTCAAGGCAAGGCCCACCGGCCCCGTGGCCGAGATGTTCATGTAGACACCGGTCTTCTCGTGCACCACGCCTTCGTTGCGCGTGAGTGCCATCAGCGGGCCGCAGGCTTCGAGCGACTGCAGCAGCTGCAGCCACGAGCCCTGCAGCGGCACGGCCTTGAGCGGATGTTCGTGCTCGCCCGCATGCGCGGCGATGGCCGCGCCTTCGGACAGGCCCAGGGCTTCGGCGGCATCCTTGGCGCGCTTGCCGGTGGCACGCATGGCGGCGAACTGCTCGCGGATGGCGGGGGCCGTCTGCAGGCGCACGCCGTTGGGGTCGGGTTGGTGGGAAGAGGTCATGCTCATTGGACGGTTTCGGGGGCGGGGATCCACAGCGCGCGGCGCTGCTCTGCCGCAGAAAGGGCCGCATTCGCGGCATCGGCCGCCTGCCCGGCGCTCTGCTGGGCCCAGCGGCCCTGCAGGCTCCAGACCACGGTGCGGAAATGCGGCGTGAAGCCTTCGGCGTCGGCCAGCATCTGCAGGTTGGCGGTGATCTTGCGGCCCATCGCATCGCGGTGGCTGTCGCAGCAGGCCTGCACGTAGCCCGTCATCAGCGCCAGGGTGCCGGCCAGCAGCGCTTCGGCGCAGGGCAGGCTGTACTCCTCGTCGCAATGGCCGCGGGATGCGGGTGTATCGGAAGCATGGCTCATGGTCTGTCTCCCTGGAAGGAAAGCCGCGATGGATGGGTTCGGAAGTTCGGTCAGAAGTCCGCGACCAGCGAGACACGCACATTGCGGCCGGGCTGGCTGTAGGCGTCGATGAAGCTGGCGTTGGCGGCCAGGCCGCGCACGTCGGCCCAGCGCCAGTGCTTCTTGTCGGTCAGGTTGTAGATGCCGGCGTTCAGGCGCAGGTCCTTGCGGATGCGCCACTGGCCCGACAGGTCCAGCACCGTGTACGAGGGCGTGAGGTACTGCGTGCTGCCCGTGGCCAGGGTCACGTCCTCGGCCTTCTTGGCGGCGGCGTGCGTCATGTCCAGGCGCACCATGAAAGCGCTGGTGTCGTAGCGCAGGCCGGCCGTCAGGCGCGAGGGGTCCACGGTGTTGACGGGCTTGCCGGTGGCCGTGTCGCGCCCGCGCGTCTGGCCGTAGGCGAAGGGCGTGCTCAACTGGCCGCCGGCGACATTGCCCCAGCGCACGTCGCCCTTGACCTCGAAGCCATTGAGCTTGACGCGGCCGATGTTGACCGACTGGAACACCAGCGGGTTGCCCGGCGCGCCAGTGCCGCCCACTTGGCGCAGGTCCTCGATGAAGTCCTTGTAGCGGCCGGTGAAGGCGGCGGCTTCGATGGACAGCGCATCCATGCGGCCGCGCACGCCGATCTCGAAGTTCTGGCTCTTCTCGGGCTTGAGGTTGCCGTTGGGCACCGTCTTGTAGTTGCTGACCGGGTTCTCGAAGAAGGCGTTGACCTGGCCGGCGTTGGGCGCACGGAAGCCCGCCGCGTAGTTGCCGAACACGCTCCAGGCGTCGGTGGCGCGGTACAGCAGGCCCAGCTTGGGCGAGGTGGCATTGCCCGAGAGCGAGACCGCCTGCGCGCCGAAACCGCTCTGGTCGGCCTTGATGCGGAAGGTGTCGAAGCGCACGCCGGGCGTCACGCTCCAGGGGCCGTTCACGATCTCGTCCTGCACATACAGCGCGGTGCTGGTTTCGGTGGTGTCGGGGAAGCGCTTGAGCGGGAAGGTCTCGCCCACGGGCGGCGTCACGCCGTCCTGCAGGTTGGTGACCTTGGCGGACGAATGGTCGATGCCGTAGGTGATCTTCTGCACCCAGTTGCCGCCCGTGCGCAGCACCTTGCTGCCCTGCACATTGGCCTGCCAGCTGCGCTCGTCGTAAGTCACGTCGCGCACGCGGTCGGCGGCGGTGTTGCGGTCCTCGAAGGCGTACTCGCGCGAATGTGCGTCCTGGAAGCTCAGCGTGGCCTTCACGTCGTCGGCAAAGCCGGCGTTCAGGCGCCAGCTGCCCTCCCAGGTGGCGCGGCTGCGCTGCATGTCGGTGGACGAATGGGAGGACAGCGTGGACGTGGCCGCCAGCGGCGGCTTGGAGCGCGCGGTGAGCAGCTCGTAGTCGGAGGTCTTGTCCACATGCTCCACCGTGAAGGCGTGGCGCTGGCCGCCGCCGGGGGTGAGCACCACCTTGGCCAGCAAGGCGCCGCCCTGGTCCTTCTGCGGGTTGGGCAGGGTGCGGTCGGCGTTGGACGCATCGTTGGTGCCCATGTTGTCGAGCTCGCGCGCGCGGTTCACGCTGCCGCTGACCAGCCACTGCACCGTGTCGTTGACGCGGCCCGCCACCGTGGCGCCCAGGCGCTTGCCGTGGTCGTCGCCATCGTAGCCCGCGCTCACCTGGCCGCCCAGCGTCTTGCCGTCCTTGAGGAAGTTCTCGGGTTCCACGGTGATGAAGTTCACCAGGCCGGCCATGCCGTCCGAGCCGTACAGCGCCGAAGTGGCACCGCGCACCACCTCGATGCGCTGCAGCAGGCCCATGTCCAGGTAGTCGCGGCCGAAGGCGTTGGCGCTGAACACATAGCTGCGCGGCAGGCGGATGCCATCCACCATCATCAGCACGCGGTTGCCGTCCAGGCCGCGGATGTTGAAGCCCGCGTTCTGCTCGCGGCCGGTGGAGCCGCTGGCCAGCGAGAAGCGCGCCGGCGAGCGCGTGACGGACAGGTTGGGCAGCTCGCGCACCGCATCGCGGATGTCGCGCACCTGGCCCTCTTCGAGCGCACGCGCGTTGATCACGTCGATGCTCATCGGCAGGTCGTCGGGGTTCTGCTCGCTGCGCGAACCGCTGATCACCACCTCCTTGAGCGCAGGGCCCGCGGCCACGATCTGCACGGGTGCGCCCGCGGTCTGCGCCTGGACGCCGGTGAAGGAGGCGCACGCCAAGGCGGCCAGCAAGGCCAGCGGACGGAGTGCGAAACGGGGGGATTGGTTGATTGGTTGCGCCACGGCAGGAAACCCTTTTTTCTCTGAGACGTATGTGGAAACAGAGCTGGCTTCGGACGCCGGAAGCCCCTTCGGAGACGGGCTGGCTGTGGCTGGCTATCGGGTGATTATATGAGAATAATTATCAATACACATTGACCTGTCTCCAACTGTGTCTTCACAAGCGCTGGCGCGCCTGCCGTGGCGTGATGCCGAAGCAGCGGCGAAATGCCGTCGCGAAGTTGGTCGCGCTGGCATAGCCGGCCAGTGCTGCGGCGCCGGCCACGTCGGCCTCACCGCGCTCCAGCGCCTGGCGCGCGCGCAGCAGCTGGCGCTGGCGCAGGTAGTCCACCACCGAGGTGCCGCCCACCTTGGGGAAATGCCGCTGCAGGTGCGATGCGCTCATGCCCGCAAGGCGCGCGATGGCGGCCAGGGGCATGGCGTCGGCGCCGCCGCTGTCCAGGAAGTCGCGCAGCTCGCGCAGGCGGCGGTGGCTGCGCGCGTCGAGCGCGTCCTGGGCCTCCAGGGCCTTCAGTTCGCCAGCGGTCGCGCCCGGCTGGCGCGCGATCACGTCCAGCGCCTCGACCACGATGTCCAGGCAGCGGCTCTCCAGCCAGAGGCGGCGCAGGCCGGGCGCCATCTCGGGCGGGCGGCCGATCTGGTCGGCCAGGGCCATGGCGCGCGCCGAGGGCCGCCAGGGCGCCACGGCCAGGTGCTGGCGGCAGAAGGCGCGCACGGCGCCATTGGCCACGCCGTTGGCCTCCAGCCATTCGGGCATCAGCGTGAGCGAGACCTTGCGCTCGGCCCGGCCGCTCTGCCAATGGCGTGTGAAGCGGTCGGGTTCGGCCAGTGCCACCAGGGCGGCGGCGGTGCGCCCGGCCCCCGGGCCGAGCACGAAGCTGCGCCGCCCGTACGACAGCTCGGAACTGCCCTGCACCAGCATGCACAGCTTGAGTCCGGGGTACAGCAGGTTGGAGGTGCGCAGCGTGCACAGGTCCTGCAGCTCGGTGCGGTAGAGCACCAGGCCGGGTCGCAGCTCCAGGGTCTCCATGCTGCCGCGCAGCACCTCGCGCGGTGCCGTCTGCATGCCGCTGACCTGGTAGTCACCGCCCAGCAGGTGCAGGTTGCGCGTGAGCTCGGGCAGCCCGAGGACGGGCATTTCTGGGTACAGCGCAAAGCTTTCTGGGGGAATGTCCAACATGGCAGAGGCCCGTGGGGGCGGAAGCGTGAAATGATAAACAGGTTTCATTCTCATTTAGAACATACAACAGATCCGAGGACTGCATGCATTTCCGTACCAACACCCTCCCCCTGGCACTGACCGCGCTGTGCGCCGCCCTCGCCGCAGCCGGGGTCCATGCGCAGGCGGTCGCCGACGCCCCTGCCACCCCGGCCCTCTCCACCGTCGTGGTCACCGCCTCGGGCAACGAGCAGGAGCTGCGCGAGGCACCGGCCAGCATCTCCGTGATCACCCGCGAGGAGATCGAGCGCCGCCCCGTGCAGGAACTGGCCGAGCTGCTGGGCACGGTGGAGGGCGTGACGCTCAGCCGCAGCGGCAACCTGGTGCCCGGCGTGCAGCTGCGCGGCCTGGGCTCGGCCTACACGCTGATGCTGATCGACGGCAAGCGCGTGAACGCCACCTCGGCCATGTTCCGCGGCAACGACTACGACACGGGCTGGGTGGCCAGCGACGAGATCGAGCGCATCGAGATCGTGCGCGGGCCCATGTCCTCGCTCTATGGCTCGGACGCCATCGGCGGCGTGGTCAACATCATCACGCGCCCGGTGGGCAAGCAGTGGCGCGGCTCGGCCCGTGTGGAGACCGTGCTGCAGCAGGACAAGCAGGCTGGCGACAGCCGCCTGGCGGGCTTCTCGCTGGCCGGCCCCACCGCCACCGACCTGCTGGGCCTGAAGCTCACGGGCGCCTACGACCAGCGCGATGCCGACGGCGCGATCAACTCCCTGCCGGCCTCGGGCACACGCCAGACCGGGCTACAGCACATTCGCAACCGCCTGTTCGGCGCGCAGCTGGCCCTCACGCCGGACACCCGCCAGAGCATCACCGCCGACGTGGACACCAGCCGGCGCGACCATGCAGGCTTCCTGATGGAGCGCGATGCGGTGGCGCTGCGCCACAAGGGCCAATGGGGCTTCGGCAACACCGAGCTGACCTATGCCGCCGACGAGATCCGCAACCTCACCGGCATGGTCACGGGCCAGGTCAACCCCAACAAGGCCAGCACCAGCAACCTGAGCGGCAAGCTCAACCTGCCCGTGGCCTGGGGCAACCAGTTCGTCACGGCGGGCTTCGACGTGCGCCATGAAAAGCTCAACGACCCGGCCAACCTGCGCGGCCTGCCGGGCACGGCGGGCTTCAATGCCAGCCCCGAGACCTCGATCGGCCAGTGGGCGCTGTTCGTGGAGGACGAGATCCGCATCAGCGACAAGCTCGCCATCACCCTGGGCAACCGCTTCGACCACCACGAGAACTTCGGCGGCCACAACAGCCCGCGCGCCTACGCGGTCTACCACCTGAGCGACGCCATCACCGTCAAGGGCGGCGTGTCGCGCGCCTTCCGCGCGCCCACGCTGCTGCAGGGCAGCCCCAACTGGGGATCGGTGTCCTGCGGCAGCGCCACGGTGGGCTGCTACATCGTGGGCAGCAACGCCATCAAGCCCGAGACCGGTACCAGCCAGGAGCTGGGCCTGCAGTTCGCCCAAGGCATCCACAGCGGCGGCCTCACGTTCTTCAACACCGACCTGAAGAACATGATCGACATCACCAACCGCACGGCCGACCGCGCGCTGGCGCCGAGCTACGACAACTTCGTCGGCTACCTGCCCGATGGCCGCCCAATCTTCCGCTACCAGAACATCGCCAGCGTGCGCTCGCGCGGGCTGGAAGCGAGCTGGGCGGCCCGCCCCTCGGCCGCCTGGAACCTGCGCGCCAACTACACCTACACCGACGCCAAGAACACCAGCGGCGCCATCGCCCTGCCGCTGACCTACCGGCCGCGCCACGTCGTCAACCTGGGTGCCGACTGGCGCGCCACCGGGCAACTCACCGTGAGCGGCAGCCTGCGCTACCACAGCGCCCAGTACATCAGCGTACCCTCCAATGGCCAGAACAAGGTGGAGAAGGCCGGCTACGCCATCGCCGACCTCACTGCGGGCTGGCGCATCACCGACGCACTCACGCTGCGCGGCGGCATCCTGAACCTGACGAACAAGACCTTCGACCGCACGACCTCGGCCGACTTCAACGAAGACGGCCGCCGCTACTACCTGGCCCTGCATGCGAAGTTCTGACCGGCGCCCCGTCGCCCGCACCACCGCCCTGCTGCTGGCCGCCCTGCTGGCCTGCGCGCCCGGGCTGGCACCCGCCCAGTCCGCAACGCCCGCGGTTGCCGAACCACGGGCGGCAGCCCTCGAAAGCCCGCGCCTCGTGCGCCTGCACGCGGCCCTGGCCGCAGGCGAAGGCACCGAGGCCTTCTGGCGCGAGGCAGCCGCCCACGGTGGTCCGCTGGTCGAGCCCGGCGCCCACGCCAGCGAGGCGCTGCTGACCTTCCTGTGGCGCGGCACGCCGGCCACGCGCACGGTCAAGGTCTCCTGGGCCATGCGCTCGGAGAACGGGTTTGCGCTCACGCAGCTCGGGCAGAGCGATGTGTGGTACCTGAGCCTGCGCGTGCCCCGGGGCCTGCGCGCCTCCTACCAGTTGGTGCCCGATGCCGAGGTGCCACCCGGCGCGGACCGCATGGCGCGCGCAAGGGCTGAGGACGCCGTGGCACGGCCCGACCCGCTCAACCAGGCGGCACGCTGGCCCCTGCAGCCCAGCCGCACGCCCGCCAGCGCCGAGCCCACGGCCCCGCGCTCGGTGCTGCGCCTGCCAGGTGCCCTGGCAGAGCCCTGGCGCGATGGCGCAAGCCCCCCGCGGCACACTGGAGCACCTGCGCCTGGCCAGCACCCGCCTGGCCAACGAGCGCGATGTGAGCCTGTACCTGCCGGCCCCCCCCCCCGCCACGGGCCAGCCGCTGCCCTTGCTGGTGCTGTTCGACCGCGATGCCTACCTGGACCGCGCCGATGTGCCCGCCCTGCTCGACGCACTGATCGCCCAGCGCCGCATCCCGCCGCTGGCCGCGGTGTTCG
Source organism: Acidovorax sp. CF316 (assembly GCF_000276605.1). Lineage (GTDB taxonomy): Bacteria > Pseudomonadota > Gammaproteobacteria > Burkholderiales > Burkholderiaceae_C > Acidovorax. The sequence continues at coordinate 44,215 of NZ_AKJX01000111.1, read as the reverse complement.
TGGGCCACCCGGCTCCGGCCCTGCGCGGCACCGAGCTGCCGGCCAACCCGGGGTTCGCCGACTTCCTCGCGCACGAGCTCATGCCCTGGCTGCGCGCGCGCCAGCCCGGCATCTCGCACGGCGCGCGCGACGTGGTCGTGGCCGGCTCCAGCTACGGCGGCCTGGCCGCGGCGTTTGCGGGCTACCGCCACCCGGGCGTGTTCGGCAATGTGCTCGCGCTGTCGGGTTCGTTCTGGTGGGGGCCGCGCAATGTGCCGCGCGCGCCCGACTTCGAACGCTTCGGCGAGGGCGAATGGCTCACGCGCGAGTTCGCCGCCAGCGCACGCCTGCCGCTGCGCTTCTTCATCACGGCCGGGCTCATGGAGATCACGCTCACCGGCGATGGCGGCGGCATCCTCGATACCAGCCGCCACCTGCGCACCGTGCTGCAGGCCAAGGGCTACCCGGTGCACTACCAGGAGTTCGCGGGCGGGCACGACTACTACGCCTGGCGCGGCGAGCTGGCACAGGGCCTGGTGCACCTACTGGGCGAGCGCATGGCAGCCCCCTGAAAACACCAAGGGAGCCCGAAGGCTCCCTTGCTTTCACCGCTGGGCGTGCAGGTTCATGCCGCCACGGCTTCCGGCACGGCTTCGGCCGTGGCCTTGGCCACCACCGGCATGCGGATCAGGTGGTCGAAGGCGCTGAGCGCGGCCTTGGAGCCATCGCCCGCGGCGATCACGATCTGCTTGAACGGCACCGTGGTGCAGTCGCCGGCAGCGAACACGCCGGGCAGGTTGGTGCGGCCATGCGAGTCAACGATGACCTCGCCGAACTTGGACAGCTCCACCGTGCCCTTGAGCCACTCGGTGTTGGGCACCAGGCCGATCTGCACGAACACGCCTTCGAGCGCCACCAGGTGCTCCTCGCCCGTCGCACGGTCCTTGTACTTGAGGCCGTTGACCTTGCCATCGGCACCGGTGATCTCGGTGGTCTGCGCATTGGTGTGGATGCTCACATTGGGCAGGCTCTTGAGCTTGTTGACCAGCACGGCGTCGGCCTTGAGCTGGTCGGCGAACTCGACCAGCGTGACATGGGCCACCAGGCCGGCCAGGTCGATCGCGGCCTCGACACCCGAGTTGCCGCCGCCGATCACCGCCGTGCGCTTGCCCTTGAACAGCGGGCCATCGCAGTGCGGGCAGTAGGCCACGCCCTTGTTCTTGTACTCGGCTTCGCCGGGCACGTTGACGTTGCGCCAGCGCGCGCCGGTGGACAGGATCACCGTCTTGGATTGCAAGGTGGCGCCGTTGGCCAATTGCACGCCGATCAGGCCGCCAGGTTCCGAGGCCGGGATCAGCTTGTCGGCACGCTGCAGGTTCATGATGTCCACGTCGTAGGCGCGGGTGTGGGCTTCGAGCGCGGCGGCGAACTTGGGGCCGTCGGTCTCGAGCACCGAGATGTAGTTCTCGATGGCCAGCGTGTCGTTGACCTGGCCGCCGAAGCGCTCGGCCGCCACACCGGTGCGGATGCCCTTGCGGGCGGCGTACACCGCGGCTGCGGCACCGGCAGGGCCACCACCGACGATGAGCACGTCGTACGGTGCCTTGGCCGACAGCTTGGCCGCGTCACGGGCGGCGGCGCCGGTATCGAGCTTGGCCACGATCTCTTCGACCGACATGCGGCCCGAGGCGAACACCTTGCCGTTCATGAACACCATGGGCACGGCCATGATCTCGCGGTCGGCCACTTCCTTCTGGAAAGCGCCGCCTTCGACCACCGTGGTCTTGATCTTGGGGTTGACGATGGACATGAGCGACAGCGCCTGCACCACGTCCGGGCAGTTGTGGCAGGTCAGGCTCATGTAGACGTCGAACTCGAAGTCGCCGTCGAGCGCAGCGATCTGCTCGATCACCTCGGGCTCGACCTTGGGTGGGTGGCCGCCGGTCCACAACAGCGCCAGCACCAGCGAGGTGAACTCATGGCCCAGGGGCAGGCCGGCAAAGCGCAGCGAATTCGTGCTGCCCACGCGCTGCAGGCTGAACGAGGGCCTGCGTGCGTCCTGGCCATCGGTGCGCAGGCTGATCTTGTCGCCGCGCAGGGACTGGATGGTGGTCAGCAGCTCCAGCATCTCGCGGGAGGTCTGGCTTTCGTCCAGGGAAGCCACCAGTTCGAACGGCTGCGTCACGCGCTCCAGGTAGGCGGCAAGCTGGGTCTTGAGTTGGTCGTCGAGCATGGTGGTGTCCTTTCGAGTTCTGGCTTGTAGGGTGGGGGCCAGGGCCGCTTGTGGCAAGCCCGGGTCCGCAACAGAGCGTAAAAAATGGGCGAAAAAAAGCCGGACGGCATGGCGCACGCGCGCCATGACGCTGTCCGGCTGGGGAGCGCCCCAAGGGGCGCTCTGCCGATGCAATCAGCCGATCAGATCTTGCCGACCAGGTCCAGCGAAGGAGCCAGGGTCTTGGCGCCGTCGTTCCACTTGGCGGGGCAGACTTCGCCGGGGTGGGCGGCGGTGTACTGGGCAGCCTTGAGCTTGCGCACGGTTTCCTTGACGTCGCGGGCGATTTCGTTGGAATGCACTTCGGCGGTCTTGATGATGCCGTCGGGGTTGATCACGAAGGTACCGCGCAGTGCCAGGCCTTCTTCAGGGATGTGCACGCCGAAGGCGTTGGTCAGCTGGTGCGTTGGGTCGCCGACCAGGGGGAACTTGGCCTTGCCCACGGCGGGCGAGGTTTCGTGCCAGACCTTGTGCGAGAAGTGCGTGTCGGTCGTGACGATGTAGACCTCGGTGCCGGCCTTCTGGAACTCGGGGTAGTTGTCGGCAGCGTCTTCGATTTCGGTGGGGCAGTTGAAGGTGAACGCTGCAGGCATGAAGATCAGCACGGACCACTTGCCCTTGAGATCGGCTTCGGTCAGGTCGATGAACTCGCCCTTGCCATTGCGGTTGACGAAAGCGGTGGTCTTGAAGGGTTGAACTTGCGTGTTGATCAGGGACATTGCTGTTTCCTTAAGGGTGGGTTGAACTGACTACGGAATGAAGTTTAGGCCCAGTAAGGCCATCAATCCAATTAATTGATTTGATTGAATCAATTGTCTATGACTATATCAAGACAATGCACCGCCGGGGACCTGGCCGCAAGGCGGCCACAAGCGCGGCCCTTGTGCCATGTCAAACACTCCAAATAAGATTGATTCTCGTTAAGCGCATAATCCGCGGGCCGCAGGCGCTGCCAGTGCCCCGCGGCACCGCCTTGGCCGCTGCTGCCAATTCCCTCAGAACCGGTCACAAGAGCCAGGTTTCGCCCTTGGGCGGACCGGCTCACCATCCATAGCAAAGACCTGCCTCCATGTTCCAGACCCTGCTCATCTGTTTCCGCGAAGGGCTCGAAGCCCTTCTGGTCGTGGCCATCGCCACCTTGTACCTGCGCAAGACCGGGCGCCTGCACCTCCTGACGCCGCTGCGCGCGGGCGTGGTGGTGGCCCTGCTGCTGTCGCTGGGCCTGGGCTGGCTGCTGTCGCGCGTGGGCGCCCTCTCCCCCGTGGCCGAAGGCGTGATGGCCCTGGTGGCCGCCGCCGCCGTGGCCTGGTGCGTGGTGCACATGCGCAGCGCCGGCAAGGGCATGGGGCAGGAGATCGCGGCCCGCATCGATCGCGCCAGCGTGCTCGAAGGCCCACAGGCCTGGCTGGCCGTGTTCCTGTTCGCCCTGTTCATGGTGGGCCGCGAAGGGGTGGAAACCGCCACCATGCTGGCCTCGCTGGCCGGCAGCGCCGAGCTGGGCTACATGGTCTGGGGCGGCCTTGCCGGCCTGGCCCTGGCGGCCGCCATCGCCTGGGCCTGGACGCGCTATGGCCGCGCGGTGAACCTGGGCCGCTTCTTTCGCGTGACCTCGTGGTTCATGGCCGTGTTCGCCGTGCAGCTCGTGGTCTATGCGCTGCACGAGTTCACCGAAGGCAACCTCATCCCCGGCATCGACAATGCCTGGTGGCATGCCAACACCGAGGACCTGGCCGAAGGCACGATTGCACAGATGATCTCGCTGGCCCTGGTGCTGGTGCCCACCGTGTGGCTGGGCGCGGCGCATTGGCGCGACCGCCAGCAGGCCGCAGGCGCAACCACCACCGCCGCGCCCTCCCCGCAGAACGCACGGGCGCAATAACCCCGTCCCCCGCCTTCCGGGATCACGGCCCGCTGCGTGCCAACGCAGCGGGCCGTGCCGCTTGCGGGCACCAAACACGAACACAACTCAGCATCACACGCAGCCAATGCGCCACAAAGGGGTCTTGCCTTGCGCCCGCATTGCGGCCTCACGACAATCGGGAGCGAAACAACATAACAAGGAGTCTCCCCATGCAAGGCGACGCACAGGTCATCGGCCATCTGCAGGCCCAGCTCAAGAACGAACTCACGGCCATCAACCAGTACTTCCTGCACTACCGCATGCTCAAGCACTGGGGCTTCGACAAGCTGGCCAAGAAGGAGTACGAGGAGTCCATCCGCGAGATGAAGCACGCTGACGTGCTCATGGACCGCATCTTCATGCTCGACGGCCTGCCCAACCTGCAGGACCTGGCCAAGCTGCAGGTCGGCGAAGACGTGCCAGAGATCCTCAGCTGCGACCTGGGCTCCGAAAAAGGCGCCCAGGCCACCATCAAGGAAGGCATCGCCCACTGCGAGACGGTGCGCGACTACGTCTCGCGCGACATCCTGCAAAAGATCCTCGACGACACCGAAGAGCACATCGACTTCCTGGAAACCCAGATCGAGCTGATCGCCAAGATCGGCCTGCAGAACTACCTGCAGTCGCAGATGAGCGAAGAGGACTGAGCCAGCGCTCCCATTCACGAGTCGCCCCACGAAGCCAGCGAGCAGGCTCGACAACAAGAAGACCGGACAACTGACAGCGGCAGCACAGAACGACAACCACCCCCACGTTTTTCCAAACGGGCCATCGGCCCGTTTTTTTATGCCTGCACGGTACAGACCGTTGCATTTGCACATCAAGCGTTCACATTTACAAATGCGAATGCTTCTCATAAATTACACTTTCGACCCGAAGGCCTTTTGACCCGCTGCGGGCGCCCTGCGCGCTGCCACGCATGTCCACTGGCCCCAGAGCCGTCAGCCAGCCAGACGGGGCCCCGCGCCCCGCAGCCAGCATCCCGTGGTGGCCTGCCCCGCGCTTCTTGCAGCAGCGCCAGGCCGAGTCCACCGACCGCGTCGCCACGACGCGTCTCCCCGCCCATTCCAACGCCTGATCGCCCATGAAAGCGACCCGCCCCGCCTGGCGCTACCGCCTGGCCATCACCTCGCGCGCCCTGGCCGCCACCGCCGGCGGCTATGCGCTGGCCGCCGCCTTCACGGCCGCGCTGTCCCTCGCCCTGGCCCTGGCCATGCCGCGCGTCGAAGCGGTGCTCACCGCCACCATGCTGGCCTGGCTGGTCTACGCGGGCGCCGCAGGCTGGGCTTTCTACGCGCGCACGGCCTGGGGCGCCTGGGGCGGCACCCTGCTGCCCGCGCTGCTGCTGGGCGCCGGCGCCATGGCGCCGCGCTGGCTGGAGAAACTGCAATGACCGATACCACCCCTGCCTCCCCCGCACCGCGAACAGCGCGCGAACAGGCGCGCGAAGGCTTTCGCCAGGCCATGTCCTGGCTGCACACCTGGGCCGGCCTCGTCCTGGGCTGGCTGCTGTTCGCGATCTTCCTCACGGGCACGCTGTCGTTCTTCAAGACCGAGATCAACCTGTGGATGCGGCCCGAGCTGCATGGCATGCCGCAGCCCACGCGCGATGTGGCAGAGCGTGCCGTGGCGGCGATGAACAGGAAGGTGCCCGACGTCACCCAGTGGATCATGCGCATGCCCGATGAGCGCCAGAACGCCATCACGCTGCTGTGGCGCGACACGGGCAACGGCCGCTTCGAGACCCTGCTCATGAACCCGCAGACCGGCGAGACCGTGGACGCGCGCAAGACCATGGGCGGCGAGTTCTTCTACCGCTTCCACTTCGAGCTGCGCACCGCGCAGAAGGGCCGCTGGGCCATCGAGGGCCGCTGGGTGGTGGGCGTGGCCACCATGCTGATGTTCATCGCCCTGCTCACGGGCGTGGTCACGCACCGGCGCATCTTCAAGGACTTCTTCACCTTCCGCCCGGCCAAGGGCGGGCAGCGCGCCTGGCTCGACGCACACAACGTCACCGGCGTGCTGGTGCTGCCCTTCTACCTGATGATCACCTTCAGCGGGCTGATGATCTTCCACACCCTGTACATGCCTTCAGGCATCGCCGTGGCCTACCAGGGCCCCAAGGGCGTGGACTCGCAGACCTACTTCGCCGACCTGCAGGGTGAGAAGCCCGAGCGCCGTGTGCGCCGCAACCCCGGCGACAAGGTCGAGCCCCTGCCCGCGCTGGCGCTCGGCCCCATCCTGGAGACCGCGCGCACACGCTGGGAGGGCGGGCGCATCGGTGGCATCCAGGCACGGCGCGACGCGCAGGGCACACCAGTGGTGGAGGTCACGCGCCACGAGGGCGACCGCCTGCAGTACCGGCCCGAGCGGATGCTGTTCCACGGCACCACCGGCGCCGTGCTGGAGCAGACCGACGCCACCTCGCCCGCCGCCGTGACCTACGGCGTGCTCTACGGCCTGCACCTGGGCCGCTTTGCCGGCCCGGGCATGCGCTGGGTGCTGGTGGGCTTCGGCCTCTTGGGCAGCCTGATGATCGCCACCGGCATGGTGCTGTGGTCCATCAAGCGCAGCGCCCAGGGCCAGCGCAAGGGCGCTGCGGCCAGCGATGCCCCCGCGCGCCTGCCCTTTGGCCAGCGCCTGGTGGCCAGCCTGAACATCGCTTCGCTGGCCGGCCTGCCGCTGGCCTGCGCCGTGTACATGGCATCCAACCGGCTCATTCCGCTCGATTCGCCCGAGCGGCCCGACACCGAACTCTCGTACTTCTTCGGCGCCTGGGGCGTGGCCCTGCTCTGGGGCGTGCTGTTCCCCAACCGCCGCGGCTGGTCGGTGGTGCTGGCCCTGGCCGGCGCCGCCTGGGCAGCGCTGCCGCTGCTCAATGCGCTGACCACGGCCCCGCACCTGGGCGTCAGCCTGCCCGCAGGCGACTGGCTCTGGGCGGGCATGGACCTCACGTTCCTGGCCACCGGCGTGCTGCTGGGGTGGCTGGCCTGGCGCCTGCGCCCCGGCCGGCCCTTGCCGGGCAAGGCCACGCGCAGGCCCGCAGCCATGGCCGCGCCCGATGCCCGGCCAGCCGCCCAGGCCTGAAGGAGCCATTCCCCATGTCCGCCTTTTTCCTCTGCTTTGCCGCCTGGTCCGCGATCGCCCTGGGCATGGACCGCCACCACGAAGATGCCCTGTGCCGTGAAGCGGCTGCCCCGCGCCTGGCCCAGTGGCGCCGCGCGGGCTGGCTGCTGCTGGCCCTGTCGCTGTGGCTGGCCGCACAGCCCCCTGCGGGCGTGCCGGCATCGCTCGGGGTGACGGCTTGGACCATCGCCCTGTCGGTCGCGGCCGTGGCCGTGACGGCCGTGATGACCTGGCAGCCGCGCCATGCGCCCCGCCTGGCAGGCGTGGCGCTGGCCGCTGGCCTTGCGGCCTGGGCCGCAGGGTGGTGATGGATGGCCAGCCCCTGCGCTCCACACCAACCTCCTGCCGGCTTCGCATCTTTCCTCATTGCCGTTTCCCATTCAAGGTCTCCCATGCTTCTGCATCCCCTGCTCTCCGCCGTACGCACCCCCTTGACCGCAGCCCTGATCGCCGCTTTCGGCGCTCCCGTGCTGGCCCAGCCCGCCCCCATGCCCCGGACCCTGGGCGAGGTCACCATCCAGTCGGGCGCTGCAGACGACGCGTACTCACCCGCGGCCAGCAGCACGGCCACCAAGGGCAGTGCTCCGCTGCGCGATGTGCCCCAGGCGGTCAACGTGGTGCCTGGCCAGTTGCTGCGCGACCAGGGCGCGCGCTCCATGGAGGATGCGCTGCGCAACGTGCCCGGAGTGGCCATGAGCCATGGCGACGGCCAGCGCGACCAGGTGGTGATCCGCGGCTTCACCGCCATCGCCGATCAGTTTGTGGATGGTGTGCGCGACGACGCGCTGTATTTCCGGGATCTGGCCGACATCGAGCGCATCGAAGTGCTCAAGGGTCCCGCAGCCGTGCTGTATGGCCGTGGCTCGTCCGGCGGCCTGATCAACCGCGTGACCAAGAAGCCGGTGTTCGGCTCGACGCATGGTGAGGCCACGCTGGGCCTGGGCAGCCACGACTATCGCCGTGCCACGGCCGATGTGAACGTGGGCATCAGCGATGCCGCCGCATTCCGGCTCAATGTGGCGGGCGAGGATTCGGGCAGCTACCGCGACCAGCAGTTCGTCAAGCGCCACAACTTCGCGCCCTCGCTGGCGCTCAAGCTCGCCCCCGAGACCCAGTTGCTGCTGCAATACACCGACGCACGTGACCAGCGCCTCACGGACTTCGGCATCCCGGCCCTCAACGGCCGCCCCGTCAACGTGCCGGCCAGCACCTACTACGGCTCGGGCACGGCAGTGCAGGACGACACCAGCACCAGCAACGTGCAGGCGTTCACCGCCACGCTCAACCACCGTGTCAATGACGACTGGTCGGTGCGCAATGTCACGCGCCTGTACGACTACACGCTGGACCGCTACAACACCTTGCCCGGCGGTACCACCGACCCCGTGACCATGACCGTCGGCCGCACCCGCAGCCTGGTCTTTCGCGACGAGAGCGGCGTATTCAACCAGACCGACCTGACCTGGCGCAACAGCCTGGGCGGCCTGCGCCAGGAATGGCTGATGGGCATGGAACTGGGCCGCCAGAAGAAGCGCGCCGAGTCCATCTCGGCCGGCGTGGTGGACCGCGTGAACATCCTGAACCCCGGCAACGTGCCCACGCCGGCTGTTCCCGCCAGTGCCTACGCGGCCACCGGCGCCATCCCCAGCCACACCGAGCAGAGCACCGCCGCGCTGTACCTGCAGGACCAGATCACGCTGGCACCACAGTGGAAGGCCCTGGTGGGCGCACGCTACGACGTGTTCAAGCAGGAGACGCGCTTCGACCGCACCCTGGCCAGCCTGGCGCGCACCGACAAGAAGTTCAGCCCGCGCGCCGGCATCGTCTGGCAGCCCAGCGAGCAGGTGTCGTACTACCTGTCGTACAGCAAGTCGTTCCAGCCCTCGGGCGAGACCTTTGCGCTGGCCGCCAACAACACCGCCAACGACCCAGAGATCACGCAGAACAAGGAAATCGGCGTCAAGCTCGACCTGCTGGACGGCCGCCTCAACTTCACCGGTGCGCTGTTCAACCTCACACGCACCAACATCAAGAACACCGACCCGTCCAACCCCGCGCGCCAGATCAACGTGGGCACGCAGCGCACCAACGGGTTGGAGATCACCGGCAGCGGCCGCCTGTCCGGTGGCTGGGACTTGAGCGCGGGCTATGCCTACCTCGACGGCCGCATGACCCAATCGCTGGCCACCGCCGCGAGCAGCCAGCTGCCCACGGTGAACGTGCCCTCGCAAGGCAAGGTGGCCGCGCTCACCCCGCGCAACTCGGCCTTCCTCTGGGCCATGAAGGACATGGGCCACGGCCTGCGCCTGGGCGGCGGCGTGAGCCATGTGGGCGAACGCTACACCTCGCTCACCAACCTGGTCACCTTGCCCGCCTACACCACGCTGGACGCAGCGCTGCAGTACACGCTGGGCCAATGGGGCCTGGACGTGAACGTGAAGAACCTCACCAACCGCAAGTACTACGTGTCGTCCCACGGCAGCAACGACAACCTGATCCTGCCGGGCTCGCCCCGTGCACTGCAGCTCACGCTGCGTACCCGCTTCTGATCGCACCCCAACCCGCCCGACCCTCTCCCTTCGAGCCATGATGCACACCGAATCCCCCACCCGCAGCCGCACCGCGGCCCCGCGTTTTCCCCTGACCACCCTGGCCCTGCTGGCCGCCTGCAGCTGCCCGGCGGCCACAACGGCCGCCCACGCGCAGGACGCCGCCCTGCCCGAAGTGAAGGTGACCAACAGCGCCGACACCCCGGCCACCGAAGGCACGGGCCAGTACACGGCGCGCCAGGTCAGCGTGGGCAAGATGGACCAGGCACCGCGCGAGATCCCGCAGTCCATCAGCGTCATCACGCGCCAGCAGCTCGACGACCGCAACGTCACCAAGGTGGAGGACGCCATCAAGTTCAGCACCGGCATCACCGTGACCCGCCTTGACGGCGCGGGCAACTACAACACCTTCCAGTCGCGTGGCTTCGACCTGGGGGCCCTGCAGCTCGATGGCGTGCCCATTCCCCAGGGCAACTACAGCACGCTGGACACGGCCATGTACGACCGCATCGAGGTGCTGCGCGGCCCGGCCGGCCTGCTGCAGGGCGGCAGCGAGCCGGGCGGCACGGTGAACCTGGTGCGCAAGCACGCACCGGGCAAGCTGATGCTCAACGCCGATGCCGCCTTGGGCTCCTTCGGCCTGCGCCGCGGCACGGTGGACGTGGGCGGCGCGCTCAACGCCAGCGGCACGGTGCGCGCCCGCGCCGTGGCCGTGGCCGAAGACCGCGACAGCCATGTCGCCACCCTGTTCAACAACAAGCGCCTGGGCTACGGCACGCTGGAATGGGACATCGCCCCATCCACCACGCTGTCCATCGGCGGCGCGCAGCAGCGCGTGCGCGCCTCCATCGACCAGGGCCTGCCCACCTATGCCGATGGCCGCCTGGCCAGCCTGCCGCGCAGTTCCTTCTCGGGCCTGGCCTCCAACCGCCAGGACCTGGAGACCACCGACCTCTTCGCCGAGCTGGAGCACCGCCTGTCGGGCGGCGGCACGGTGCGCCTGTCGGCCCGCGACGTCGACCGAACCGCCTTCTACAGCGCCGCCCGCGCCAACAGCGCGCTCAGCCCCAATGGCAACTTCACCATGGAAATGGTGGACGGCCTGACCCATGTGAAGACACGCAACTACGACCTGTTCGCCAGCCTGCCGGTGGACGTGGCCGGCCGCACACACCGCCTGCTGGTGGGTGCCAGCCGCAGCGAGAACAAGAGCTACGACAACAACTTCGTCTACGGCACGCCGGTCCAGGCCAACCTGCTCACGCCCAACTACGGCGCCCCCTACCCGGCGCTCGTGCTGCCGGGCTACTCCGCCATCACCACGCGCACCGAAAACGCGCTGTATGGCCAGGCCCAGATCAGCCTGGCCAGCCAGGTCAAGCTCCTGGCCGGCGGCCGCCTGAGCTGGGCCGACGCGGTCACGCGCAGCACCAGCAACGGCGCCGCCACCAGCGTCGCCGATCCGGGCCGCCAGTTCGTGCCCTCGTTGGCAGTGCTCTACGACTTCCACCCGCAGTACACGGCCTATGCCGGCTACTCCGAGACCTTTGTCGTGCAAAGCCAGCTCGACATCAACAAGCAGCTGCTCGATCCCCGCACCGGCAAGCAGGTGGAAGTGGGCCTGAAGGGCGAGTTCCTGGACAAGCGCCTGCAGGCGCATGCCGCCATCTTCCGCATCATCGACGAGGACCGCGCCATCGCCGACTCCCGGTTGGCCGGAGCCTTCTTCGCCGGCGGCAAGGTGCGCTCGCAGGGCTTCGAGGCCGAGGTGAGCGGGCAGGTGCAGCCTGGCTGGGACGTGCTGGCCGGCTATGCCTACAACGACACGCTCTACCTGCGCGCACCCGTGGCCCAGCAGGGCCAGGTGTTCAGCCCGGTCACGCCGCGCCACAGCGTGAACGTCTTCACGCGCTATGCCTTCACCTCGCCCGCGCTGCGCGGCTTCAGCGTCGGTGGCGGCCTCTCCTACCGCAGCGACTTCTTCGCGCAGAGCGGCGCGCTGCGCATCACCTCGGGCGACTACGTACTGGCCAGCGCCCAGGTGGGCTACCAGATCAACGACCAGCTGGCGCTGAACCTCTCGGTGGACAACCTGTTCGACAAGACCTACTACGAGAAGGTCTCCAACACCTTCCGCCAGAACTTCTACGGCGAGCCACGCCGCGTGACGCTGGCGCTCAAGGCGCGCTACTGAGCGCCTGGCAGTCCCCAGGTCCTTGCATGGCCCGGTTCGCCCAAGGCGCACCGGGCCTTTTTTTGCCATCAAAACAACAACGCAAAAATAACGCAAAAGCAAATCATTCTTACTTGCATCGTAAAATCAACCTGCCAAGCCCCCTCGGCACGCCGCCGTGGGGGCTTCTTCCATCGCCCTGTTTCCACGTTTCCAAGCTTTTCCGGCCCGAGAAACCCTGCACCATGCTGTCACCCACCGCCATCCGCCGCTGGTCCTGGACCCACAAGTGGTCCAGCCTCATCTGCACGGCCTTCATGCTGCTGCTGTGCATCACCGGCCTGCCACTGATCTTCCACCACGAAATCGGCCACCTGCTGGGCACCGAAGTCGAGGCGCCCGCCATGCCCGAGGGCACGCCGCGCGCCAGCCTGGACACCGTGATCGCCGCCGCCAAGGCCGTGCACCCGGCGCGCATCGTGCAGTTCGTCTCGCAGGCCGAGGACGACGACAAGGTCTGGTTCGTCACGCTCACGCACACGCCCGACCCGACCGAGGACTTCAAGTCCGTGGCGGTCGATGCGCGCACGGCCCAGGTGCTGTCCGACATTCCCACCAACCAGGGTTTCATGAACCTCATGTTCCGCCTGCACGTGGACCTGTTCGCGGGCCTGCCGGGCAAGCTGTTCCTGGGCTTCATGGGCCTGCTGCTGCTGGTGGCCATCGTCACCGGGGTGGTGCTGTACGCGCCCTTCATGCGCAAGCTGCGCTTCGGCGACGTGCGGCGCGACCGCTCCACGCGCGTGAAGTGGCTGGACCTGCACAACCTGCTGGGCATCGTGACCCTGGTCTGGGCCCTCGTGGTCGGCGCCACGGGCATGATCAACACCTGGGCCGACCTGATGGTCAAGTACTGGCAGTACGACCAGCTGTCCACCCTGCTCGCACCCTACAAGGGCAAGCCCGTGATCGCCATGGACCAGCGCGGCCCGCTGCAGCAGGCAGTGGACGTGGCACGCGCCCATGCGCCAGGCACCAAGCTGTCGTTCATCGCCTTCCCGGGCACGTCGTTCTCGAGCCCGCACCACAACACCGTCTTCGTGCGCGGCGCCGAGCCGCTCACCTCGCGCCTGCTGCAGCCCATCCTGGTCGACGCCCACAGTGGCCAGATCACGGCCGCGCCGCAGCTGCCCTGGTACCTCACGGCGCTGCTGGTTTCGCAGCCGCTGCACTTCGGTGACTACGGCGGCATGCCGATGAAGATCATCTGGGCGCTGCTGGACATCGCCACCATCATCGTGCTGGGCAGCGGCCTGTACCTGTGGCTGCGCCGCCGGGCGCCGGCCTCGGCTGCCGCCCCTGCAGCTCCCACCGGCCTGCCCGCCAGCGCCACGGCCTCCCTCGCCGCCCACCCGGAGCGCGCCGCATGACCAGGAACGCATCCACGCCGTTTCGCACCCTCTGGGGCTGGCCCATCGTGCTCGGGCTGCTCACGGCCAGCGGCCTGGCCACCGCCCTCATCTCCGACAGCTGGGGCGACTGGTGGTCCTGGATCGGGCTGGGCGTGCCCGTGGCCGTGATGGCTTGGTTCGCCTGGCGGCCCACTCCGGCTGCGGCTGCGGCCCCTGCAGATTCGAACCCCAGCGATGACCCTGCCACCCCTTTCTGACATCGACCTCACCGTCCACTTCTCCTGACCACCATGCACACTACCCATCGCCCTCCCCTGTTGGCACACACGCCAGCCGCCCTGGCCGCCGCACTGCTGTGCACCTTTGCCCTGCCAGCCGCACTCGCGCAGACCGCTGCCGGCAGCGACAAGACGCTCTCCACCGTCACCGTGAACGCCAGCGCCGATGCTTCTGCGCAAGGCCTGTCGCCTGCCTATGCGGGCGGCCAGGTGGCGCGCGGCGGCCGCGTGGGCATCCTGGGTACGCGCGATGCGATGGAAACACCGTTCTCCACCATCAGCTACACCAATGAACTGATCCAGGACCGCCACGCCCGCAGCGTGGGCGACGTGCTGCAGAACGACCCGACCGTGCGCGTGGCACGCGGCTTCGGCAACTTCCAGGAGTCGTACTTCATCCGCGGCTTCATCCTGGGCTCGGATGACACGGCCTACAACGGCCTGTACGGCTTGCTGCCACGCCAGTACATCGCCACCGAGCTGTTCGAGCGCGTGGAAGTGCTGCGCGGCGCCTCGTCCTTCCTCAACGGTGCCAACCCCGGTGGCGGCGGCCTGGGCGGCGCCATCAACCTGCTGCCCAAGCGCGCCCCCAATGAGCCGCTGAACCGCGTGAGCGTGGGCGCGGGCAGCGGCGGCCACAGCGACGTGGCGGCCGACATCGCACGCCGCTTCGGCCCCGATGGCAATACCGGCATCCGCGTCAACGTGGCCTCGCACAACGGTGGCACGGCCGTCGACGACGAGAAGGCCAAGCTCGGCCTGGTCGCCGTGGGCCTGGACTGGCGCAGCCGCGACGTGCGCCTGTCGGGCGACATCGGCTGGCAGGACCACAAGCTCAACCGCACGCGCACCAATGTCACGCTGGGCGCCACGGCGACCGCCGTGCCCACGGCACCCGACGGCAGCTCCAATTTCGCCCAGCCCTGGGCCTTCTCCAACGAGCGCGACACCTTCGGCACGCTGCGCGGCGAGTGGGACATCAATTCCAACATCACCGCCTGGGCTGCCGCCGGTGCGCGCAGCGGCACGGAGTCGAACTCGCTGGCCAACCTCTCGGTGGCCAATGCGGCCACGGGCGCAGGCACGACCTACCGCTTCGACAACAACCGCAAGGACAATGTGAACACCGGCGAGCTGGGCCTGCGCGGCAAGCTGCAGACCGGCAGCATCGGCCACGAGTGGGTGCTCGCCGCGTCCACGTTCAGCCTGGACAAGAAGAACGCCTATGTCATGGACTTCGGCAACACCCAGGCCACCAACCTCTACAACCCGGTCTTCACGGCCCTGCCGGGCTACAGCGCCAATGCCCTGCGCGGCGGCGTGATGGGCAACCCGCTGACCACGGGCCGCATCAAGCTAAGCAGCGTGGCCCTGGGCGACACGCTGTCGGTGCTGGACAACCGCCTGCTCATCACCCTGGGCCTGCGCCACCAGAAGTTCGACATCGCCAACTTCGCCTATGGCACCGGCGCGCAGACCGACCGCTACGACCAGAGCCGCACCAGCCCGCTGCTCGGTGCCCTGTACAAGCTGGACAAGAGCCTGTCGGTCTACGCCAACTATGCCGAGGGCCTGAGCCAGGGCGAAACAGCCCCCTCTACCGCGGCCAACCGGGGCACCATGCTGGCCCCTTATGTCTCCAAGCAAAAGGAGATCGGCGTGAAATACGACGGCGGCCGCGTGGGCGGCAGCCTGGCGCTGTTCTCCACCGACAAGCCACGCTCCGTGGTCGATGCCGCCGGCATCTTCGGCTCCAATGGCAAGGACCGCCACCAGGGCCTGGAACTGGCCGTGCAGGGCGAGGCCGTTGCCGGCCTGCGCGTGCTCGGCGGTGCCACCTGGCTCGAAGCCAAGCAGCAGCGCACCGGCTCGGCCCTCACCGAAGGCCAGCGCGTGATCGGCGTGCCCAAGCTGCAGGCCAACCTGGGGCTGGAATGGGACGTACCCGGCGTGCGCGGGCTGGCCCTCGATGGCCGCCTGGTGCACACCGGATCGAGCTACGCCAACGCCACCAACACCTTGCGCGTGGCCGGCTGGAACCGCCTCGACCTGGGTGCCCGCTACCTGACCGAGATGGGCGGCAAGCTGGTCACGCTGCGCGCGCGCATCGACAACGCGACCAACAAGAACTACTGGGCCTCGGTGGGCGGCTACCCAGGCTCGGGCTACCTGGTGGTGGGTGCCCCGCGTGCCTTTACGTTGAGCGCCAGCGTCGACTTCTGACCCCGGCCTTGCGGCCACCGGGCGACCTGCGGACTGCTGCGCAGGCTGCCCGGTGGTCCGTGCGAATTTCTCCAGCCACCGGCGCGGACCAGCGTGTCCTGCAAAGGCAGCCAATTCTTTGTGATCCACGGCATGCGGCCACCAAGGGCCCGCCTGCCTCTTTCCAAGAGATGACACTGCCATGCCACGCACACTGACACCCATGATGGCCGCGCTGCTCGGCCTGGCCACCACGGCCCAGGCCCAGCAGGCCCTGCCCGAAGTCAAGATCCAGGAAGCCGCCAGCGAACGCGATGGCGCTGCTGCGCAGGGCTACCGCCCCGCCCAGGTGCGCCAGCTCGGCCCCCTGGCCGATCTGCCCCTGCTGGACACGCCGTTCTCGGTCCACGTGACCACCAGCGAGCTGCTGCAGAACCTGCAGGCCAGCAAGCCCGACGATGCCTTCCGCTACAACCCCGTGGTGCAGTTGCAGGGGCCGCAGTCGCGCTTCTTCACCAGCGTCGCCATGCGCGGCTTCAGCGTCGGCTCCACCAAGCGCATCGACGGCGTTCCCAGCACCACCACCTACGTCAACACAGACCTGGAGGACAAGGAACGCATCGAGGTGCTCACCGGCCTGTCGGGCTTTCTCTATGGCAGCGGCAACGTGGGCGGCACCATCAACTACGTGCTCAAGCGCCCCGTCTACCAGCCGCTGGCGCGCGTAACCGCCGGCATCACCGAAGGCAGCAACCTGCGGGTGCACGGCGACTTCGGCGGTGCGCTGGACGCCGACGGTCGCCTAGCCTACCGCCTCAACGCGGTGGCACAGGACGGCGACCTGCGGCTCGACGGCCAGTCCCTGCGGCGTGGACTGGTGAGCGGTGCGCTGGACTGGAACCTCAGCGACCGCCTGCAGCTCCAGTTCGATGCCTCGCGCAGCACCTACCACATGCAGGGCACCGAGCCCTTCTGGGATGTAGACCCGGGGGCTGCGTTTCCCGCAGCGCCCGAGCTGCACCGCGCCTATGGCCAGCCCTTCACGCGCACCGATACCACGCAGACCCAGTGGGGGGCGCGCGTGACCTGGCGCGCCAACGAGGCGCTGACCGTGCGCACCGGCCTCACGCAGCGCAAGAGCGACATCGACCTCATCGCGGCCAACAACCTCTTCGTTGCTGGGGCCCCGGGCCGCTACCGCGTCCAGGCCAGCGCCTGGGACTATCCCGATGTCCAGGCGCTGGGCGGCTTCGCGCTGGTGGACGGCAAGCTGCAGACCGGCAGCCTGCGCCACAAGCTCACCGCGGGCTGGTATGGTGACCACGACGAGCGCACCCCGTTCCTGAGTTCTGCAGGCGGCTGGGCCACGCTGACCTCCGCCCCCATGGACATCGCCGCGCCCACGGCGCTCACCGCCCCGCCCTTCAGCATCACGGGCGCCAAGTACATCGCCCAGCGCTCGCGCTACGGCAACTGGGTGCTGGGCGACCATGTGGAGTTCAACGCCCAGTGGTCGGCCCTGGTCGGCCTCACGAACGCGAGCATCACGGACACCAACTACAACGCCGCAGGTGCCACCACGGCCCGCTACGGCGACAGCCGTACCACGCCCTCGGTGGCGGTGCTGTTCAAGCCGCTGGAGCACATCACGCTGTATGCCAACTACATGGAGAGCCTGGAGAAGGGCGGCACGGCGCCGCTGACTGCGGGTGGGCGCGCCGTGGTCAATGCGGGCGCCATCCTGCCGCCCCTGCTGTCCAAGCAGGCCGAGCTGGGGGTCAAGGCCGAACTCGGCCACATGCTGCTGACCGGGGCGCTGTTCCAGATCGACAAGGGCCTGCAGTACACCGACACCACCACCAACCCCGCCGCGCCGGTGTACGTGCAGGATGGCCGCCAGGTGCACAAGGGCGTCGAATTCACCGCCAGCGGCCGCGCCTTGCCCGGGCTCACGCTGTGGGGCGGCGTCACCCTGCTGGACGCCCAGGTGACCCGGCAGACCTCCAACCCGGCGCTGCAGGGCAAGACGCCAGCCAACGTCGCCGAGGTCCAGGCCAAGCTCTATGCCGAACAGGACATCGCCGCCGTGCCCGGCCTGGCGCTCACGGGCGGTGTGCTCTACACCGGCAAGCAGCAGCGCGATGCCCTCAACACCCAGCAACTGCCCGCCTACACGCTGCTCGATGCCGGGCTGCGCTATGCCGCCAAGGTCTCGGGCAAGCCCGTGGTCTGGCGCCTGTCGGTGGCCAACCTCACCGACCGGCAGTACTGGCTCAACGGCACCTACCTGGGCCGCCCGCGCACGGTCTCCCTGTCCGCGCAAGTGGACTTGTAAAGTGCAACGATAATCACCATCGTTCTCATTTACCCTCTTTCTCACTCCCAAAGGCCTTTCACATGAGCTTCGCACTTCGCACCGCTGCCGCCCTTGCCCTGGTGGCCGCAGCCGCCACCGCCGCCAACGCCCACCAGGTCTGGCTCGAAAACGCCGGCGGCGGCCAGGTCCGCCTGCACTTCGGCGAGTTCAACGACAACCTGCGCGAGACCTCGCCCGGTGCGCTGGACAAGTTCAAGGGCGTGCCCGTGCTCGAGCAGCGCGCCGGCACCGCCAACCAGAAGGTCGAAGGCAAGCTCACCAAGGACGCATTCGCCTACACCGTGGCCGGCAACGCCGACACGCTGTTCGCCGCCGCCACCTACCCGCTGATCGACCGCAGCAAGCGCAACCTGCCCGCCATGTACTGGCAGCCCTCGGCCCGCTGGGTTGCGAGCCTCGCCCAGCCCGTGGCGCCCGGCCAGGCGCTGGACCTGGTGCCCACCGGCAAGCCCGGCCAGCTCAAGGTCGTGTTCAACGGCAAGGCTCTGCCCAAGGCCAAGGTGCAACTGGTCTCGCCCGCCGGATGGAGCCGCGAGGCCCAGTCCGCCGATGACGGCACCGTGGAGTTCCTGACTCCCTGGAAGGGCCAGTACGTGGCCGAAGTGCACCACACCGACAAGACGCCTGGCGAAGCCCAGGGCGAAAAGTACGGTGAGGCCAGCTACGTGACCACGCTGAGCTTCGTGCAGGCCGAAGGCGCTGTCTCGCCACCGCTGCCACCCGCACCCGAAAAGCACTGAGAGCATCCCGCACTGGCGCCCCAGGCCTCGCGCATGGGGTGCCCAAGCCCGCACCGATTCCCATCGGAGCGGGCTTTTTTTACCCCACTGCAAAGGCCTGGCGGCCAGCCTGCCCATGGCGGGATCCAGCCACCGGGTGGCGTGCAAAGCAAAGCTTTCAGGCGCCGCAGGGAACCGCTAGCATGGTTGTCCGATGAGGATATCCCTGCGTTTCCCACGGGAGGTGTCGATGAGTCTGTGCATGCCTGCAGCCCCGCGCAGGGGCCCGAGCCCGGGCCCCCATGCAGGGTAGCTACGACCTGGTGCTGGTGCTGCTGTCGGTCGCGACGGCGGTGGTGGCATCGTTCGTCGCCCTGGACATGGCCTCGCGGGTGGCCGCGGCCATCGGCCACGCGCGCCGCGCACTGCTGTGGCTGGGCTGCGGCGCCCTGGCCATGGGGACCGGCATCTGGTCCATGCATTTCGTCGGCATGCTGGCCTTTTCGCTGCCGGTGCCACTGGCCTACGATGTCGGCACCACGCTGGCGTCCTGGCTGGTCGCCGTGCTGTCCTCGGCGCTGGCCCTGCACACGGTCAGCCAGCCGCAGCTGGGCTGGCAGCGCCTGCTGGGGGCGGGTGCGCTCATGGGCCTGGGGATCGCGGCCATGCACTACCTGGGCATGGAAGCGCTGCAGATGCGTCCCCGCATCACCTACGACCCCTGGCTGTTCGCCCTCTCGGTTCTCTTTGCCATCGGCGCTGCGACCGCCGCGCTGCTGATCTGCTTTCGCCTGCGCCACGAAACCGTGCTCACGGGCTTTCGCAAGAAGACGGCCAGCGCCCTGGTCATGGGCATCGCCATTGCCGGCATGCACTACACCGGCATGGCGGCCGCCAGCTTTGCCCCCGGCAGCATCTGCGGTGCCGGTCCGACCGGGATCGGTGGCAGCTGGCTGGGCTTCACCATCAGCGGGCTGGTGGCGCTGTTCCTGGTCACAAGCTTGCTGATCTCGGTCTATGGCGCCATGCCGCCGACCATCCGCTCGCGCCTGGTGTTCCTGGTGGTGGCGGCCAGCCTGCCCGTGTCCCTGATGGCCGTGGTGGTGATGGTTTACGACTACCAGCGGCTGCGCGAGCAACAGGCCAGGGCCCTCGTGGTCACGGCGCGCGCCATCATCGCCACCGTGGACAAGGACCTCGCCGGTGTCGAATCGGGGCTCAGGGTGCTGTCGACGTCCCGCCTGCTGCTGGCCGGCAACCTGCCCGCCTTCCAGCTGCAGGCCGAGGACGCGCTGGGCCACCTGCACGTGGCGGCCCTGGTGCTGGAGGACGGCCATGGCAGCGTGCTGATGGACACCCGCCTGCCACCGGGCACCCACGCTGCCACCACACCCTCCCCCCACCCCCGCCCCACCCCCTCCTTCTCGCAAGCGGCCTTCCTGCAGGCCCGTTTCGAGAAGGAAACCGCCGTCACGATCGCGGTGCCCGTGGCGCCGGGGGGCACTGGCAAGGTCCCCACTGCAGACCTGCGGCTCAGGGCCAGCCTGTGGCCCGAACGGCTGACCCAGTTGCTGAACAACCAGCACCTGGCCCGGGACTGGATCGTCTCCATCTACGACGCCGAGGGCAGCATCGTCGCGCGCAGCCACGAGATGCGGCGCTTTGTCGGGGCCAAGGGCGCGCCGCTGATACTGCAGCGGCTGGCCCAGGTGGACGAAGACTCGGTGGATGCCGTGACCCTGGAAGGCATCCCCGTGCTCTCGGCCTTCAGCCGCTCACCGGCCACGGGCTGGACGGTCTCCATCGGCATTCCGAGCAGCAGCCTGAGCACCCCGCTGCTGCGCACAGTCGCCTGGCTGCTCGCGGGACTGGTGCTGATGCTGACCGCCAGCCTGCTCCTGGCCTGGCGCATCGGCGGATCCATCGCCAGCGCCGTGCAGGCCCTGACCGGACCGGCGCTGGCCCTGGGCTCGGGCGCCCCCATCGTGGTGCCGCCCCTGGGCCTGACCGAGGCCGACAAGGTCGGCCACGCACTGAGGCAGGCGGCGCACCTGCTGGACACGGCAAAACACGAGGCCCACCACGACATGCTGACCGGCCTGGCCAACCGCTCGCTGTTCCGCCAGATCGTGCAGCAGCAGCTGGCGCAGGCCCACCGCAACGGGGGCAACGTCTCCATCCTGTTCGTCGATCTCGATGGCTTCAAGGGCATCAACGACGCCCATGGCCACGCGGTGGGCGACGCGCTGCTGCAGCAGGCCGCGCAGCGCCTGCTGCAAGGGGTGCGCGGCGGCGACCTGGTCGCGCGGCTGGGGGGCGACGAATTCGCCGTGGCCCTGGTCCAGCCGGGCCTGCGGGGCACGGCCAAGGTGGCCGCGAAGCTGGTGGAAAGCCTGGCATCCCCGTTCCTGATCGAAGGCCTGGTGCTGCAGATCTCCGCCAGCATCGGCGGCGCCAGCTACGGCCCGCATGCCGCCACCGGCCTGGCCAGCTGCGAGGCCCTGCTGCAGCAGGCCGACAGCGCCATGTACCGCGCCAAGGAGGCCGGCAAACGGCGCTTTGTCATGGCCGAGTCACTGCGCACGCGGTGAGCATCGGCAAGCCCGCCGGACAGGCAGCCTAGCGCGCCAGCACGGCCACCTGCACCTGCGTGCGGGTCTCAAAGCCCAGGCTTTCATAGAGCGCAATGGCCGCGTGGTTGCTGACCCAGGCATGCAGGAAGGCCTGGTCGCCACGCTGCTGGATGGCATGCGCCACCACGGACGACAGCCGGCGCGCGAGGCCGCGCCCCCTGAAGTCGGGATGGGTGCAGACCCCGCTGACCTCGGTGGCGCCGGCAAAGCGCATGCGCTCGCCGGCCATCGCGGCCAGACGACCCCCAATACGCACGCCGACAAAGCGGCCCATGGTGTGCGTGCGCGGCAGGAAGGGACCGGGCTCGGTCAGTTGCGCCAGCGCCAGCATCTCGGGCGCATCGGCATCGCCAAGCACCACCACGGCCTCTTCGCCTGGCACAGGCGCGACGGGCTGCATGGCCAGCATCTGCACCCCCTGGGCACTGCGCACGAGTTGCAGGCCCGGCGGTACCTGGACCGGGGCAACCTGCGCCAGGTAAACGGATTCTCCCGCCCCCACCAGGCTGGCCAGCGCGGCAAGGCTGGCGCCATCGTCGTCCCGTGCGCAGGCGAACAGGTTCACGTCGCGCCGGTAGCGCCTGGCGAGGTCCCCGCCTTCGGCAAGCTGCGGTGCATGGAGGAGCGAAGCCCACACGGGGCGGTCGAGGGAGCTGTTCATCGGGATGCCTTTCCTTTGGATCGCGCGGGCTGTGCCGCGATGGAGACGGCTGCGCGCTGCAGCAGCGAGGTGTGTTCCAGGCCCGCTTCGAGCGCGGACAGCTGCTCCAGCAGCGGGCCTTCGAGCGGCGCGCAGATCTGGGCCACCGAGGCCTCGATCACCGGCCAGACCTCGCGCCGGGCACGCTCGACCAGCGCCTGCCCGGCCTCGCTGAGCTGCACCTTGCGGATGCGCCGATCCTCCTGCAGCGTGCGCGACTCCACGAGACCGCTCGCCTCCAGCCCGTGCAGGGAGCGCGTGACCACCGGCTGGCTCACGCCGACCGCCGTGCCCAGCTCCCCGACGCCCAGCGGGCCGTGCCGGTCGAGCGCCGCGAGCAACGGAAAGTGGGCCGCGGGCAGGTCGATGCCATGCCGCGCCATGAGCGCCTGGGTCTGCGCCTGCAGCGACTCACCGATGCGCCGAAAGCGGGTGCCGAGGGTGAGGAACCCGAGCTCCTTGACCGTGTCCTGGACCATTATTCTCCTTTGATATATATCATGCTATGTATTTTATCGGCGCCTGTCAAGAAGCTGGCCATCCCCCGCGGGGGCAGCGCATGCCTGCAGGGACGCGATCAGAACGGACGCGGCTGGATGAGGCCGAGCAGCAGGGCCCGCGCAATCGCATGCTGGCGGCTGAACACCCCCAGCTTCTGCGCGATGGCGTTGAGGTGGAAATTGGCCGTGCGTTCGGAGATGTGCAACAGGCACGAGATCTCCCACGAGGTCTTGCCGTCGGCGGCCCAGCGCAGCACCTGCTGCTCGCGCGGACTCAGCGCCGGGGGCTGCAGCGGCATGGGCGCCAGGCGGCGCATGGCCTCGTGCACATAGCTGGCCAGCAGGTGCGCATGCGCCTGGACCTGTGCAATGTCGGCCTGGGCGGTGCGGCCCGTGCGCGAGACCGTGCCGCTCAAGATACCGAGCTCCCCGTGGGGCGTGTGCAGCGGCACGCTCAGGCCGGTGCACAGCCCGTGCTCGGCTGCCTCGCCCATCACGCGCCGGGCCTGCGGGCCGGGGCCATCACCGGGCACCTCGTGCCACAGCACCGGCAGGATGTTGCGGCTGCAATAGCGGATGATGGGATCGTGCGCATGGTAGTTGTGGGCCATGTAGTGGCGGGTCCAGCCTGGTGGGTAGCCATCCACCAGCAAAACGCTCGACTGCGCAAAGTGCTCCGGCACCCGCAGCGCATAGATGAAATGCTCGAAGCCGAGCGCCTGCGCCAGTTGCTGCACCTGTGCATGCAGGCTGGGCAGGTCGGCGCTGTGCAGTAGTTGCTCGAGCGATTCGCGAAAGGGCCGTAGCGTCAGATCCATTGCGGTGAAGGGTGGAATGGGGATGGGCCAGAATCCATCCGACGGGAACCAGGGTCTGGAAGGCCCCCATTCCCGGAATGGAGAGGACCCGGGAGAATTCTTGGCGAGACTCCCACCACCGCAAACTCCAACGACTTCTCCAGCCGACGAAGCAATGCACATTTCGACGAACGGACCCCCACCGTCGACGAACGACACCACCGACCTGCCCGGCGATGCCGCCGCCAGCGCCTGGTCCGGCCTGCGCCGCACCACATTGCAGCTGGCCGCGGTGTTCTGGAGTGCCGTGCTGCTCAGCGACAGCATCCTGTGGGGGATCGCTGGCGTCGACCCGCTCGAATCGCTCTCGGGCAAGCTGGTGCTCAACAGCTTCGGCGCCCTGCTCACCATCGGCATGTCGGCACTGCTGTTCCGGCTGCGCCACCGCGGCATCCTGTTCAAGGCGGCCATGGCGTTTGCGCTGTCCATGGCCTGCGCGCCGTTGTACAGCCTGTTTGATTTCCAGGTCTACCGCTTTTACGTGGCGCCCGAGGTGCCCGACTTCAGCTGGCGCAACTTCGGCTACACCATGGTCTCAAGCATGGCGATGTTCTTCGGCTGGTCCTGCCTGTATGTGTCCATGGTCTATGCCTTCGAGGTGCGGGATCGCGAACGCAGCCTGGCCGCCGCGCGCGAGGAGGCCCTGCACGCCCAGATGCGCGCCCTGCGCTACCAGGCCAACCCGCATTTCCTGTTCAACACCCTCAACTCCATCGCCGGCCTGGTCGAGGAAGGCGCCACCGCGCGTGCCGGCCGCATGCTGCTGTCGCTGTCGATGTTCCTGCGCACCACGCTGACCATCGACCCCCTGCAGGACGTCAGCCTGGCGGATGAGCTGGTGCTGCAGGAGGACTATCTCGCGATCGAGCAGGAGCGCTTCTCCGACCGCATGGGCTTTGCCGTGGAGGCCCCCGGGGAGGTGCGGCGCGCGCTCGTGCCCAGCCTGATCCTGCAGCCGCTGATCGAGAATGCCGTCAAGCATGGCGTGGGCCAGTCCGCGGCGCACACGCAGATCACCATCCGCGCGCTGCGCCAGCAGGACGTTCTGCGGCTGGTGGTCGAGAACGATCTGCCGGCCGGCGGGCGCCCGTCGGCGGACACCGTGGTCGGCTTCGGCATCGGCCTGCGCAATGTCGCGGACCGCCTGCGCATGCGCTTTGACGAAAGCGGCAGGTTCAGCGCCCGCACCCATGGGGGGCAGTTTCGCGCCGAGATCGAACTGCCCTGGAGGACCGGATGATGGGCCCCATCGACGTGCTGGTCGTGGACGACGAGCCGCTGGCACGGCGCCGGCTCATACGGCACCTGCAGCGCCTGGACTGGGTCGGCGCGGTCGCGGAAGCGGCCACCGTGCAGCAGGCCCTCGCCAGGCTGGCGGAGTTCGACGCGCGCATTGTCCTGCTGGACATCCAGATGCCCGGCGGCAACGGCTTCGACCTGGTCCCCCAGCTGCCCACCCCGGCACCCGCCGTCGTGTTCGTGACCGCCTTCGACGACCAGGCCCGCCGCGCATTCGACGCCCATGCCATCGACTACGTGACCAAGCCCATCGACCCGGGGCGCCTGCACCTGGCCCTGGAGCGTGCGCGCCAGGCCGTGCTGTCGCAAGGCCGCCAGGACCGGATCGCGGAGCTGGAGGAAGTCATTGCCAGCCTGCGCAGCGCAGCCGCCGCCGCCGCGCACCGCCATGCCGGCACCAGCGACCTGTGGGTGAAATCGGGCCACAACTACCTGCGCATTCCGTGCAGCAGCATCACCCACATCCAGGCGGAGCGCGACTACGCGCGCATCCACGCGGACGGCAGGGATTACCTGCACGGCGAGAGCCTGTCCGACCTGGAGCGCAGCCTGCCTGGCGGGGAATTCATGCGCATCCACCGCAGCACGCTGGTCCGCCTGGGCGCGATCTCCCATGTGTCGGTCGGCCGGTACTCCTCACTGAGCGTCGTGTTCCCGGGGGGCAAGACCGCCAAGGTCGGACGGACCTACGCGGCCGATGTCCGGGCTCGGCTGATGCAGCCGGCACTCTGAGGGGAGGGCCGCCACCACCTGCGCCAGCCAGTCGGGTACAGGGTCCGTGGTGGCCGCACTCCTCGCAAACATGCGCGTAAAGCTGCGAAATTCCGACAGATCGCCCGGGGGGAGCGTGCGCGCCACGGCTTCAAAGCGTGCCAGCAAGCCGACGGCCTCGGGATGGATCTGCGCCACCTGTTCGAGGTAAGCGATGGCAAACACCAGGTTGGAGAGCGCAGGCTTCTCGGGCTTGCGCTCAAGCTTTCGGATCAGGGGGTCGGACCAGGCCTTCACGGCCGGGTAGGCCCGCGGGTCGGCTACGGCCGCCAGGGCCCAGAGCACATAGCTCTTGAGCGTTCCCTTGCGCACCAGGCATTCGGTGAGCCAGTCCGTCGCCTCGGCCCCACAGAGCCGGGCCACGGCCAGGACCGAGGTGGCCTTGACGTCCTGCATCGAAAAGTCGGCCAGTTCCTTGAGAACCGGCAGGGCCTCCGTGGCATGGAGGTCCGCCAGGCTGTGGCAGGCCAGCGGCATGGCCGACCTGGGCTTGCGGTTGCGCAGCACCCCCAGGAGGCCCTGGGCGTCGTAGGGCACGCCAAGCCGGCGGAAATAGGCCCGGTCTTGCAGCATGTCCCCCTCGCCGCGCACCAAGGCCGCGGCGCTGGGGTGCAGCACAGGTGCAGGTGTCGGCATGTCCTAGCTCCTGAACAGGTGAAACAGAGCAGGCCCCTCGCATCCAGGGGCCTGCAGGCAAGGATCACACCGCCATCAGACGTTCATGATCGAGACCAGGCGCGTGTTCAGGTGCGCCTCGACGGCTTCGGAGCCGCCCTCGGAGCCATAGCCCGAATCCTTCAAACCACCGAAGGGCAGCTCGGCCGCGGGGGCGGCCGCCTGGTTGATCCACAGCATGCCGACTTCCAGGCGCTGCGACAGCAGGTGGGCGTTCTTGAGCGAGCGCGTGAAGGCGTAGCCGGCCAGGCCGAAGGGCAGGCGGTTGGCCTCGGCGATGGCGTCCTCGATCTTCTCGAAGCCGCGCACGGCGGCCACGGGGCCGAAGGGCTCTTCGTTAAAGATGCGGGCCGACAGCGGCACGTCGTTGAGCACGGTGGGCTGGAAGAAGTTGCCTTCGCTGCCGATGCGCTCGCCACCGGCGGCCAGTTGCGCGCCCTGCTGCACGGCGTCGGCCAGCAGGTCGGCCATGGCGGTGATGCGGCGCGGGTTGGCCAGCGGGCCCATCTGCGTGCCCTGGACCAGGCCGTCGCCGACCTTCAGGCCCTGGGCGTGGCTAGTGAGCGCGGCCACGAATTCGGCGCGGATGCTCTCGTGCACCAGGAAGCGCGTGGGCGAGATGCAGACCTGGCCCGCATTGCGGAACTTGGCGCCACCGGCGGCCTTGATGGCCAGCGCCACGTCGGCATCCTCAGCGACGATCACCGGGGCATGGCCGCCCAGTTCCATGGTCACGCGCTTCATGTGCTTGCCGGCCAGTGCCGCGAGCTGCTTGCCCACCGGCGTGGAGCCGGTGAAGGTGACCTTGCGGATGATGGGGTGCGGGATCAGGTAGTTGGAGATCTCGGCCGGATCGCCATAGACCAGGCCCACGGTGCCGGCGGGCACGCCGGCATCGGCGAAGGCGCGGATCAGCTCGGCCGGGCTGGCCGGGGTCTCTTCAGGCGCCTTGACGAGGATGGAGCAGCCGGCCGACAGTGCGGCCGCGAGCTTGCGCACCACCTGGTTGATCGGGAAGTTCCAGGGCGTGAAGGCCGCCACGGGGCCCACGGGGTCCTTGATGACCAGCTGCTGGGCCTTGAGGTTGCGCGAGGGCACGATGCGGCCGTATACGCGCAGCGATTCGTCGGCGAACCATTCGATGATGTCGGCCGAGGCCATGGTCTCCACCTTGGCTTCGGCCAGGGGCTTGCCCTGCTCCTGCACCATGATGGCGGCAATCGCGTCCACACGCTCGCGCATCAGCACGGCAGCGCGGCGCATGGTCTTGGCGCGGTCGGCCGCGGGGATGTCGCGCCAGGCCTCGAAACCCTTCTGCGCAGCTTCGAGCGCACGGTCCAGGTCGGACTTGCCGGCATGGGCCACGCGGCCGATTTCCCTGCCGGTGGCGGGGTTGTGCACGGCGATGGTCTTGCCGTCGGCGGCGTCCTGCCACTGGCCGGCGATGAAGAGGCGGGTATCGGGATAACTCATGCGGATGCTCCTGATTAGCAAGGGGGTGTGAAGGGGGCAGCCACGCAACCAACGCATTGGCCGAGCGGCGACACCCGGCACTATAGGCCCCTTGCCGCAGGCCGGGGCGGGCACCCCGGAAAGCCCCTGTCAAGATCCACAGGGACAGCAGCCCCTCAGCGGGCGGGTGCCTGCGCCAGGGTGGCGCCCTTGCCATCGCCCCAGCCGCCGCCCAACGCGCGGATCAGACCCACGGTGGCCGTGTACTGCGCGGTGCGCACCTGCAGCGCCTGGCGGCGGTTGCGCAGCTCGCTGCGGCGTGCGTCCAGCAGTTCGAGCTGGCTCACCAGGCCGTTGCGGTAGCGCGAATCCGACAGCTGCGTGGCGCGCACGGCCGACTGCACGGCACGGCCCTGGGCCTCGGCCTGGCCGGCGAGCAGGCGCAACGCGCTCAGCTGGTCCTCCACCTCGCGGAAGGCGGTGAGCACCTGGCCGCGGTGGGCGGCCATGGCGGCTTCCAGCCGGGCGCGGGCGCCCTCTTCCTGGGCCTTGCGCTGGCCGCCGTCGAAGATCGGCAGCGACAGCAGCGCGCCAATGCCCCAGGAGCGGGCCGACCACTTGAACAGGTCACCGAGCTCGGGCGAGGCCTGGCCGGCATTGCCCGTGAGGGTGATGGCCGGGAACCAGGCCGCCTCGGCCACGCCCACGCGCGCCTGCGCCGCCAGCACCGAAGCCTGCGCCGCCGACACGTCGGGCCGGCGCGCGAGCACCGTGCCGGGCACGCCGGCCGGGATCACGGGCAGGGCCGCATCGCTGGCGGCCGGGGCCACGGCAAAGCCCGTGGCCACGTCGCCCACGAGCACGGCCAGGGCATTGGACAGCAGCGCCTGCTGGCGCTCCAGGGCCAGGGCCTCGGATTCGGTGGCCGCGACCTCGGTCTGCACGCGCGCCACGTCCAGCTCGGCCACATCGCCGGCCTGGAAGCGGCGCTGCGTCAGGCGCAGCGTGTCGCGGTAGGCGCCCAGGCTTTCGCGCACCAGCAGCTGCTCGGCCTGCACCGAGCGCAGCTGCAGGTAGGTCTGCGCCACGTCGGCCTGCACCAGCAAACGCGTGCTCTGCAGCAGCGCATCGCGGGCCTGGGCATCCAGGCGCGCGGCGTCACTGGCCTTGGACAGGCGGCCGAACAGGTCAAGCTCGTACGAGACATTGAGTCCCACCGAGGTCAGCGTCGACGCCTGCGTGCTGCCCGTGGTGCCGGCGCCGGCCTGGCGTGTGGCACCGGCCGAGGCACCCACCTGCGGGGCGCGTGCGGCATCGGCCGAGCGCAGCAGCGAGCGCGCCTCGGCCAGGCGGGCGGCCGCCTCCTGCACCGTGGTGTTGCCGCTGGCGGCACGCTCCACCAGGGCGCTGAGCACCGGGTCCTGGAAGCCCAGCCACCATTCGCCGCGCGGCTGCGCCTCGGCGGGGGCGGCGGTGGTCCAGGCAGGTGCGCCATCGGCCACGCTGAAGCTGGCGGGCACGGCCACGCCGGCATGCTCGGGCTGCTGCGCGACAGGCGTGCCCATGCAGCCGGCCAGCACCAGGGCGGCGACCAGCGGCGCCAGGCGCGCCGCACGCCGCACGGTCAGGGAAGGATCGGAAAAAATCGTGTTGGCATTCATGGCAAAGACTCCCTTGCACTCATTCGTCATGGCCGCGCGGTGCAGCCAGTATCGGGTGGGCCACGGCGCCGGGGCCGGTGGCATCGGTCAGCGGCGCCGTATGGCTGCCGTGGTTGGCCAGGGGGCGGTTGCCCGCCAGTCGGCGCAGCACCACGTAGAACACCGGCGTGAGGAACAGGCCGAAGGCCGTCACCCCGATCATCCCGGCGAACACCGCCACGCCCATGGCGCTGCGCATTTCGGCACCGGCACCGGTGGAGAGCACCAGGGGCAGCACGCCCATCACGAAGGCCAGCGAGGTCATCAGGATGGGGCGCAGCCGCAGGCGGCTGGCCTCGATGGCGGCCTGCACGGGCGTGCGCCCGGCAAACTCCAGCTCACGGGCGAACTCCACGATCAGGATCGCGTTCTTGGCCGATAGCCCCACCAGCACGATGAGCCCGATCTGCGTGAACACGTTGTTGTCCCCCTTGCTGAGCCACACGCCCGCCATGGCGGCCAGCAGGCCCATGGGCACGATCAGGATGATGGCGATCGGCAGTGTCAGGCTTTCGTACTGCGCGGCCAGCACCAGAAACACCAGCAGGATGGCGATGGGGAACACCAGCACGGCGGAATTGCCGGCCAGGATCTCCTGGTAGGTCAGCTCGGTCCACTCGAAGCCGATGCCCTTGGGCAGCGTTTCGGCGGCGATGCGCTCGATGGCGTCCTGGGCCTGGCCCGACGAGAAGCCGGGACCGGGCTGGCCGTTCACGTCGGCCGCGAGGAAGCCGTTGTAGCGCATGGCACGCTCGGGGCCGAAGCTCGGCTCGAGCTTCATCAGCGCCGACAGCGGCACCATCTCGCCCGTGGTGGAGCGCACCTTGAGCAGGCCCACGTCATCGCTGCGCGCACGGAAGGCCGCATCGGCCTGCACGCGCACGCTGTAGGTGCGGCCGAACTGGTTGAAGTCGTTGGCGTACAGGCTGCCCAGGTAGATCTGCAGCGTCTCGAAGATGTCCGTCACGGGCACGCCGAGCTGGCGCGCCTTGGTGCGGTCGATGTTCGCATACAGCTGCGGCACGTTGACTTGCCAGCTGGTGAACAGGCCGGCCAGCTCGGGCGTCTGGTAGGCCTTGGCCATAAAGGCCTTCACGGCCGAGTCCATGGCCTCGTAGCCCAGCGATGCACGGTCTTCGATCTGCAGCTTGAAGCCGCCCGTGGTGCCGAGGCCCGCCACCGGTGGCGGCGGGAACATGGCGATGAAGGCTTCCTGGATGGCACCGAACGACTGGTTCAGCTGGCCCGCCACGGCGCCGCCGCTCTGGTCGGCACGCGTGCGCTCGGCAAAGGGCTTGAGCGTGGCGAAGACGATGCCGGAGTTCGAGCTGTTGGTGAAGCCGTTGATCGACAGGCCGGGGAAGGCGATGGCGTCTTCCACGTTGGGGTTCTTCTTCATGATGTCGCCCATGCGGCGGATCACGTCCTCGGTACGGTCCAGCGTGGCGCCATCGGGCAGCTGCGCAAAGCCGATCAGGTACTGCTTGTCCTGCGCGGGCACGAAGCCGCCGGGAATGACCTTGAACAGGCCGAAGGTCACACCCACCAGCGCCAGGTAAACCACCAGCATCAGCGCCTTGCGGCCGATGACGCGCTTGACGCCGCCGCTGTAGGCCTCGGAGCCGCGGTGGAACACGCGGTTGAAGCCGCGGAACACACCACCGAGCACCTTGTCCATGCCGCGCGTGAGCGCGTCCTTGGGCTCATGGTGGCCCTTGAGCAGCAGCGCGCTGAGCGCCGGCGACAGGGTCAGCGAGTTGATCGCCGAGATCACCGTGGAGATCGCGATGGTGACCGCGAACTGGCGGTAGAACTGGCCCGTGAGGCCGCTGATGAAGGCCAGCGGCACGAACACCGCCACCAGCACCAGCGCGATCGCGATGATGGGGCCGGAGACTTCGCGCATGGCGCGGTAGGTGGCCTCGCGCGGGGTCAGGCCGGCCTCGATGTTGCGCTCCACGTTCTCCACCACCACGATGGCGTCGTCCACCACGATGCCGATGGCCAGCACCAGGCCGAACAGGCTCAGGGCGTTGATCGAAAAGCCCAGCAGGTGCAGCACGGCGAAGGTGCCCACCACCGACACCGGCACGGCCAGCAGCGGGATGATGGAGGCGCGCCAGGTCTGCAGGAACAGGATCACCACGACCACCACCAGCGCGATGGCCTCGAGCAGGGTGTGGATCACCGACTTGATGGAGGCCCGCACGAACTGCGTCGGGTCGTAGGCGATGCGGAATTCCACGCCTTCAGGCATGTTCTTCTGCAGCTCGTCCATGGTCTTGCGCACGTTGGCCGAGATGTCCAGGGCATTCGAGCCCGGGGCCTGGAACACGCCCATGCCCACGGCCGGGTCGTTGTTGAGCAGCGAGCGCAGCGAGTAGTCGGCCGCGCCCAGCTCCAGGCGGGCGATGTCGCGCAGGCGCGTCACCGCGCCGTCGGCACCGGTCTTGACGATGATGTCACCGAAGTCGTCCTCGGTCTGCAGGCGACCCTGGGCGTTGATGGACAGTTGCAGGTCCACGCCAGGCAGGCCGGGCGATGCGCCGACCACGCCGGCGGCGGCCTGCACGTTCTGGCCGCGGATGGCAGCCACCACGTCGCTGGCCGAGAGGCCGCGCTGCGCGACCTTCTGCGGGTCGAGCCAGACGCGCATGGAGTAGTCGCCACCGCCGAAGATCTGCACCTGGCCCACGCCCTGGATGCGCGCCAGGCGGTCCTTGACGTTGAGCACGGCGTAGTTGCGCAGGTAGTCGATGTCATAGCGGCCGTTGGGCGAGACCATGTGCACGACCATGGTCAGGTCGGGCGCGCTCTTGACCGTGGTGACGCCCAGGCGGCGCACTTCCTCGGGCAGGCGTGGCTCGGCCTGCGAGACGCGGTTCTGCACCAGCTGCTGGGCCTTGTCGGGATCGGTGCCCAGGGCGAAGGTCACGGTCAGCGTCATCACGCCGTCGGTCGTGGCCTGGCTGCCCATGTAGAGCATGCCTTCCACGCCGTTGATGGATTCCTCCAGCGGCGTGGCCACGGTTTCGGCGATGACCTTGGGGTTGGCGCCCGGGTACTGGGCGCGCACCACCACCGAGGGCGGGGCCACCTCGGGGTATTCGGAGATCGGCAGGCTGCGCAGCGCGATCAGCCCTCCGAGGAAGATGAGCACCGACAGCACCCCGGCGAAGATGGGGCGGTCGATGAAGAAGCGGGATAGATTCATGGCGATGGTCTTTCAGCAGGCGCGCGGTGCCCTTATGCGGCAGGCGACTTGGCGGCGCGGGCTTCCTTGCGGTCAGCGGAAGGGATCTCGGCCTTGGCGGTCATGGGGACGGACTGCGGGGCGACGACGGCGCCAGGGCGCACGCGCTGTAGGCCGTTGACGATGATGGTCTCGCCGGCCTTCAGGCCCGAGGTGACCACGCGCAGGCCTTCGATGGGCGCACCCAGCGTGACCTCGCGGTACTCGGCCTTGTTGCCCTCGCCCACCACCAGCACGAACTTCTTGTTCTGGTCCGTGCCCACGGCGCGCTCGTTGATCAGGATGGCCTGCGAGCTGCGTGCCTGGCCCATGCGGATGCGCGCGAACTGGCCGGGAATGAGGTCGCCATCGGCGTTGTCGAACACGGCGCGCACGCGCACCGTGCCGCTCCTGGCATCGACCTGGTTGTCGATGAGCTGCAGCTTGCCTGCGTGCGGCGTGCCGCCCGAGGTGCCGGTGCCCATCTGCACGGGGATGCGCTCGATCAGGGTGCGGGCGCTGCTGCCGGACTTCAGGTCCTGCAGCGCCTTGACGACGATCTGCTCGTCGGTATCGAAGCTCGCGTAGATCGGGCTCACCGAGACCAGCGTGGTCAGCACCGGCGCACCGGCGCCCGAGGCCACCAGGTTGCCCACGGTGACTTCGATGCGGCCCACACGGCCGGCCACGGGGGCCCGCACCTGGGTGTAGCCGAGGTTCAGGCGCGCGGCCTGCAGCGCGGCCTGGGCGGCACGCAGGTTGGCGTCGGCCTCGCGCTGGGCGTTCTGGCGCTCGTCGTGCTCGCGCTGGGCGATGGCGCTTTCCTGCAGCAGGCGCGTGGCGCGCTCCAGCTCGCTGCGGGTGTAGGAGACGCGGGCCTGCGCTGCGGCGACCTGTGCCTCGGCGCGGTCCACCTCGGCGGCGTAGGGGGCGGGGTCCACCGTGATCAGCAGGTCGCCCTGCTTGACCAGCGAGCCTTCACGGAAGTGCACGGCCTGCACGGCACCCGCCACGCGCGGACGGATGTCCACGCGCTGCACAGCTTCGAGCCGGCCCGAGAACTCGTCCCACAGGCTGATGTCCTGCTGCAGCACGGCAGACACGGAGACGGGTACGGCCTGGGGCTGCGCCGCACCGGCGGTGGCCTGGGCCGAGGGCGACTGGAACACCAGCACGGCGGATGCGGCGACGGCAGCGGCGGCCGTGGCCAGGGTGGCGAGGCCCAGGGGGCGCTTGGGGAAAGGAAGATGGAAGTTCATGGTCACTTTCTGTGGCGGGGCAGTTCTCGTGGAACACGCCCCGCTGCGGTTTTCAAGATCGGGTGGATTGGAGACGGACGAAGTCTGGGCACTGACACGGTGGCAAGGTCAACACCGGCTGCGCAGTGCGGCGGCTTTTGTGTCGGCAGTGGCAGTGCTCCCGGGTGCAGCAGCCTGCAGGTCGATGGTGTTCATGGGCAATTCCTCCGTGTCGTTGATATGGGCAAAACAGATCGTCAAAAAGCGCGGGCAACAGCCGGTCCGTACCGATCTGTGTCGGCACTTGCACCAGCTCCTGGCCAGTCATGGGCAAAGCATTCCCCCTCCGGCGCCAATGGCCGGAAATTACGGGGTGAGCGCCTGGCTCGGTAAGTGGGGTGGCGGGAGTATCGAACCTCAACTTAAGTTGAGGTCAACCACATCCTACAAACCCTGGGGTTTCAGGTGGGGGCCGGACATCGGGTGTCCTCGAAAAACTGCCGGATCTGCACCAGCGCGCCTTCGGCGCAGGGGCATTCACGCTGCTCAGCCTCCAGGGCTTCGGGCATCTCTCCGGCTTTGGGAAACACATGGCGCCGTACCAGCAGGCCGGCGGATTCGAGGCGCGCGGCATAGGCCAGCGCCTCGTCGTGCATGGGGTCGGTGTCGCCCACCATCACCAGGGTGGAGGGCAGTCCTGCCAGGCGGTGCGCGGTGGCAGGCACGGCGTAGGGGTGTTCGGCATCGCGCGGGCAGCGCAGGAAGTTGCGCCAGCCCTCGGTCCATTTGCAGCCGGTGGCGTCGCCCGTGGCTTCGCGCACCGAGGCCGTGCCCACGCAGGGGTCGAGCATGGGCGACAGCAGGATCTGGCCGGCCAGCGGCGGGTGCGACTGGTCGCGCGCCATCACCGAGACGGCGGCCGCCAGGTTGCCGCCGGCCTCTTCGCCGGCCAGGTAGATCTGCGCACCCTGGCCACCGAGCTTGACGCGGTTGCGAAACGCCCACTGCAGCACGCCATAGCCGGTGTTCACGGGCTGGGGAAACGGGGTCAGCGGATAGGCCACCGACACCACCACGGCGCCGGCCCTCTCGAGCAGGTCGGCCACGGTGCAGCCGGTATCGAGGTCACCCGTGGTGAACGCGCCGCCGTGGAAATGCACCACCAGCGGCGAGGGCTTGCCGGGCTGCTTGCGGCCATAGACGCGCACCGCCACCTCTTCGCCCTTGGCCACCTCAATGGTGGCGTCGGTGCGCTGGGGAGCGCCCGCTGCGCTGCCCGAAGCCTTGGAAGAGGCTCCGGCACGGGGGGACGGCGAAGGTGGCGACGGACGGTCGGGCTGCATGGCATGGACCCATTGGATTGACGATGGATGAAATGTAGTACCTGCCGCCTGCCCGATAAACAGGCCAAACACCACTGCACTGTTTCCAAAAGCTCAACAATCAAATGCAAACCGCATGTGAGAATTCCGCTGCACCCACTGGTGGGTGCAAGTACAAGGAGAGCCCATGGACCAGATACAGGCCATGCGCATATTCGTGCGGGTGGTGGAGGCCGGCACGTTCACAAGGGCAGCGGATTCGCTTTCGCTGCCCAAGGCCACGGTCACCAAGCATGTGCAGGCGCTGGAGGAGCGCCTGCGCGTGAAGCTGCTCAACCGCACCACGCGCCGCGTCACCGTGACCGCCGACGGCGCCGCCTACTACGAGCGCACCATCCGCCTGCTGACCGACCTGGACGACATCGAGGCGAGCATGACCAATGCCCGTTCGAACCCGCGCGGGCGCCTGCGCGTGGACGTGGGCACCTCGATGGCGCAATTGCTCATCCTGCCCAACCTGGCCGAGTTCCATGCGCGCTACCCCGACATCCAGGTGGACCTGGGCGTGAGCGACCGCATGGTGGACCTGATCAGCGACAACGTGGACTGCGTGATCCGCGGCGGCGAGTTGACCGACCAATCGCTGGTGGCGCGGCGCATCGGCAACCTCGAATTCATCACCGTGGCTTCGCCCCACTACCTGGCCAAGCACGGCACGCCCGTACATCCGCTGGAGATCGAGGAAAAGCACGCCATCGTCGTCTACTTCTCGCCCCAGACCGGGCGCCACTACCCGCTGGAGTTCCGCAAGGGCGATGAGTCGGTGGACATCACCGGCCCCTACCAGGTCAGCGTGAACGAGAGCAACGCCTATGTAACGGCGACCGTCTCGGGCCTGGGCATCGGGCAGGTCACGAGCTTCCAGGCCACGCGCCACCTGGAGACCGGCGCCCTGGTGCGCCTGCTGCCCGAATGGACACAGCCCCTGCTGCCGATCTACGTGGTCTACCCGCCCAACCGCCACCTGAGCGCCAAGGTGCGCGCCTTCGTGGACTGGACGGCCGAATTGGTGCAGCGCAACTCGCACCTGCAACGCACGACCTGACCCCCCGCAAGCCGCTTCGCGCCATCCCCCAAGGTATGCTTGGGACATGAGCGACGCCCCCGACACCCCGACGCCCGAACCCGGGACCCCGCCAGAAGCCACGCCCGCCAAACCCGCCCAGCCGCGCAACCCGCTGCACGGCGTGACGCTGGAGGCCATGGTGGTGGGCCTGGCCGATTACTTCGGCTGGGCTGGCCTGGCCGAGCGCATCCCGGTGCGCTGCTTCCAGAGCGACCCGAGCGTGGGCTCGAGCCTCAAGTTCCTGCGCAAGACGCCCTGGGCGCGTGAGAAGGTCGAGAGCCTGTACCTGTTCATGCTGCGCGACCAGCGGCGCAACGCGCAGGAGTAAGCGCTCAGCCTCAGACCGGCTCTGCCGCCGGCAGGTAGCGTTCGATATGGCCCATGGCGCGGGCCACGTAGTCGTCCTTCTCTCCCACCGGGGCGAAGTAATGCAGGGCGGTAGCAGCCTCCTCCACGCCCGCCAGGCGGGCAATCACCCATCCCGCCAGGTACGACGATGCGAGGCAGCCCCCTGCGGTCGCCACATTGCCGCGGGCAAAGAGCGGCTGGTCCAGCACGGTGACGCCCGCCGCCTGCACCCAGGGCCTGGTGGTCAGGTCCGTGCAGGCCGGCACATTGTCGAGCAGGCCCAGTCTGGCCAGTACCAGAGCGCCCGAGCACTGGGCGCCCAGCAGCTGCCGCGCAGGGTCGAAGCGCAGCTCAGCCATCAGCGCCGCGTCCTCCACCACCTCGCGGGTCTGGATGCCGCTGCCGACCAGCACCGCATCGGCTTCGCGCGCCCAGGCCAGCGACGCCTGGTGCGGCTCGACCACGATGCCGTTCATGGAGCGCACGCGCGCCGTGGGGCAGACCAGGGCCACCTCCCAGCCCGGGCGCTTGACCCGGTTGAGGATGCCCAGGGCGATCAGGGAGTCGAGTTCATTGAAGCCGTCGAAGGCCAGCAGGGCAATGCGCATGGTGTGCTCACGGGGGTGAAAGATGCGCCATCGTAGGCAGGCCACTTAGTACAATCAAAGAATTGTCATAGATACACTGGGATTGTGATGGGCGTGGTCCGGTACAAACACGTGGTCGATGCGCTGGCGGCCGATATCCGCACCGGTCGGCTGCGGCCTGCCACCCGCCTGCCCACGCACCGCGCGCTGGCGGCGAAGTACGGTCTGGCGCTGGGCACGGCCAGCCGCGTGTATGCCGAACTGGAGGCCATTGGCCTGGTGGTGGGCGAGACCGGGCGCGGCACCTTCGTGCGCGACCCGTCCTACCCGCGGCCGGGAGCCGACCTCACCGCGCCGCAGGCCAGTGCCATCGACCTGTCGTTCAACAACCCCAGCGTGCCCGGCCAGACCGAACAGCTGCGCGAGGCCCTGCGCCAGCTTGCGGCTTCGGGCGACCTGGAATCGCTGCTGCACTACCAGCCCTACGGCGGGCGCCTGCACGAGCGCGCCATCGTGGCGCGGCACCTGCAATCGCGGCTGCTCAAGGTCGGCGGCGAGCAAGTCCTCATCGTCAACGGCGCCCAGCACGGCATGGCCATCGCAGCGCTGGGCCTGCTCAACCCCGGCGACATCGTGGCCGTGGACGCCCTCACCTACCCCGGCTTTCGCGTGCTGGCCGAGCGCCTGCGGCTGGACCTGGCGCCCGTGCCCGTGGGGCCGGAGGGAACGGACCTCGACGCGCTGCAGCGCCTGTGCCATGCGCGGCCCGTGCGCGCCATCTACACCATGCCCACCTTGCACAACCCGCTGGGCTGTGTGATGCCGGCACGCGCACGCGGGCGCCTGGCGATGATTGCGCGCCAGCACGACCTGCTGGTGATCGAGGACGCGCCCTACGCCTACCTGGCCGGCGACGCCCTGGTGCCCGTCGCCGCACTCGCGCCGGAGCGCACGGTCTACGTCTCCAGCCTGTCCAAGAACGTGGCCACGGGCCTGCGCTTCGGTTTTGTCGCGGCCGCGCCGGCACTGATCCCGGCGCTGGAACGCGCCATCCGCGCCACCTCGTGGAACACGGCCGGCGTGCTCACGGCCATGGCCTGCGCCTGGATCGAGGACGGCACCGTGGCGCGGCTGGAGGCCGAGAAACGCGCCGATACGGCCCGGCGCCAGGCCCTGGTCACCCAGGCGCTGGGCGGACTTCCCCTCGTGCGCCACCCACACTCGTACTTCGTCTGGCTGCCGCTGGGCGACGACCAGCGTGCCGACCGCATTGCGGCCACGCTGCTGCAGCGCGGCGTGACCGTCTCCACCGCAGAGGCCTTTGCCACCACCACCCATGTGCCCCAGGCCTTGCGCGTGGCGCTGGGCTCGGTAGCGCTGGACGACCTGTCCCAGGCCCTCGCACTGGTGCGGCAGGCCGTGGAGCAGGACTCGTCCTAGTCGTTGAAAACGACGCTCTGGCGCGCTCTCCGGTCCACCTGCAGTGTGAAGATATCGGGCCGCGCATAGTGGCCCACCACGTCGAAGTCGTAGCGGGCGCGCACCAGTTCCGCCACGTCGATCTGCGCGGTGAGCAGGCCGGTGGCGTTCTGCAGCGGACCGGCGAGCACATCGCCCAGCGGCCCCACGATGACGCTGTTGCCGCGGATCAAGGGGCGGTCGGCGTCCCAGCCAGGCGCATCGATGCCCAGCGCGCGCGGCGAGGGCTGCACCTGGCAGGCGCTGATGACAAAGCAGCGCCCCTCGTGCGCGATGTGGCGCATGGAGCATTGCCAGATGTCGCGCTCGTCCACCGTGGGCGCGCACCAGACCTGCACGCCCTGGGCGTACATGGCGGTGCGCAGCAGGGGCATGTGGTTCTCCCAGCAGATCACGCCGCCCACGCGGCCGACGGCCGACTCGATCACCGGCAGGGTGGAGCCATCGCCCTGGCCCCAGATCAGGCGCTCGGTGCCCGTGGGCATGAGCTTGCGGTGCCTGGCCACCAGGCCCTTGTCGGGATCGAAGTACAGCGCCGTGCAGTACAGCGTGCTGCCCGCGCGCTCGATCACGCCGAGCACCAGCATGGCGCCGGTGCGCTGGGCCAGGCCGGCCAGTGCCTCGGTCTCGGGCCCGGGTACGTCGATGGCGCTCGCGTGGTAGCGCGCATAGGCCTCGCGGCCCTCGGGCAGGCGGTAGCCCAGGCGGGTGCCGAAGATCTCGCCCTTGGGGTAGCCGCCCAGCAGCGCCTCGGGCATGACGACGAGGCGTGCGCCCGAGGCCTTGATCTCGCCCTCGAACGCGAGCACGTTGGCCAGGGTCTGGGCAGTGCCCTCGGGGGAGGAGCCGATTTGCAGGGCGGCGACGGTGGAAAGGGTCATGGCAGGGTTCCTGGGGATGGAAGACAAGCGCAGTGTTGCCAAAGCCCTAAGATGAATCAATGCCCCTCCATTGCTGATTGATATGAACGAAATTGATATCGGGTTCGACCTCAACGGGCTGCGCGTGTTCGAGGCGCTGTACGAGGAAGGTGGCGCCACGCGCGCCGCGCTGCGCCTGTCGCTCACGCAGTCCGCCGTGAGTGCGGCCCTGGGGCGGCTGCGCAAGGTCTATGGCGACCCGCTGTTCACGCGCACCGGGCGCGGCCTGGCACCCACGCTGCGTGCGCAGGAGCTGCGGCCGGTGATCGGCGAGGCGCTCAACAAATGCCGCGAGAGCCTGGCCCTGGGCACCTCGCCGGCCGCGCGCTACCAGGGCCGCTCGGTGGTGCTGGGCCTGTCGGACGATTTCGAGATCGCCATGGGCCCGTGGCTGGTGCAGTTGCTGGCGCAGCATGCGCCGGGCCTGCGCCTGGCCTTCCGGCAAACGCACAGCCAGATCGTGGCCGAGATGCTGATGGCGCGCGAGATCGACCTGGCCATCACCGCCGGCGGCCTGGCCACGCGCTGGCTCAGCCACCGCTCGCTGGGCGAAGGCGGCTATGCCTGTGTGGTCGATGCACCGCCCAGCCGGCGCAAGGCGGCGCTGGGCCTCACGGTAGAGGACTACGTGGCGCGCAACCACGTGCTGATTTCATCGGGCGGCTTCATCGGCGTGGTGGACGAGGTGCTGGCCGCCCTGGGCCACAAGCGGCGCGTGGTGGCATCGACCACGCACTTCGCCGCCCTGCCCTATCTGCTCAAGGGCACGCAGGCCGTGGCCACCGTACCGATCCATGCCGCGCACGCCATGGCGCGCCTGTGCGGGCTCACGGTGCTGCCCTGCCCCGTGGTCATGCCGCGCTATGCGGTGGAGCTGGGCTGGCGCACCGATGCGCTGCGCGACTCGGCGGTGGCGCAGGTGCAGTCGGTGGTGGCGGCCCACTGGGGCGGGCTGCCCCTGGACCCGGGCGCCTGAAACCGCCCGGGCAGGGCTGCGTCAGTCCCCCGTCGCGACGAGGAAGTTGCGGCTGATGCCGCCACCCAGGTCGTTGACGCGGTCCAGGAACTGCGTGAGGAAGGCGTGCAGCCCGGTCGACAGGATCTCGTCGATGCGGCCGTACTGCAGGTCGGCCAGCAGGCGGCCGGCGCGGCGCTGGGTCTCGGACGAGTGGTCGTTGGCCAGCACGGCCAGGTTGTCCACCACCTCGCGCATGCTGGCATGCAGCGAGCGCGGCATGTCGCGGCGCAGGATCAAGAGGTCCGCC
Organism: Acidovorax sp. CF316; assembly: GCF_000276605.1. Lineage (GTDB taxonomy): Bacteria > Pseudomonadota > Gammaproteobacteria > Burkholderiales > Burkholderiaceae_C > Acidovorax. Next base: position 3,124 of record NZ_AKJX01000111.1, on the reverse strand, counting down.
ACGCGGCCCGGGGTGATCACGTCGCGGTAGACCTTGCGGTAGACCTCGAAGGCCGAGACGCTGCGCAGGATGGCGCTCCAGTGGTAGAAGTCGTTCTCCTGGTTGCGCTCGCTGGCACGGCCGAAGAAGTCCTTCTTGACGGCGTGGAACTTCACGTCCAGCAGGCGCGCCGTGTTGTCCGAGCGCTCCAGGAAGGTGCCCATGCGCAGGAAGTGGAAGGCCTCGTCCTGCAGCATGGTGCCCAGCGTGACGCCGCGCGACAGGTGCGAGCGGTACTTGACCCATTCGAAGAACTGGCCCGGGTCGCGCTCGTAGGCGTCGCCCTTGAGCAGGCGCTGCAGTTCCAGCCAGGTCTGGTTCTGGGTTTCCCAGATCTCGGTGGTCAGCGCGCCGCGCACGGCGCGCGCGTTCTCGCGCGCAGCGCGCAGGCAGGAGACGATGGACGAGGGGTTCTCGCCATCGCGCACCATGAAGTGCAGCACGCGCTCGGGCGTCACTTCGCCATGCTTGGCGGTGTAGGCGGGGATCAGCTCGCTGATGGACAGCAGGCCCTCCCAACCCTCCTGCGCCACGGCAGCGGACTGGGGCAGCAGCGAAGTCTCGTAGCTGACGTTCAACATCCGCGCCGTGTTCTCGGCGCGTTCGGTGTACCTGGACATCCAGAACAGGTGGTCGGCGGTGCGGCTGAGCATTATGGGGTCCCTCCTTCTCCGAGCACCCAGGTGTCCTTGGTGCCCCCGCCCTGTGATGAATTGACGACCAGCGAACCCTCCTGCAGGGCCACGCGGGTCAGGCCGCCGGCGACCATCTGCACCTCGCGCCCGCTGAGCACGAAGGGGCGCAGGTCGATGTGGCGCGGTGCGATGCCGCTCTCCACATAGGTCGGGCAGCTCGACAGGCTGAGCGTGGGCTGGCCGATGTAGCCGGCCGGGTTGGCCAGCAGCGCGCGGCGGAAGTCCTCGATCTCGGCCTTGGTGGCGGCCGGGCCGATCAGCATGCCGTAGCCGCCCGCGCCGTGCACTTCCTTGACGACCAGCTCGTGCAGGTGGTCCAGCACGTACTGCAGGTCGTCCTGCTTGCGGCACATCCAGGTGGGCACGTTCTTCAGGATGGGCTCCTGGCCCAGGTAGAAGCGGATCATCTCGGGCACGTAGGGGTAGACCGACTTGTCGTCGGCCACGCCCGTGCCCACGGCGTTGCAGATGCCCACGTTGCCCGCGCGGTAGGCCTCCATCAGGCCGGCACAGCCCAGCGTGGAGGTGCGGCGGAACACCTGCGGATCGAGGAAGTCGTCGTCCACGCGGCGGTAGATCACGTCCACGCGCTGCAGGCCGCGCGTGGTGCGCATGTAGACGAAGCGGTCCTTGACCACCAGGTCCTGGCCTTCGACCAGCTCCACGCCCATCTGCTGGGCCAGGAAAGCGTGTTCGAAGTAGGCGCTGTTGTGCATGCCCGGCGTGAGCACCACCACCGTGGGCTCGTCGGCCGTGGCAGGGGCGCTGGCGCGCAGGGTCTCGAGCAGCATGTCGGGATAGTGGGCCACTGGCGCCACCTTGTGCATGCTGAACAGGTCGGGGAACAGCCGCATCATCATCTTGCGGTTTTCCAGCATGTAGCTCACGCCGCTGGGCACGCGCAGGTTGTCCTCGAGCACGTAGTACTCGCCCTCGCCCTGGGCGTTGGGAGCGCGCACGATGTCGATGCCGGCAATGTGCGCGTAGATGTTCTGCGGCACCTGCACACCGGCCATCTCGGGGCGGTACTGGGCGTTGTTGAGCACCAGGTCGGCCGGCACGATGCCGGCGCGGATGATGTCCTGCCCGTGGTAGACGTCGTGGATGAAACGGTTGAGCGCCGTGACCCGCTGCACCAGCCCCTGCTGCATGCTGGCCCACTCGTGCGAGGGGATGATGCGGGGGATCAGGTCGAAGGGGATGAGGCGTTCGTTGCCGGCGCCGTCCTCGTCCTTGGCGCCGTAGACGGCAAAGGTGATCCCCACGCGGCGGAAGATCATCTCCGCCTCGGCCCGGCGGGCCTGCATCACGTCCACCGGCTGCCTGGACAGCCATTGCGCGTAGCGCTTGTAGTGTTCTCGCACGTCGCTGCCATCGAAAGGCAGCATGGCGTACATCTCATCAAATTTCTGCATGAACTGGCCTCCTGCTTGCAGGATAGCAAGTTGTGCGCCCAGTTTTCCGGATCGGCCTACCAAGGCACTGTGCCATCGCACCCCCCGCTGGGCTCAGTGCGACAAAGCTGGCACCATGCTGTGCTGCCAATACCGCTGGCCGGATTCGCGCTGGCAGGCCACGCCTTCGGGCCGGGCCGATGACCAGGTGGCGGCCCCGCAGCGCGCCGACTCCACCACGGTGATACCGCGCGCCTGGTAGCGCGCCAGCACATCGGGCGCCGGATGGCCAAAACGGTTGCGGTAGCCGGCCTGCACCAAAGCGGTGCGCGGCGCCACGGCATCCAGGAAGCCACCGGTGGACGAGGTCTTGCTGCCGTGGTGCGGCACCAGCAGCACATCGGCCTTGAGCGGGGCAGCACCGGCCACCAGGGCCTGCTCCTGCGCGGTCTCGATGTCGCCGGCCAGCAGCGCCACCGGGGCCCCATCCCCCGCCCTTGTGCCCGCCGCCACGATGCGCAGCACGCAGCTGGCGTGGTTGGCACGCACCACCGCCCCGGCACCGGGCGCAGGGTGCAGCACCTCGAAGGCCACGCCGTCCCACGCCCAGCGCTGCCCGGCCAGACAGGGCGTGGCCGGGCGCAGGGCCTGCAACTCATGCCCGGCCTCGATGGAGCCGGTGAGTCGGGCGCCGGGCTGCTGGGCCAGCACGGCCGCCGCGCCCCCGGTGTGGTCGGCATCGCGGTGGCTGAGCATGAGCACGTCCACGCGCTCGCCCAGGGCACGCAGCAGCGGCACCAGCACCCGGTGGCCGGCATCGCTTTCCAGGCTGAAGCGCGGCCCGGCATCGTACAGCAGGGTGTGGCTGGCCGTGCGCACCAACACCGCATTGCCCTGGCCGATGTCGGCGGCCAGCAGCTCGAACTGGCCGGGCTCGGGCCGGCCCGGCTGCCACCACAGCACGGGCAGCACCAGCGGCAGGGCCAGCAGGCGCAG
>NZ_AKJX01000110.1 GCF_000276605.1 Acidovorax sp. CF316 | reverse complement strand
GGAGCCATTGCGGCGGCTGCGGGCCTGCGGCCAGGCGCTCGAAGAGGCCGTCCAGGAACGAAAAAGGGGACTGTGTTGCCATAGTCCCCGATTATTCCCTGAACTCGGCCCAAAACATGGGTTTTGGACCGATCCGAGGTGATTTACAAAGCCGTGCTCACTGCAGGGCCTGCACGCCGGCCACGAGCCAGCCGCTGGCACCGCTCTTGGCCTTGGTCATGTTCCACACTTCGCGGAAGGGGCTCGGGCCTGCCGAGAGCTCTTCGCGGATCATGCCCGAGAACTCCACGCTGGCCATGTAGCCATCGTCCAGCTCCTCGATGCCGAGCAGCTGCGCGTCGATCATCACCACGTCGGTGTGGTTGGGTTCGGCGCCGCGGTGCGTCTCGCGCTCGGCCAGCTGCGAGCGGATCTCTTCGAGCATGCTGTCGGTCATCATGGAGCGCAGGGTGTTGATGTCCGAACGGTCCCACGCGGCCTGCAGGGTCACGAAGTTGCGCTTGGCAGCGGCCAGGAAACCGGGCGTGTCGAAGCCCTCGGGCACGCCCCAGTTCTGCGAACCGGACAGGGCCGCACCGGCGGCACCGGTCAGGCCGGAGCCGATCACCACGCCCGAGCCGGCAGCGCCAGCCGCAGCGGTTTGCTGTGCGCGCGCCGCATCGAAGGCCATGCTGTTGCGCTCCCAGGGACGGGCCGATGCATCGTTGCCGACGTTGTTCGGGCTGTACTGCGGGGGTACCTGGGCCGCGGCCGGCGTGGCCGCACCTGCGCCCTGGAAGGCGAAGGGCGAGCCACCCGCAGCGCCCTGGTTGTTGCCGCCGCCGCTGCGCATGCGCATGACCATCTTGAAGATGGCGAACGCGGCCACGGCCAGCAGCAGGATCATCAGGATGTTGCCGAAGCCTGCACCCAGGCCCAGCGAGCTGGCCAACCAGGCCAGGCCCAGGCCCGCGGCCAGACCGCCGAGCATGGCGCCCCAGGGCTTCTTGGGGGCTGCAGCGGCAGGGGCCGCAGCCGGCGCGGCCGGCTTGGCCGCGTTGTTGGCATTCTGGGCAGGACCGCCGGGCGCCGCGGACTCGCGCTGCGTCACGTTGCTGGACTGCTTGCCCACGGAGTTGCCGCCACCCAGGCGGCGGGCATCGGCATCCGCATGCGCGAATGCCAGCATTGCCACCAGAACCACAGACCACAGTTTCATCATGTCATCTCCATCTTGTATGGGGCAGAACGGCCCCTGTCAGCACTTGATTCCAACATGCAAGGCCACTATGCCGCCAGTCATGTTGTGATAGTCCACATGCCCAAAGCCACTTTGTTGCATGAGGCTTTTGAGTTCTTCCTGGCCCGGGTGCATGCGGATGGACTCGGCCAGGTAGCGGTAGCTCGCGTCATCGCCGGCCACCAGCTTGCCCAGCTGCGGCAGCACCTTGAAGGAATACCAGTCGTAGACTTTGGTGAGCGGCTTGGCGACCTTGGAGAATTCGAGCACCAGCAGCTTGCCGCCGGGTTTGAGCACGCGGCACATTTCCTTGAGCGCAACATCCTTGTGCGTCATGTTGCGCAAACCAAACGCCACGCTCACCACATCGAAGTGCGCGTCGGGAAAAGGCAGCTTCTCCGCATCGCAGACCAGAGTGGGCAGCACCACGCCGGCGTCGATCAGGCGGTCGCGCCCGGTGCGCAGCATGGCTTCGTTGATGTCGGTGTGCACCACGCGGCCGGTGGTGCCCACCTTCTTGGAGAAGGCCAGCGCCAGGTCGCCCGTGCCGCCCGCGATGTCCAGCACCTGACTGCCCTCGCGCAGGTTGGCCACCATCACGGTGTAGGCCTTCCAGGCGCGGTGCAGGCCGGCCGACATGAGGTCGTTCATGACGTCGTATCTGGACGCCACCGAATCGAACACGCCGCGCACGTGGCGCGCCTTGTCCTGCTCGTCGACCGACTGGAAACCGAAGTGGGTGCTGCTCATGGGATTCATGCTAGGCGCGTGCGCGCCCAAGGTACAGCGACAACCCCGCACTGAAACGGGGCATCTGCCGCAGGGGTTATCAACATCAGGGCATCAAAAGACAGACAACGCCTGTCCATGCATGCCGGGTTCGCTATTGTAAAAAGAGCACCAAAGGCCAGTGCACCGGGCGCCACAGTGGTGCGCGCGGGCCACAGTGGTCGCGTGGGACCGGCTCAATGGCCGCCGCAGGCGCTGCCGCCGTGGTCGTGGCCCTTGGCCTGGGGGGCCATGGGCGCATCGCGGTCCACCCCGGCTTCGACCAGCCGGCCTTCGTACTGCGCCCACAGCGCGGCCTCCTGCTGGCCCAGTTCGTACAGGTAGGCCCAGGTGAAGATGCCCGTGTCATGCCCGTCCGAGAAGGTGGGCTTGACGGCGTAGTTGCCGATGGGCTCCAGCCCTTCGAGGGTCACGTCGCGCTTGCCGGTCTGCAGCACTTCCTGGCCCGGGCCGTGGCCCTGCACCTCGGCCGAGGGCGAGTACACGCGCATCAGCTCAAACGGGATGCGGAACGCGGCACCGTCCGAGAACACCACTTCAAGCACCCGCGACTTGCCATGCACCGTGAGCGCCTGGGGCGTGGGCGAACCCGCTTTCAAACCTGCCATGGATATCCACCTGTGAAAAGCGCCCTGGCAACGACTGCCAGGCCGGCCTGCATTGTCCCACCCGGGGGGCTTTCAGCCCCCAAGCCCCTGCAACGCGACCACCATGGCCGCCTCGGCCGCAGGCAGGCGCGCGCGCAGCGCATCTTCTTCGCCGGCCGGGCCGGGCTGCTGGGCCGCCGCCCACACGGGCGCAGGGAAATGGCTGTCCCAGGTGAAGCGCGCGATCACGTGCCAGTGCAGGTGCGGCACCATGTTGCCCAGCGCCGCCAGGTTGACCTTGGTGGGCGCGAGGTGCTCGCGCAGCGCCCGCTCCACGGCCGTGACGGCCTCCATGCAGTGCACGCGCTCGGCGGCCGACAGATCGGAAAACTCGGCCGCATGGGCATTCCACACCACGCGGTAGAAGGCCGGAAAGCCGGCTTCATCCGCACGGATCAGGCGCAGACGACCGCCCCGCCAGACCAGCGTGCCACCATCGGCGGCACACAGGGGGCAGGCAATGCGTTCACTCATACGAGCACCCGCTCGATGCCGCCCGCATTGGCACGCTCCACGTACTCGGGCATCCAGTTCTCACCCAGGATCTCGCGCGCCATCTCGACCACGATGTAATCGGCTTCTAGCAGGCCGTTGTTCAGGTCGTCCTGGTAGCGGTTCAGGCCCTGCAGGCAGCTCGGGCAGCTGGTGAGGATCTTCACGTTGTCCTGCGCACCCACGGCGCCGCTGGCACGCAGGGCGGCTTCGCCCTTCTTGATCTCCTCCTCCTTGCGAAAGCGCACCTGGGTGGAGATGTCGGGGCGCGTCACGCCCAGCGTGCCCGATTCACCGCAGCAGCGCTCGCTCTTGAGCACCTGCTCGCCCACCAGCGCCTTGACGGTCTTCAAGGCGTCCTGCTGCTTCATGGGGTTGTGGCAGGGCTCGTGGTACAGGTAGGCGCCCTTGCCCTGCAGCGCGATGCCCTTTTCCAGCAGGTACTCGTGGATGTCGATGATGCGGCTGCCCGGGAAGATCTTGTCGAACTCGTAGCCCTGCAGCTGGTCGTAGCAGGTGCCGCAGCTGACCACCACGGTCTTGATGTCGAGGTAGTTCAGCGTATTGGCCACGCGGTGGAAGAGCACCCGGTTGTCGGTGATCATCTTCTCGGCCTTGTCGAACTGGCCGCTGCCGCGCTGCGGGTAGCCGCAGCACAGGTAGCCCGGGGGCAGCACGGTCTGCACGCCCGCGTGCCAGAGCATGGCCTGCGTGGCCAGGCCCACCTGGCTGAACAGGCGCTCCGAGCCACAGCCGGGGAAGTAGAACACCGCCTCGGCCTCGGCCGTGGTGGCCTTGGGGTTGCGGATGATGGGGACGTAGTCCTTGTCCTCGATGTCCAAAAGGGCGCGCGCGGTGCGCTTGGGCAGGCCGCCGGGCAGCTTCTTGTTGATGAAGTGGATCACCTGCTCCTTGACCGGGGCGGTGCCCACGGTGGCCGGCGGCTTGGCGGTCTGCTTGCGGCCGACCTTGCGCAGCAGGTCCACGGCCATGCGCTGGGCCTTGAAGCCCACGTCCACCATGGCGCTGCGCATGAACTTGATGGTCTCGGGGTTGGTGGCGTTGAGCATGGTCATCGCCAGCGCATTGCCGGGGCGAAAGGTCTTCTTGCCCATCTTGCGCAGCAGGTTGCGCATGTTCATGGTGACGTCGCCGAAGTCGATCTTCACCGGGCAGGGGCTGGCGCACTTGTGGCACACCGTGCAGTGATCGGCCACGTCCTCGAACTCCTGCCAGTGCTTGATGCTCACGCCGCGGCGGGTCTGCTCCTCGTACAGGAAGGCTTCGACCAGCAGCGAGGTGGCCAGTATCTTGTTGCGCGGGCTGTACAGCAGGTTGGCACGCGGCACGTGCGTGGCACACACCGGCTTGCACTTGCCGCAGCGCAGGCAGTCCTTGACGGAATCGGCGATGGCGCCGATGTCGCTCTGCTGCATGATCAGCGACTCGTGCCCCATGAGGCCGAAGCTCGGCGTGTAGGCGTTGGTCAGGTCGGCGTGCAGCAAGGCCGGGTCGCGCGCCTGGCCGCCGGGGGTGGCGTCCATGGCCAGCACCGGCGCGGCATCGCGCAGCAGCTTGCCCTTGTTGAAGCGGCCCTCGGGGTCGACGCGCTGCTTGTACTCGGCGAACGGGCGCAGTTCCTCGTCGGTCAGGAATTCGAGCTTGGTGATGCCGATGCCGTGCTCGCCCGAGATCACGCCATCGAGGCTACGCGCCAGCACCATGATGCGCTCCACCGCCCCGTGCGCGGTCTGCAGCATCTCGTAGTCGTCGCTGTTGACCGGCAGGTTGGTGTGCACGTTGCCGTCGCCGGCATGCATGTGCAGGGCCACCCAGACACGGCCCTTGAGCACGCGCTTGTGGATGGCGGTGGCCTCGTCGAGGATGGGCTTGAAGGCCGCGCCCGCGAAGATGCCTTGCAGGGGTGCACGCAACTGGGTCTTCCAGCTCGCCCGCAGGGTGTGGTCCTGCAACTGGGGAAACAGGCTGTCCACGTTTTGCAGCCAGGTGGCCCACAGCGTGCGCACTTCGGCCACCAGGGCGATGGCCTGGGCCACGCGGTCCTCAAGCAGCTCGGCCGAAGGGATCTCATTGGCGTCGTCGTGCTTTCCGAGGGGCAGGTTGCCGCGCTCGAAGAAGTCGGTGAGCGCATCGCACAGCTTGATCTTGTTGCGCAGCGACAGCTCGATGTTGATGCGCTCGATGCCGTCCGTGTACTCGGCCATGCGCGGCAGCGGGATCACCACGTCTTCGTTGATCTTGAAGGCGTTGGTGTGGCGGCTGATGGCGGCCGTGCGCTTGCGGTCGAGCCAGAACTTCTTGCGCGCCTCGGGGCTGATGGCGATGAAGCCCTCGCCGTTGCGCGAGTTGGCGATGCGCACCACCTCGCTGGTCACGCGCGCCACCTCGTCGGCGTTGTCGCCCGCGATGTCGCCGATGAGCACCATCTTGGGCAGACCGCCGTTGCCCTTCTTGCTCTTGGTGGCGTAGCCCACGGCCTTGAGGTAGCGGTCGTCCAGGTGTTCCAGGCCGGCCAGCAGCACGCCCGAGCGCTTTTGCTCGGCGAACATGTAGTCCTTGATCTCGACGATGCTGGGCACCGCGTCCTTGGCGTTGCCGAAGAACTCCATGCACACGGTGCGTGTGTGCTCGGGCATGCGGTGCACCACCCAGCGCGCGCTGGTGATCAGGCCGTCGCAGCCCTCCTTCTGGATGCCGGGCAGGCCCGAGAGGAACTTGTCGGTCACGTCCTTGCCCAGACCTTCCTTGCGGAAGGTGCGGCCCGGGATGGCCAGGCGCTCGGTGCGCACAGGCGTCTTGCCGTCGGCCTCGAAGTACTGCAGCTCGAAGGTCGCGGTCTCCACGTCATGGATCTTGCCCATGTTGTGGTCCAGGCGCGTGACTTCGAGCCACTGGGCCTCGGGTGTCACCATGCGCCAGCTGGCCAGGTTGTCGAGCGCCGTGCCCCAGAGCACGGCCTTCTTGCCGCCGGCGTTCATGGCGATGTTGCCGCCGATGCACGAGGCCTCGGCACTGGTCGGGTCCACGGCGAAGACGAAGCCCGCGCGCTCGGCGGCATCGGCCACGCGCTGCGTGACCACGCCGGCTTCGGTCCAGACAGTGCCCACCTCGGTGTCCATGCCCGGCAGGCGGCGCATTTCCACCTCGGTCATGGCCTCGAGCTTCTCGGTGTTGATGACCACGCTCTTCCAGGTCAGCGGGATGGCGCCGCCGGTGTAGCCGGTGCCGCCCCCGCGCGGAATGATGGTCAGCCCGAGTTCGATGCAGCCCTTGACCAGCAGGGCCATCTCGGTCTCGGTGTCGGGCACCAGCACCACGAAGGGGTATTCCACGCGCCAGTCGGTGGCGTCGGTCACGTGGCTCACGCGCGACAGGCCGTCGAACTTGATGTTGTCCTTGGCCGTCAGGCGCCCCAGCGTGCGCTGGATGCGCCGGCGCAACTCGGTGGCCTGCACGAACGTGGCGTTGAACGCGGTCACGGCCTTGCCGGCGGCCTCGACCAGCTCGCCCACCAGGCGGTCGCGCCCGGCGTCGTCGCCCGGGGTGCGGCGCTTGTCGATCTCGGCCAGGCGGTGTTGCAGGGCCTCCACCAGCTGCTTGCGCCGGCCGGGGTTGTCCAGCAGGTCGTCCTGCAGATAGGGGTTGCGCTGCACCACCCAGATGTCGCCCAGCACCTCGTAGAGCATGCGGGCGGAGCGCCCGGTGCGCCGTTCCTTGCGCAGCTGATCGAGAACCTCCCAGGCCGGGGACCCCAGCAGGCGGATCACGATCTCCCGGTCGGAGAACGAGGTGTAGTTATAGGGGATCTCGCGCAGACGCACAGGCTCGGCGGCCTGCGTCTGCAAGGCAGCCAACGCTATCGGAACATTCATGGGGGTCTACCTGGGGTGGGCGCTGCGCGCCCATGAGCCTCGGGGGCGTGATTTTACGCCAGAGGCCCGGCCGGCGCAGGGCGGGCCCTCGCCCCACCCCGCGGACCCACTCAGGCGCGGCTCAGAACAGCACCCGGCTGCGCAGCGTGCCGGTGACTCCAGCCAGCTTGTCCAGCGCCAGGTCGGACGAGGCCGCGTCGATGTCGATCACCACGTAGCCGACCTTCTCGTTGGTCTGCAGGTACTGGGCCGAGATGTTGATCTGGTTGTCCGAGAAGATGCGGTTGATCTCGGACAGCACGCCCGGTACGTTGCGGTGGATGTGCAGCAGGCGGTGCTTGCCGGGGTGGGCCGGCAGCGCCACCTCGGGGAAGTTGACCGACGAGGTGCTGGTGCCGTTGTCGCTGTATTTCACAAGCTTTTCGGCCACTTCCAGGCCGATGTTGGCCTGGGCCTCCATGGTGGAGCCCCCCACGTGTGGGGTCAGGATCACGTTGTCCAGCCCGCGCAGGGGGGACAGGAACTCGTCCTTGTTGGTGCGTGGCTCGACGGGGAAGACGTCGATGGCGGCACCCAGCAGCTTGCGCGCCTTGAGCGCCTCGGCCAGGGGCTCGATCTCGACCACCGTGCCGCGGGCGGCGTTGATCAGGATGCCGCCGGGCTTCATGGCGGCGATCTCGGCGGCGCCGATCATCCACTGCGTGGAGGGCAGCTCGGGCACGTGCAGGGTCACGATGTCGCTTTGCGCCAGCAGGTCGTGCAGCTTGTGCACCTGGCGCGCATTGCCCAGGGGCAGCTTGTTGACCACGTCGAAGAACGCCACCTGCATGCCCAGCGCCTCGGCCAGCACCGACAGCTGGGTGCCGATGGAGCCGTAGCCGATGATGCCCAGGGTCTTGCCACGGATCTCGTAGGCATTGTCGGCCGACTTGAGCCAGCCGCCGCGGTGCGCCACGGCATTCTTCTCGGGCACGCCGCGCAAGAGCAGGATGGCCTCGGCCAGCACCAGCTCGGCGACCGAGCGGGTGTTGGAATACGGGGCGTTGAACACGGCGATGCCACGCTCGCGCGCGGCATCGAGGTCCACCTGGTTGGTACCGATGCAAAAGCACCCCACGGCCACGAGCTTGCCGGCCTTGGCGAATACTTCCTCGGTCAACTGGGTGCGTGAGCGGATGCCCAGGAAGTGCACGTCCGCGATCTTGGCCTTCAACTCCTCGTCGGGCAATGCGCCGGAGACGGTTTCGATCTGGGTGTATCCCGCGGAGCGCAGCACGTCCACCGCAGAGGGGTGGATGCCTTCGAGCAGCAGGAATTTGATCTTGTTCTTGTCCAGAGAGTTGTTGGCCATGGCAGTTGGTGGTTGCGGATGAAAAACGGAACAGGTCATGCGCAGCGCACCGAAGGTGTGCAGCGCAAGCACCACTATGCACCAAGGATGGTGCAACGCACAAAACCTTGCAGCGGTCCGTGAATGGCAAAATGCTGTCACAAAAGAGTCACAATTGGACACATTGCACCTGGTGCAAGGGGATTTCCCCAGTTGTGACCACTACAGTGCTGTGCGACAACGACACATCACTGTCACAAGGGCTGCCTAGCATCCGCCCTTTGTGCATTTCGCCATCTCCGGAAGGAACCATCCATGCAACTCAAGCACCTGGCACTGTCTGCTGCCGTCGCCCTGTCCGTCTGCGCGCCCGCGCAGGCCCAACAAGTAGAAATCCAATGGTGGCACTCCATGAGCGCCGCCCTGGGTGACTGGGTGAACGATCTGGCCAAGCAGTACAACGCCAGCCAGACCAAGTACAAGGTCGTGCCAACCTACAAGGGGACCTACGACGAGTCGATGACCGGTGCGGTCGCGGCTTTCCGTGCGGGCAATGCCCCCCACATCATCCAGGTGTTCGAAGTGGGCACTGCCACCATGATGGCCAGCAAGGGCGCCATCGTGCCCGCCGCCAAGGTGCTGAACGACGGCGGCTTCAAGTTCGACCCCACCCAGTACGTGTCGGCCGTGGCCGGCTACTACACGGCGCCCAATGGCCAGATGCTGAGCTACCCGCTCAACAGCTCCACCACCATCTTCTACTACAACAAGGACGCCTTCAAGAAGGCCGGCCTGGACGCCGACAAGCCGCCCAAGACCTGGCCCGAAGTGTTCGCAGCCGCCTCCAAGCTCAAGGCCAGCGGCCACAGCTGCCCGTTCACCACCAGCTGGATCAGCTGGACGCAGCTGGAGAGTTTCTCGCTGTGGCACAACACGCTGTTCGCGTCCAAGAACAACGGTTTCGACGGCAATGATGCGCAGCTGCAGATCAACACGCCGCTGCACGTGCGCCACTTCGAGAACCTGGCCAAGGCCTCCAAGGACGGCAGCTTCGTCTACAAGGGCCGCGGCAACGCGCCTGACGCCTCCTTCCCCTCGGGCGAGTGCGCCATGATCACCGGCTCGTCGGGCCTGTACGCCCGCGTGGCCAAGGAAGCCAAGTTTGCTTACGGCATCTCGGCTCTGCCCTACTACGACGACGTGAAGGGCGCGCCCCAGAACACCGCCATCGGTGGTGCCAGCCTGTGGGTGATGTCCGGCAAGAAGGCCGAGGAATACAAGGGCGTGGCCGACTTCCTGAACTTCCTGAACGACACCAAGGTGCAGGCCGCAAGCCACCAGCGTACCGGCTACCTGCCGGTGACCACGGCGGCCTACAAGCTGACCGAAGCCTCCGGTTTCTACGAGAAGAACCCCGGCACCGACGTGGCCGTGACGCAGATGATTCGCAAGGCCACCGACAAGTCGCGCGGCATCCGCCTGGGCAACTTCGTGCAGATCCGCACCATCATCGACGAAGAAACCGAACAGATCTGGGCCGGCAAGAAGTCCCCCAAGGAAGCCCTGGACACGGCCGTGACCCGCGGCAACGAGCAACTGGTGCGCTTCGCCCGCGCCAACAAGTAAGCGCTCCCTGAGCGCTCATGGCAGCAGCCCCGGCACACCGGCCAGGGCGCTGCCGAAAGCCCGCCTCCCTCGCAAACCGACCCGGTTTGCTGGGTGGCGGGTTGTCTTTTTGAGAGTCTGGACATGGAAAAACGCGTTCTCTTCCGCTCAGCATGGCTGCCGTGGGTGCTTCTGGCACCCCAATTGGTCATCATCAGCGTCTTCTTCTTCTGGCCGGCCGGCCAGGCCCTGGTGCAGTCGTTCCAGGTGCAGGACACCTTCGGCTTCTCCAACGAGTGGGTGGGCTTCGACAATTTCAAGGCCCTGTTCCAGGACGCCGGCTACCTGGCCTCGTTCAAGACCACGGCGTTTTTCTCCATCCTGGTGGCGGTCAGCGGCATCAGCCTGTCCCTGATCCTGGCCATCTTTGCGGACCGCATCGTCAAGGGCGCCCTGGCGTACAAGACCGCGCTGCTGCTGCCCTATGCCGTGGCCCCGGCCGTGGCCGGCGTGCTGTGGATGTTCATGTTCTCGCCCTCGCTCGGCGTGGTGACCTACATGCTGCGCCAGTCGGGCTTCAACTGGAACCACATGCTCAACTCCGACCACGCCATGGCGCTGATCGTGGTGGCGGCCGTGTGGAAGCAGATTTCCTACAACTTCCTGTTCTTCCTGGCGGGCCTGCAGTCCATCCCCAAGTCGCTGATCGAAGCCGCCGCCATCGACGGTGCCGGCCCCTGGCGCCGGTTCTGGAGCATCCAGTTCCCGCTGCTCTCGCCCACCACGTTCTTCCTCCTGGTGATCAACGTGGTCTACGCCTTCTTCGACACCTTCGCCATCGTGGACTCGACCACGCAGGGCGGCCCGGGACGCGACACCTCGATCCTGGTCTACAAGGTCTACTACGACGGCTTCAAGGCCATGGACATGGGTGGCTCGGCCGCGCAGTCGGTGGTGCTGATGTTCATCGTGGTGACCCTGACGGTGATCCAGTTCCGCTACGTGGAAAAGAAAGTGCAGTATTGAGATGGTTGAACGCAGTCCTTACCTGAAACTCTTCTCGCACCTGATCATGGTGCTGGGGGTGATCATCGTCGGCTTCCCGCTGTACCTGGCATTCGTGGCCTCCACGCACACCGCCCAGGACATCGTGCAGGCGCCCATGCCCCTGCTGCCCGGCAGCAACTTCTGGCAGACCTACCACGACACCCTGTTCGGCGGCGGCTCGGGCGCGGGCTCCACCGCGCCCGTGGCGCGCATGATGTGGGTGAGCTTCGTCACCGCCATCGTGATCACCGTGGGCAAGATCTCGATCTCACTGCTCTCGGCCTTCGCCATCGTGTACTTCCGCTTCCCCTTCAAGGGCATCTGCTTCTGGCTGATCTTCATCACGCTGATGCTGCCGGTGGAAGTGCGCATCGGGCCCACCTACCAGGTGGTCTCCAACCTGGGCATGCTCAACAGCTATGCGGGCCTGACGGTGCCGCTGATCGCCTCGGCCACGGCGACCTTCCTGTTCCGCCAGTTCTTCCTCACGGTGCCCGACGAGCTGGTGGAGGCCGCCCGTGTGGACGGCGCCGGCCCCATGCGCTTCTTCAAGGACATCCTGGTGCCGCTGTCGCGCACCTCGATCGCCGCGCTGTTCGTGATCCAGTTCATCTACGGCTGGAACCAGTACCTGTGGCCGCTGCTGGTGACCACCTCGGAAGACATGTACCCCGTGGTGATCGGCATCAAGCGCATGATCGCCGGCGGCGATACCGGCAACGAATGGAACATCGTGATGGCCACGGCCCTGCTGGCCATGCTGCCGCCCGCGCTGGTGGTGGTGTTCATGCAGCGCTGGTTCGTCAAGGGCCTGGTCGATACCGAAAAGTAAGGCGACCACCCGCAACCCAATGACCGTGGCGGCCACCCACCCGTGCCGCCCAGACACAACCCAGATCCCAAAGTTGTTATGGCATCCATTTCTCTTCGCAATATCGTCAAGCGCTACGGCACCGGCCCCAAGGCCAACCAGGTCATCCATGGCGTGAACGCCGAGGTCAAGGACGGCGAGTTCGTCGTCATCGTCGGCCCCTCGGGCTGCGGCAAATCCACCCTGCTGCGCATGGTGGCGGGCCTCGAAGAAATCTCCGGCGGCGAGCTGCGCATCGGCGACCGCGTCGTGAACGACCTGGAACCAGCCCAGCGCGACATCGCCATGGTGTTCCAGAACTACGCGCTCTACCCGCACATGACGAACTTCGAGAACATGGCCTATGGCCTGAAGATCGCCAAGGTGCCCAAGGACGAGATCAAGGCGCGCGTGGACAAGGCCGCCAAGATCCTGGAGCTCGGCCACCTGCTCGAGCGCAAGCCGCGCGAGCTCTCGGGCGGCCAGCGCCAGCGCGTGGCCATGGGCCGTGCCATCGTGCGCCAGCCGCAGGTGTTCCTGTTCGACGAGCCACTGTCCAACCTGGACGCCAAGCTGCGCGCCCAGACCCGCCTGGAGATCCAGAAGCTGCACCGCGAGCTGGGCATCACCAGCCTGTTCGTGACCCACGACCAGGTCGAGGCCATGACCCTGGCCGAGCGCATGATCGTGATGAACGCCGGCAACATGGAGCAGTTCGGCACGCCCGAGGAGGTCTACCACACGCCTGCCTCGACCTTCGTGGCCAGCTTCATCGGCTCGCCGCCCATGAACCTGCTCAAGAACGCGCCGAGCGGCAAGCCCGGCACCATCCTGGGCATCCGCCCCGAGCATCTGGACGTGCGCAGCGAGGGTTGGGAAGTCAAGGTGGAAACCGTGGAGCTGCTGGGCGCCGAGCGCCTGATCTACGGCCGCGTGCATGGCGAGCAGCTCATCGTGCGCGTGGAAGAAGGCACGCACTCGCCGGCGCCCGATTCGATCATCCACGTGGTGCCGCGGGCAGACCGCCTGCACGCCTTCGACGCCACCACGGGCAAGCGCATTCCCGGTTGAAGCGCATGAGCGACGAGCACACCCAGGCCGACCTGGCCGCGGTCTGGCCCTACCCGCGCTGGATCGCGCACCGCGGCGCAGGCAAGCTGGCACCCGAGAACACGCTGGCGGCGTTTCGCCTCGGGGCCCAGCACGGCTACCGCATGTTCGAATGCGATGCCAAGCTCAGCCGCGACGGCGTGCCCTTCCTGATGCACGACGCCACGCTGCAGCGCACCACCAATGGCCGGGGCACCGGCGGCGACCTGGACTGGAGCGCCCTGTCGCAGCTCGACGCGGGCGGCTGGCATTCGCGCGCGCATGCCGGCGAACCCCTGCCCACACTGGAGGCCCTGGCGCGCTACTGCATCGCCAACGCCTACTTCCTGAACATCGAGATCAAGCCCACGCCCGGGCAGGATGACGCCACCGGCCGCGTGGTGGCCGAGACCGCCGCCCGCCTGTGGCAGGACCAGGCCGTGCCACCACTGCTGTCATCCTTCCAGCCCGTTGCGCTGGCGAGCGCGCGTGCCACGGCGCCACAACTGCCGCGTGCGCTGCTGGTCGACGTGCACCGCCAGGGTTTCGTCGACGAAGCCCATGGCCTGGGCTGCGTGGCCATCGTCTGCAACCACGCGCTGTGGGATGCCGCACTGGTGGCCACCGTGCATGGCCAGGGCATGCGGGCGCTGAGCTACACCGTGAACGATCCCTGGGCCGTGCAGCGCCTGATCGCGCTGGGCACGGACGGCATCATCACCGACCGGGTCGATCTGTTCAGCCCGGCAAGCTGACCCGCCTGCCAGGCAGCCGGCTGCCGCGGGCTGGAACACTCTCTCACAGGGGCTGCGGTGGGCGCAGCACAATGCGGGCATGACATTGCATCGCATCCGTGCCCGCCTGGCCGCCGGCACAGCCTTCCTGGCCTTCGTGGTGGCGCTGGTCGGGCTGCAGACAGCCCCCGCACACGCCCAGGGCCGCACTCCGGCCCCTCCTGCGGCTGCCGCCAGCAGCAGTTCCTCCAGTGAAAAGCCCGAGCTGCCCAGCGTGGACACGCTGCGCGAACGCTTCGAGGCCATCCCCGCCAAGATCGGCGAAGACGACGACTACCGCCAATGGCTCAGCGACATCTCGGCCATCGGCACGGCGGCCACGCAGGTGGCAGCACGCCGCGCCGAAGCGCTGGCCGACGTCGATACCCGGCTTTCCGGCCTGGGCCCGGCACCGGACAAGGGGGCAGTGGCAGAGGCGCCCGATGTCGCACAGCAGCGCAGCGCGCTGGCCAAGGAGCGCAGCAGCATCGACGCCGAGCTCAAGCTCGCGCGCCTGATCGCGGTGGACGCCGAGCAGCGCAGCGCGGACATCATCCGCCAGCGCCGCGAGCAGTTCCAGACCGCGCTCACGACGCGCATCGACTCGCCCCTGACCGGCACCTTCTGGCGCAATGTGCGCAGCGCCTTCCCCGGCGACCTAGCACGCCTGCAGTCGCTGGCCGCCGAGCTGCAGCAGTCGGTAGCCAGGGCCTGGGAGCCCGCACACCGCACGGGCTTCGTGGTCAGCCTGGCCATGGCCTTGTTCGCTGCCATCGCCGGGCCCTGGCTGGCAGAGCGACTGCTGCTGCGCCTGGCGCCGGCGCGGCTGCCGCCCGGGCGGCTGCGCCGCTCGCTGCTGGCGTTCGCATCGGTGCTGGTGCACACCATGCTGCTGGCCCTGGCCGTCCAGCTGGCCTGGGGCGGGCTCACGGTGGAAGCGGTGCCGAGCCCGCGGCTGCAGGCCTTCGAGCGCGCCACCCTGCAGCTGGTGGTGTTCGCCGCGTTCATGATCGCGCTCGGCCATGCCCTCATCTCCCGCAAGCGCAGCTCCTGGCGCCTCACAGCCCTCTCGGATGAGCTGGCCACGCGCCTCGCCCCCTACCCCTGGTGGCTGGCGCTGGCAACCGTGCTCGGTGGGCTGGTCATCGAGGTCAACCGCGTGGTGGGCGCCAGCCTCTCGGCCGAGGTGTCGGCGCATGCGGTGTCGGCCCTGCTGATGGCCCTGGTCATCCTGTGTGCGCTGCGCCACCTGCGCGCGCCCGCGCCCGCTGCCGCACAGCCCGCCAGCGCGGGCCAGGATGCGCAGCAAGGCAGCGCCAGCGAGCCGGCGCCGGAGGCACCGGCCCCGCGCCCCATCTGGATGGGCTTGCTGGTGGCGGGCGCAGCGGCCACGGCCTTCGCGATCCTGGTGCTGCTGGTGCTGGGCTTCGTGGCCCTGGCGCACATGCTGGCGGGCCAGATGGTCTGGACCGGCGTGGTCTTTGCCACCACCTACCTGTTGTTCGAACTGGTGGAGGACGTGGCGCAGGCCGTGCTGTCCTCGCGCGGCGGCTTCGGCCAGCGCCTGCACAAGGGCCTGGGCGTGGATGGCAAGCTCCTGGACCAGAGCGCCGTGGTGGCCTCGGGCGCGCTGCGCGTGGTGCTGCTGTTCTACATGGCGATCGCCCTGCTGGCACCGCTGGGCACGGCGCCCGACGAAGTGTTCCGCCGCGGCGGCAGCGTGAACCAGACCCTGCAGGTGGGCAGCGTGACGCTGGCGCCCCAGGCGCTGCTGACGGCGCTGGCGATCGCCTGCGCCGGCTTCGTGATGATCCGCATCCTGAAGCGCTGGCTCAGCGACCAGTTCTTTCCGAACACCTCGCTGGAACCGGGCATGCGCAGCTCCATCGTCACCCTGCTGGGCTATGTGGGCGGCGTGGCGGTGATCGCCATCGCGCTGGCGGGCCTGGGCATCAGCGTGGAGCGCATCGCCTGGGTGGCCAGCGCACTGTCGGTGGGCATCGGCTTCGGACTGCAGGCCATCGTGCAGAACTTCATCTCGGGCCTGATCCTGCTGGCCGAGCGGCCGGTGCGCGTGGGCGACTGGGTGGTGCTGGGCGAGACCGAGGGCGACGTGCGCCGGGTGAACGTGCGCGCCACCGAGATCCAGCTCGGGGACCGCTCCACCGTGATCGTGCCCAACTCCGAGTTCATCACCAAGACCGTGCGCAACATGACGCTGACCGGTGCCCCCGGCCGCGTGCTGCTGCGCCTGCCGGCGCCGCTCGATACCGACGCCCAGCGCATGCGCGAGGTGATCCTGGCGGCCTTCGCGGCCCACGAGGGCATCATGGCCGACCCCGAGCCCGTCGTGCAACTCGAAGGCATCCTGAACGGTACGCTGACTTTCCTGGCCATCGGCTACGTGAGCAACCCGCGCAATGCGGGCGGGGTGCGCAGCGACCTGCTGTTCTCCATCCTGGACAGCCTGCGCGACGCAGGCCTGGCACTGTCACCGCCGGCCACGACGGCCGTCACGCACGGCACGCGGGCCCAGGGTGGAGATACGCCGCTGGCACCGGTCACGCCAGCAGCGCCGGCCTGACCGGTCTGCGCGAAGGGGCGTTCAGCCCTTCCAGCTCTTGCCCATGGCCCACTGGCAGGTGGCGCAGGCCAGCACCAGCGCGGCATAGGTGGCCATCTTGCCGTCGCGGCCCTGCAGCACCAGCCCGCCCAACAGCACCGCGCTGCCCACTGCGAATTGGATAGCGACCTGCGCCCATGTGGCGCGGAATGCGGTGGATTTCCAGCCCAACAGGCGGGCTCCCAGCGCCATCAGCACGGCCATGGCGGCGGCGGGCGCGAGGAAATTCAACAGGTGGTTCAGCGTGTCCAAAGGACCCATGGCAATTGACCCAAATCAAGGCTTTCCCAGGCAGGTGCACCGGGATGTTCCAACAATTTTATAATCGGCGTCTATGGCAGTCTGGGCCCTCGGCATCAACCACACCACCGCGCCGCTCGATCTGCGCGGCCGGTTCGCGTTCGCGCTCGACCAGATTGCCCCCACGCTGCACGGCCTGCGCCAGTCGCTGGGCCAGGTAAGCCGCCACCCCGGGGTGGAAACCGCCATCATTTCCACCTGCAACCGCACCGAGATCTACTGCGCGGGCGAGCAGGCGGCCATCGACCACACCCTGGGCTGGCTGGCGCAAAGCGGCGGCGTGAGCCCGGCGCTGCTGCGCTCGCATTCCTATTCGCTCGAAGACAGCCTGGTGGCGCGCCATGCCTTCCGCGTGGCCAGCGGGCTCGACTCGATGGTGCTGGGCGAAGCCCAGATCCTGGGCCAGATGAAGGACGCCGTGCGCGCCGCCGAAACCGCCGGCGCCCTGGGCACCACCTTGAACCAGCTGTTCCAGCGCAGCTTTGCCGTGGCCAAGGAGGTGCGCACCTCCACCGAGATCGGTGCGCACAGCATCAGCATGGCGGCCGCCGCCGTGCGCCTGGCGGGCCAGCTGTTCGAAGACCTGGGGAAGATCCGCGTGCTCTTCGTGGGCGCGGGCGAGATGATCGAGCTGTGCGCCACACACTTCGCGGCCAGGAACCCTAAGCAGATCGCGATTGCCAACCGCACGCTGGAACGTGGCGAAAAACTTGCCACGCGTTTTGGCGGCGAGGTCATGCGCCTGGCCGACCTGCCTGAGCGGCTGCACGAGTTCGACGCCGTGATCAGTTGCACCGCCAGCAGCCTGCCCATCATCGGCCTGGGTGCCGTGGAGCGCGCGCTCAAGAAGCGCCGCCACCGCCCCATGTTCATGGTCGACCTGGCCGTGCCGCGCGACATCGAGCCCGAGGTCAAGGCCTTGGGCGACGTCTACCTGTACACCGTGGACGACCTGGCCAGCGTGGTGCAGACCGCCCAGGCCAACCGCCAGGCCGCCGTGGCGCAGGCCGAGGCCATCATCGACGCCGGCGTGCAGAGCTTCATGCACTGGATGGACCAGCGCCACCCCGAAGGTGGCGTGGTGCCCTTGATCCAGCAGCTCAATGCCCAGACCGACAGCTGGCGCACCGCCGAGATCGCGCGCGCCAAGAAGCTGCTGGCCCGTGGCGAAGATGTGGATGCCGTCCTGGAGGCCCTGTCGCGCGGCATCACGCAGAAGATGCTGCACGGCACCATGGCCGAGCTGCATGCGGGCGATGCCGAGATGCGCGCCCAGACGGCCCAGACCGTCTCGCGCCTGTTCCTGCGTTCACAAAGCAAGAACAGCGGCCTGTAGCGGCGCCCGCCGCCCCACCAGGCCCGCTGCCCGCCACAGGACAGCGCCCGCTACGAACGCGTAGCCCCTCCCCCGATTTTCACCGCATGAAGACTTTTCTCAGAAACCAGCTGGAGCGCTATGCCCAGCGCTTGGGCGAGCTCGATTTCCTGCTCTCGCGCGAGGACATCATGGGCGACATGGCCCAGTACCGCCTGCTCTCGCGCGAGCACGCCGAGGTGACCCAGGTGGCGGGCCGCTATGCGCGTTATGTACAGCGCGAGGCCGACCTGGCCGGCGCGCGCGAGATGCTGGCCGACCCCGACATGGCCGAGATGGCGCAGGAAGAAATCGCCAGCGCCGAGGCCGAACTGCTGCAGCTGGAGGATGAGCTGCAGCGCCTGCTGCTGCCCAAGGACCCGGACGACACGCGCAATGCCTTCATGGAAATTCGCGCGGGCACGGGCGGCGACGAGTCGGCCCTGTTCGCGGGCGACCTCACGCGCATGTATTCACGCTACGCCGCCAACGTGGGCTGGAAGGTCGAGGTGGTGAGCGAGAACGCGGCCGAGCTCGGGGGCTACAAGGAAATCGTGCTGCGCATCGAGGGTGACAACGTGTATGGCACGCTCAAGTTCGAATCGGGCGGGCACCGCGTCCAGCGCGTGCCGGCCACCGAGACGCAGGGCCGCATCCACACCAGCGCCTGCACGGTGGCCGTGATGCCCGAGCCCGACGAGACCGAGGCCATCAAGCTCAACCCGGCAGACCTGCGCATCGACACCTTCCGTGCCAGCGGCGCCGGGGGCCAGCACATCAACAAGACCGACTCGGCGGTGCGCGTGGTGCACTTGCCCACCGGCATCGTGGCCGAGTGCCAGGACGGCCGCAGCCAGCACAGCAACAAAGCCAAGGCCCTGCAGGTGCTGCAGGCGCGCATCCAGGAGAAGGAGCGCAGCGAGCGCGCCGCCAAGGAGGCCGCGCTGCGCAAGGGCCTGATCGGCAGCGGCGACCGCAGCGACCGCATCCGCACCTACAACTTCCCGCAGGGCCGGCTCACGGACCACCGCATCAACCTCACGCTGTACAAGCTGCTGCTGGTGATGGAAGGCGACCTGGCCGACGTGCTGCAGGCCATGGCCCATGCGCGCGAGGCCGAGCAGCTCGAAGAGCTGGAAATGGGAGCGGCCGGCTGAGCCAGCCCCCACCCAGACCCGCCATGGACGACACCACCCCCAACCCGCCCGCCACCGTGGCCGACGCCCTGGGCCTGGCACGCACCCTGGGCCTGGCGCGCATCGACGCGCAACTGCTGCTGCTGCACGTGCTGGGCCGCGCCGCCACCGACCGCGCCTGGCTGCTGGCGCACGACACGGACGCGCTGGCATCCGATGCCTCTCGGCGCTACCAGGCCCTGTGCCTGCGCCGAGCTACCGGCGAGCCCGTGGCCTACCTCACGGGCAGGAAGGAGTTCTACGGCCTGGCCCTCTCGGTCGACGCCCGCGTGCTGGACCCGCGCCCCGATACCGAGACCCTGGTGGACTGGACCCTGGAACTGATCGCCCCCCTGCCCGCCCCGCGCATCGCAGACCTGGGCACGGGCAGCGGCGCCATTGCCCTGGCACTGCAGCACCAGCGCCCGGCGGCCCGCGTGCTGGCCGTGGATGCCAGCACCGACGCGCTGGCCGTGGCCCAGGCCAACGCCCAGCGGCTGGCGCTGCCGGTGCAGTTCGCGCACGCCGACTGGCTGCAGGGGGTGGAGGGCCTGTTCGACGCCATCGTCTCCAACCCGCCCTACATTGCCGCGGCCGACCCGCACCTGGCCGCGCTGACCCACGAGCCCCTCTCGGCCCTGGCCAGCGGCACCGATGGGCTGGACGACATACGCACCATCGTGGTGCAATCCCCCGATCACCTTCTGCCAGGGGGTTGGCTGCTGCTGGAGCACGGCCACGACCAGGCGGATGCCGTGTGCGCGCTGCTGCGCGAGCAGGGCTTCGCAGAGGTGCAAAGCCGCATGGATCTGGCCGGCATCGCACGCTGCTCGGGCGGACAGTGGCCGACAGTGAAATAATCGCGTTATTGCAGGCCTGCGAGGCCTGCCAGCCCTTTCAAGGAGTATTCCCATGAGCGACACCCAACAACGCATCGACGCCCTCGTGAAATCCAGCGACATCCTGCTGTTCATGAAGGGCAACGCCAGCTTCCCCATGTGCGGTTTTTCGGGCCGAGCGATCCAGATCCTCAAGGCCAGCGGCGTGGACCCCAAGACCGTGGTCACGGTGAACGTGCTCGAGGACGACGAGATCCGCCAGGGCATCAAGGAATACAGCCAGTGGCCCACCATCCCCCAGCTGTACGTAAAGGGCGAGTTCATCGGCGGTTCGGACATCATGATGGAGATGTACGAGTCGGGCGAGCTCAAGCAGGTGCTGGGCACCGGCGAGTAATTCCGCCTGCTACCGCCACCGTCGGTGAGGCCGCCTTCGGGCGGCCTTTTGCATGGCGGCAACACACGAAGGTAACAACGTGGCAAAACCGGTTGTCAGGGCTTATCCCCCAATACGCCAGGCATGTTGTGTGCTTGAATGCTTGTGTGATGTGACGCTTTTGCAACTCACAAGGAGCATGCGATGACCGGCCATAGCCTTGTTCCCCAACCACCCGCCCTGCGCCTGCCGGTGGCCCAGATGCGCAATGTGTTCCACCCCGGTGACGTCGAGCGCAAGCTCGCGCGGCTGCAGGAGTCGGGCAACCAGCGCGAATACGAAACCCTGCGCACCGTGTACGAACGCATGCTGGAGCGCGGGCCGGAGCGCTTCCAGGTCAAGCCCTCGGGCGTGCCCGACATGGCCAGCCTCTACGATCAATTGCCCAATTTCACGGACGTGCTGGACGACGTGAAGCGGCACGTGGCGCTGGCCCAGGACAGCCGCGATGGCCTGGAGGTCACGCCCATGCTGCTGCTGGGCCCGCCGGGCATCGGCAAGACGCACTTTGCGCGCCACCTGGCCGAGCTGCTGGGCACGGGCATGAACCTCTTGCCCATGAGCTCCATGACCGCGGGCTGGCTGCTGTCGGGCTCGTCCGCCCAGTGGAGGGGAGCGCGCCCGGGCAAGGTCTTCGAGGCCCTGGTGGAAGGAGAGTACGCCAATCCGGTGATCGTGGTCGACGAGATCGACAAGGCCGCCGCCGACGCACAGTACGACCCGCTGGGCGCGCTGTACAGCCTGCTCGAGCACGATACGGCGCAAAGCTTCACCGACGAGTTCGCCGAGGTGGCCATCGACGCGAGCCAGGTCATCTGGATCACCACGGCCAACGACACGCGGGGCATTCCCGACCCCATCCTGAACCGCATGAACGTGTTCGAGGTGGAGGCGCCCACGCTGGCGCAGGCACGCACCATCGCGCGCAACTTGTACCAGGGCATCCGCGCCGGGCACGACTGGGGCCGCCTGATCGACCCCGAGCCCCAGGGTGACGTGCTGGACCTGCTGGCCACGATGCCGCCGCGCGAGATGCGCCGGGCGCTGATGACCGGCTTCGGCAACGCACGGCTGGAGCGGCGCTCCACGGTGGAGGTGGCCGACCTGCCGCGGGCCGCCGCCGGGCGCGGGCGCATCGGCTTCGTGCAGTAGGCCGACGCCGGCAACGGCTGCTGTGGTGCACCGGGCGGGCAGATACACTCTGTAGCCCGGTGTGCCGCAGCGCCACGCTCTGTCGCCTTCCATGAGCCTTACCCAAAGTTTTTTCGTGATCGGGCTGCTGATCGCAGCCAGCGCCTTCTTCTCCATGGCCGAGATTTCGCTGGCAGCCGCGCGCCGCCTGCGCTTGCGCCAGATGGCCGACGAGGGCGATGCGCGGGCCGACCGTGTGCTGCGCATGCAGGAGCAGCCGGGCGACTATTTCACGGTGGTGCAGGTGGGGCAAAACGCCGTGGCCATCCTCGGCGGTATCGTCGGCGAAGGGGCGCTGAGCCCACACTTCAGCGCGCTGTTCGGCTGGTGGCTGAGCGAGGGCCATGCGCAGACGGCGGGCTTCCTGGCCTCGTTCCTGGTCATCACCTCGCTGTTCATCCTGTTCGCCGACCTGTTCCCCAAGCGCCTGGGCATGGCCGAGCCCGAGCGGCTGGTGGTGCGCCTGGCCAAGCCCATGGCCTGGTGCATGACCCTGCTGCGCCCGGTGGTCTGGTTCTACAGCCGCGGGGCGGACGCGCTGTTCCGCGTGCTCGGGCTGTCGTCGCTGCGCGACGACCGCATCACCTCGGACGACATCCTGGCCATGATGGAGGCCGGCACCCGTGCGGGCGTGCTGGCAGCGCGCGAGCAGCAGGTGATCACGAATGTGTTCGAGCTCGACACGCGCACCGTGTCGAGCGCCATGTCGCAGCGCGACCGGGTGTCCTTCTTCCTGCGCGACGAGCCCGACTCGGTGATACGCCTGCGCATCGCGGCCGAGCCGTTCTCGACCTACCCGGTGTGCGAGGGCGACATCGACCACGTGGTGGGCTATGTGGACGCCAAGGACCTGTTCCAGCGCGTGCTCAACAACCAGCCGATCTCGCTGGCCGACGACAGCCTGGTGCGCAAGGTGCTGATCGTGCCCGACCGGCTCACGCTGTCCGAGGTGCTCGAACAGTTCCGCCAGGTGCACGAGGACTTCGCGGTCATCGTCAACGAGTACAGCCTAGTGGTGGGCGTGGTGACCCTCAACGATGTGATGAGCACGGTGATGGGCGACCTGGTATCGCCGCTGGACGAGGAGCAGATCGTGCGGCGCGACGAGAATTCGTGGCTCATCGATGGCGTGACGCCCATCGGCGATGTGCTGCGTGCCCTGTCGCTCGACGAGTTGCCCCATGCCGAGGAGTACGAGACGCTGGCCGGCTTCCTGATGGTGATGCTGCGCCGCGTGCCGCGGCGCACGGACAGCGTGAGCTGGGGCGGCTACAAGTTCGAGGTGCTCGACGTGGACAGCTACCGCATCGACCAGGTGATGGTCTCGCGCCTGTCGCAGGCGGGAGGCCAGGACAACGCAAACACCCCTGGAACCATCGTCTAGCGACGGGAGGAAATCGACGAAAGGTGGGGTATCAACCCGCCGCTGGTCGGTCGACGTATTCCCAGCTGCGCTGGGCGCCGAAGACGGCGTTTGGATAGGGTGGGCGGCCCCGGCTGCCGTTGTAGCGGCCCAGTGCCATGAACAGGTCGCCGCGCTCGCGCTCGAGGTAGTGGCGCAGGATCACACAACCAAAGCGCAGATTGGTCTGCATGTGGAACAGCTTGCCGGCATCGCCGTCGCCGATCACGCGCGTCCAGAACGGCATGACCTGCATGTAGCCACGCGCCCCCACGCTGGAAACGGCGAACTTGCGAAAACCGCTTTCCACCTGGATCAGGCCAAGCACCAGGGACACGTCGAGCCCCGCGCGCTTGGACTCGTACCAGACGGTCTGCAGGAAGTCGCGGCGCACCTCCCACTCGGGCTTGCGCCGGCGCAGACGGTCGCTCATCGCAGCCAGCCAGCGGGTGTAGTGCAGGCGCGTATCGGTGGTGAAGAATTCGGGTTCTGGCGGCGCCTGGTTGGCGATGGCGGAACTCAGCGCAGTACGCACCGAGTCCATCAACGGTTCTTCGAGCTGGCCGCCCGCATGCGCCAGCGTAGGCGCAGCCAGCCATGCAGCCGGCCCCACGAGCGACGCGGCAAGGCATGCGCGGCGGGACAGGCCGCTCCCACCGCCAAAACCGTGCACCCCGCTCATACCGCCATGCGGCCCTTCACATGGGCCCAGATGTCGGTGATCGCCACCTTGCTGGCAGCGCTGTCGCGGCGGTGCTGGTACTCGACCTGGCCTTCCTTGAGGCCCCGGTCGCCGATCACCACGCGGTGGGGCACGCCGATCAGCTCCCAGTCGGCGAACATGGCACCGGGGCGCTCGCCCCGGTCGTCCAGCAGCACGTCCACGCCGGCGGCCAGGAATTCGGCGTACAGCTTCTCGGCCGCCACCTTGACCTCTTCGCTGCGGTCCATGCCGATGGGGCAGATGACCACGGTGAAGGGGGCGATGGCGTCGGGCCAGATGATGCCGCGTTCATCATGGTTCTGCTCGATGGCAGCCGCAGGCAGGCGGGTGATGCCGATGCCGTAGCAGCCCATCTCCAACGGCTGGGGCTTGCCGTTCTCGTCGAGGAAGGTGGCGTTCATGGCGCGGCTGTACTTGGTTCCGAGGTAGAACACATGGCCCACTTCGATACCGCGCTCGATCGCCAGTTCCCCCTTGCCGTCGGGCGAGGCATCGCCCGCCACGACGTTGCGCAGGTCGGCCACGGCGTCGGGCTCGGGCAGGTCACGGCCCCAGTTGACGCCGGTCATGTGGAAATCGGCCTCGTTGGCGCCGCAGATCCAGTCGGCCATGAGCGCCACGTCACGGTCGACCACGGTCTTCACGGGCTTTTTCAGACCCAGGGGGCCCAGGTAGCCGGGCTTGCAGCCGAAGTGCTCCTCGATCTCGCCAATGGTGGCGAAGCGGAAGCCCGCCAGGCCGGGCACCTTGCCGGCCTTGATCTCGTTCATGTCGTGGTCGCCGCGCAGCAGCAGCAGCCAGATTTGGGTCTTGACGATTTCGCCCGCTTCGTTGGTCTCGTCGGTGGCCAGCACCAGCGACTTGACGGTGGTGTTCAGCGGTACGTTGAGCAGTTGGGCCACGTCGGCGCAGGTGCTCTTGCCGGGTGTGGCGGTCTTGGCCAGGGGCTGGCTGGCAGCGGCGCGCGGGCCGGCGGGCGCCAGGGCCTCGGCCTTTTCCATGTTGGCGGCGTAGTCGCTGCCGGGGCAGTAGACGATGGCGTCTTCGCCGGTGGCGGCAATCACCTGGAATTCTTCGCTCAGGTCGCCGCCGATGGCACCGCTGTCGGCGGCCACGGCGCGGTAGGTCAGGCCGAAGCGGTCGAAAATGCGGCGGTAGGCCTGGGCCATGACCTGGTAGCTCGCCTTGGCAGCAGCCTGATCGCGGTCGAAGCTGTAGGCGTCCTTCATGGTGAACTCGCGTCCGCGCATCAGGCCGAAGCGGGGACGGCGCTCGTCACGGAACTTGGTCTGGATCTGGTAGAAATTCTTTGGCAACTGTTTGTAGCTGCGCAATTCCTGGCGAGCGATGTCAGTGATCACTTCTTCGCTGGTGGGCTGGATCACGAAGTCGCGGCCATGGCGGTCCTGGATGCGCAGCAGCTCGGGGCCCATTTTTTCGAAGCGGCCCGTCTCCTGCCAGAGCTCGGCCGGCTGCACCACGGGCATGGCCAGTTCCACGGCGCCGGCACGGTTCATTTCCTCGCGCACGATGGCCTCGACCTTGCGCACCACGCGCAGGCCCATGGGCATGTAGTTGTAGATGCCGGCGCCCAGCTTCTTGATCAGGCCGGCCCGCGTCATCAACTGGTGGCTGACCACCTCGGCGTCGGCAGGCGCTTCCTTGAGGGTGGAAATAAAGAATTGGGAGGCTTTCATCGGCTTCGGCAGAGGGCGTCTGGGTGCAGCCCACTTGCTGCGCTCAAAGCGCCGTGCATAATGGACACAGTTTAAAAATTTGGGGTTTGATTATGCTTGACCGGGACGGCTTTCGGCCGAACGTCGGCATCATCCTGCTCAACCAGAAGAACCAGGTGTTCTGGGGCAAACGCATCCGCACCCACAGCTGGCAGTTCCCACAGGGTGGCATCGACCGGGGGGAAACCCCGGAACAGGCCATGTTCAGGGAGCTGCACGAAGAAGTGGGCCTGCACCCCAACCATGTGCGCTTGGTGGCCCGGACACGGGACTGGTTGCGCTATGAGGTGCCTGACCGGTACATCCGCCGCGATGCGCGCGGACACTACAAGGGCCAGAAGCAGATATGGTATCTGCTGCAACTGGTCGGACACGACTGGGATCTGAACCTGCGTGCCACCAACCATCCGGAGTTCGACGCCTGGCGTTGGAACGACTACTGGGTGCCGCTGGACGTGGTGGTGGAGTTCAAGCGCGGCGTCTACGAAATGGCGCTGACGGAGCTGGCGCGTTTCCTGCCCCGCAACGAGCAGCGCAACCGCTACCTGCGCAGCGGCATGCGTGCGCGCGATGGCGAGCATGCGGGCAGCGCCATGTTCCGCACGGGGTCGCTGCTGGTGAATCCGGGCATGGAGCTTCCGCCGGGCGCCAGTTTCGACCCCGATCCGCAGAGCAGCCGGCCCATGGGGCTGGAGGGCTTGCCCGTTTCCTCCCCGGAGCCGGTAGTAGCCAGCAGCGCCCCGCCCCCTCTCAAGTAGCTTGGCCCCGGCGCACGCGCCGGGCGATTGCCATGCCCGCAGCCGGGTAGCGCGCCCCGGCATGGTCCACCGTCACGCGATGGTCAGCACCATGTTGTCGCGGTGCACCATCTCGGCCTCGGCCACATAGCCGAGCAGGCGCTCGAACTCTGATGAGGACTTGCGGCACAGCAGGCGTGCCTCGGCGCTGGCGTAGTTGGCCAGGCCCCGGGCAATCTCCACCCCGGCCAGGTCGCGCACGGCGATCACGTCACCGCGCGAGAAATCACCCTCGACAGCCGTCATGCCGATGGGCAGCAGGCTCTTGCCTTCGTCGCGCACCTTGGCCGCCGCTCCGGCATCGACCAGCACCGCACCACGCAGTTGCAGGTGGTCGGCCATCCATTGCTTGCGGGCTTGTTTCTTCTGCGTCTGCGCCACCAGCAGGGTGCCCAGGGCCTCGCCCTTGACCAGGCGCAACAGCACGTCCTGCTCACGCCCCCAGGCGATGACGGTGGAGGCGCCCGAACCGGCTGCTCGCTTTGCTGCCAGGATCTTGGTGATCATGCCGCCCCTGCCGATGCTGGAGCCGGCACCGCCGGCCATGGCTTCGAGCGCGGGGTCTCCCGCCTTGGCCTCGTGCACGAACTGCGCGGCGGGGTCACGGCGCGGATCAGCCGTGTACAGGCCCTTCTGGTCGGTGAGGATGACCAGGGCGTCGGCCTCCACCAGGTTGGCCACGAGCGCGCCCAGGGTGTCGTTGTCGCCGAACTTGATTTCGTCGTTGACCACCGTGTCGTTCTCGTTGATCACAGGCACCACGCCCAGGCGCAGCAGGGTGAGCAAGGTGGAGCGGGCGTTGAGGTAGCGCTCGCGGTCGGCCAGATCGGCATGGGTGAGCAGCACCTGGGCGCTGCCCATGCCCTGCTCACGCAGCTTGGTCTCGTACATCTGGGCCAGCCCCATCTGGCCGACGGCCGCGGCGGCCTGCAGCTCGTGCACCTCATGGGGGCGGGTGGTCCAGCCCAGGCGCTTCATGCCCTCGGCAATGGCGCCGCTGGAGACCATGATCACCTCGCGGGGCGCCCCACCGCCCTCGCCGCGCACCAGCGCAGCGAGTTGCCGGCTCCACTCGCCGATGGCCGCCTCGTCGAGGCCCCTCCCCTCGTTGGTGACCAGGCTGGAGCCTACCTTGACGACGATTCGGCGGGCATCCCGCAGCACACTGGAAACCATTTTTGCTTCTTTTGCCTCTGTCGCTGGGCGGCCAGGACGGCTGCCATCACTGCATTGTTGTCTGGTGGCCCATGGCCCTGCTGCCCGGCTTTCAGTCCGGCGCATCACCCGCAAAGCGCGGATCGATTTCCTCGGGCGTGTTTTCAACGCGCTGTTGCGTCTGCACATGCCGGTAAATGGCATGGATCAGCGGCTCGCAGCCTTCGCGGGTCAGCGCGGAGATCTGGAACACCGGGCCCTTCCACTTGAAGCGCTTGACGAAGTCCTTCACGCGCTGCTCACGCTCTTCAGCAGGCACCATGTCCAGCTTGTTGAGCACCAGCCAGCGCGGTTTGTCGTGCAGTTGCTGGTCGTACTTCTTGAGCTCGCCCACGATGGCCTTGGCCTGCGCCACCGGGTCGACCGCGTCGTCGAACGGCGCCAGGTCCACGATGTGCAGCAGCAGGCGGGTGCGCTGCAGGTGGCGAAGGAACTGGTGGCCCAGGCCCGCCCCCTCGGAGGCGCCCTCGATCAGGCCCGGGATGTCGGCGATCACGAAGCTCTGCTCGGGTGCCACGCGCACCACACCCAGATTGGGGTGCAGGGTCGTGAAGGGGTAGTCCGCAATCTTCGGCCGCGCATTGGACACAGCAGTGATGAAGGTGGATTTGCCGGCATTGGGCATGCCCAGCAGGCCGACGTCGGCCAGCACCTTGAGCTCCAGCTTGAGGTTCTTCTTCTCGCCGGGCCAGCCGGGCGTCTTCTGGCGCGGCGCACGGTTGATGGCGCTCTTGAAGCGCATGTTGCCGAAGCCGCCGTCGCCGCCTTTGGCAATGGTGACCACCTCGCCCGGATTGAGCAGCTCGTACAGCACCTCGCCGGTTTCGGCGTCGGTGAAGATGGTGCCCACAGGCACCTTGAGCGTGATGTCCGAGCCAGCTGCACCGAACATGTCCGAGCCCATGCCGTGCTCGCCGCGCTTGGCCTCGTGCCGGCGCGAGTAGCGGAAATCGACCAGGGTGTTCAGGTTGGGGTCCGCCACGGCGAACACATGCCCGCCCCGGCCGCCGTCGCCCCCATTGGGACCGCCGAACTCCTTGTATTTTTCGTGCCGGAACGACACGCAGCCATTGCCACCATCACCGGCGGCAATGTCAATATAGGCTTCATCGACGAACTTCATGGGTATCCAGTTTACAAAAGAGCGCTGCGCAAGAAAATCACCGGTGAAGGAGCAGCAGGGCTTTGCTCTTTTCGAGGGGCGTGCAGGACGCCGACAGGACGCGCTGGCATGAACTACCAGGCTGTCCAAACAACAAAGCCCCGACAAGGCGGGGCTTTGTTAGCTGCCGGGGTGAAAAACCCTCAGGCGGCCGTCACATTGACTGTCGACTTGGACAGTGCACCCTTGGTGCCGAACGACACGTGGCCGTCCACCAGTGCGAACAGGGTGTGGTCCTTGCCCACGCCCACGTTGGTACCGGGATGGAAACGCGTACCGCGCTGGCGCACGATGATGGAGCCAGCACTGATCAGTTCACCACCGAACGCCTTGACACCCAGCATCTTTGGCTTGGAGTCACGTCCGTTTCGCGTAGAGCCGCCGCCTTTTTTCTGTGCCATGACATCAGCTCCCTGTTAACCAGCGATCACGCCGATTTGCAGTTCGGTGAACTGCTGACGGTGACCTTGACGTTTCTGATAGTGCTTGCGACGGCGCATCTTGAAGATGTGCACTTTGTCGTGCTTGCCGTGCGCCACGACAGTGGCTTTGACCGTTGCACCGGACACCAGGGGCGTGCCAACCTTCAGTTCAGCGCCGTTTCCGACAGCCAGAACCTGGTCGATCACAATTTCCTGGCCTACGTCCGCAGCAATCTGTTCTACTTTAATTTTTTCGCCGGAAGCAACGCGATACTGCTTGCCGCCGGTTTTTATGACCGCGTACATGTTGACCTCTTGATATGAGTTCCGCAGACGAATTTCTGCAGAGCCCGCTAGTTTAGCATAGCCTCAAGATCGTGGCAAGCCAGCGACATCCGCGGCGAACGTGGTGCACCGCCACGGCGGGAAGGCCATGGCCGTTCCTATAATCCGCTGCACTTCGAGCGCTCCTATCTTGACTGACCACTCCCAAACAGCCGCCACGCCCGCACTCACGCTCATCGCTGCCGACATGCACGAGGTGGACCGGGTGATTGCCGCACGCCTTACCTCCTCCGTACCCCTGGTCGCGCAGATATCGCAGTACATCATCGCGGCGGGCGGCAAGCGCCTGCGCCCCGCGCTGCTGCTGCTGGTGTGCGGCGCCCTGGGCTACCGCGGCGCGCACCGCTTCGGCCTGGCGGCCGTGGTGGAGCTGATCCACACCGCGACCCTGCTGCACGACGACGTGGTCGATGCTTCCACCCTGCGGCGTGGTCGCGCGACGGCCAACGAGACCTTCGGCAACCCGGCCAGCGTGCTGGTGGGCGATTTCCTGCACACGCGCTCCTTTCAGATGATGGTCGAGACCGGCAGCATGCGGGTCATGGAAATCCTCTCGGAGGCCACCAACGTGATCGCCGAAGGCGAAGTGCAGCAGCTCATGAACATGCACGACGCCTCTCTGGACGAGGAGGGCTATTTGCGGGTGATCCGCTCCAAGACCGCCAAGCTGTTCGAGGCCAGTGCGCGCCTGGGCGCCGTTCTGGCGAACAGCCCCCCCGCATTGGAAGAGGCCTGCGCCACCTACGGCCAGGCACTGGGCACCGCCTTCCAGATCATCGACGATGTACTCGACTACGACGGCGATGCCAGCGAAATGGGCAAGAACCTGGGGGACGACCTGCGCGAAGGCAAGTCCACCCTGCCCCTGATTGCGGCCATGCAGCGCGGCACCGACACCCAGGCCGCGATCATCCGGGAGGCCATCGAGCAAGGCTCCACCGAACAGCTTCCATCCATCATCACCATCGTCCGGGAAACCGGCGCACTGGAAGTGACCCGGGCCGCGGCGATCTCGGAAGCCCACAGGGCCATCGCGGCCCTGCAAGTGCTGCCAGGCAACGATTACACCGCCGGCTTGCTACACTTGGCTTCTCAATTGCTGGACCGCCGCGCGTAGGCTCCGCCTTCGCGCGACCACAGGTCCCGGCGCCCCACGGGCGCCTTGCGGGGTGTAGCTTAGCCTGGTAGAGCGCTACGTTCGGGACGTAGAGACCGGAGGTTCGAATCCTCTCACCCCGACCACCCTCCCACGGGAGGGCCGCAGCCTTGCAAATCCATTTTGAACTGTGGTTCAGGCGCCAATATGCAACGCTGTACAGGTCTTTGCCAATAGGCGATGATAGGATGGCTTGTTGTTCAATTCCTAACACATTACCGGTTACATGGCTGCTGTAGATACTGCTCAGAAAGAAACACCTGCAATAGCCCTTCCAGGCTTGGGCCGGGCGTTGATGTCTGCGGGAAAGCTGACCCAAAAGGCGGCCGAGGATATTTACAAAAAGTCACAAACCAGCCGCACCAGCTTTATTGCGGAGTTAACCGGCTCAGGGGTCGTCTCCGCGGGAGATCTGGCCCACACCGTATCCGCTGTCTTCGGCGCTCCCTTGCTGGACCTGGAGGCCATTGACCCACTGCGGCTGCCCAAGGACCTGCTGGACGCGAAGATCTGCCAGTCCTACCGGGTGGTGGTGCTGAGCAAACGCAACAACCGCCTGATCGTCGCCACGGCCGACCCCACGGACCAGGAAGCCGCCGAAAAAATCAAGTTCACGACCCAAATGGGAGTGGACTGGATTATCGCGGAATATGACAAGCTGAACCGTCTGGTTGAAAGCACCACGAAATCGACGTCCGAGTCGATGGAGGCCATGACCAGCGGGGGGGATTTCGAATTCGATGATATTCCCATCGAAGTGGAAGCCGAGGCCACCGATGCCGGTGCGGCCTCGGACGTCGAAGATGCCCCCGTCGTCAAATTTTTGCACAAGATGCTGCTCGATGCGTTCAATATGCGGGCATCCGATCTGCACTTCGAGCCCTATGAGCACCAATACCGCGTGCGCTTTCGCATTGACGGAGAGCTGCGGGAAATCACGTCGCCGCCGATTGCGATCAAGGACAAGCTGGCTTCGCGCATCAAGGTGATTTCGCGCATGGACATTTCCGAAAAGCGGGTGCCGCAGGACGGAAAGATGAAGCTGAAAATCGGTCCCGACCGGGTCATCGATTTTCGGGTGAGTACCTTGCCCACCTTGTTTGGCGAGAAGATCGTTATCCGTATTCTGGATCCGTCCAGCGCAAAGCTGGGCATCGATGCACTGGGCTACGAACCTGAAGAGAAGGCACGCCTGCTCGATGCCATCAGCCGCCCCTACGGCATGATTCTGGTGACCGGCCCTACCGGCTCCGGCAAGACGGTGTCGCTGTACACCTGTCTGAACCTGCTGAACAAACCGGGCGTGAACATCGCCACGGCGGAAGACCCCTCGGAAATCAACCTTCCTGGGGTGAACCAGGTGAATGTCAACGACAAGGCCGGACTGACCTTTGCCGTGGCACTCAAGTCGTTTTTGCGCCAGGATCCCGACATCATCATGGTGGGGGAAATCCGGGACCTGGAAACAGCCGATATCTCGATCAAGGCCGCCCAGACGGGTCACTTGGTGCTGTCCACACTGCACACCAACGATGCCCCAACGACGTTGACACGGATGCGCAACATGGGGATCGCCCCGTTCAACATCGCCTCCAGCGTCATTCTGATCACCGCGCAGCGCCTGGCCCGGCGACTGTGCCCCGTTTGCAAGGTGCCCGCAGACATTCCGCACGAGGCGCTGGTGGACGCCGGCTATGCCGAGGAGGAACTCGATGGTTCCTGGATAACCTATCGCCCCGTGGGATGCTCCGCCTGCAACAATGGATACAAGGGTCGCGTCGGGGTCTACCAGGTCATGCCCATCACCGAAGAAATACAGCGGATCATCTTGCGCGACGGCAGTGCACTGGAGATCGCCGAGCAGGCCAGGTCGGAGGGTGTGCGGTCTCTTCGCGATGCCGCCCTCTACAAAGCCAAGCTGGGGCACACCTCTCTCGAAGAAGTGCTGGCCGTGACCAACGAATAAACATTACAGAATAGCGACGGGGAATACCATGGCGACTGCAGCAGCATCGAAGGATGTCAAGGATTTCGTCTTCGAATGGGAAGGCAAGGACCGGGCCGGGAAAATCGTGCGCGGAGAAATCCGTGCGGGAGGTGAAAACCAGGTCCAGGCCACATTGAGGCGCCAGGGCGTGTTCCCGACCAAGATCAAGAAGCGGCGCATGAAGTCGGGCAAGAAGATCAAGCCCAAGGACATCGCCCTGTTCACCCGCCAACTCGCCACCATGATGAAGGCTGGCGTACCCTTGCTGCAGTCGTTCGACATCGTTGGTCGCGGCAACACCAATGCCAGCGTGACCAAGCTGCTCAACGATATCCGTGTCGATGTGGAAACGGGAACCTCGCTGAATGCGGCGTTTCGAAAGCACCCTCTGTACTTCGATACCCTGTACTGCAATCTCGTGGAAGCCGGCGAGGCAGCCGGTATTCTGGAAGCCTTGCTGGATCGACTGGCCACCTACATGGAAAAAACGGAGGCGATCAAATCCAAGATCAAATCCGCCTTGATGTATCCGATTTCCGTGCTGATCGTGGCGTTCATCGTGGTGACTGTGATCATGATTTTCGTTGTTCCAGCCTTCAAGGAAGTTTTTTCATCGTTCGGCGCTGAACTGCCAGCGCCTACCTTGATCGTGATGAACATCAGCGAGATTTTTGTCAAATGGTGGTGGCTGATCTTCGGGGTGATTGGCGGAGGCTTCTATTTCTTCATGGAAGCATGGAAGCGCAACGAGAAGATGCAGAAATTCATGGACCGTGCTCTGTTGAAGATGCCGATTTTTGGCGCATTGATCGACAAATCCTGCGTGGCCCGCTGGACCCGGACATTGGCAACCATGTTTGCGGCGGGCGTTCCGCTGGTGGAAGCGCTCGATTCGGTAGGAGGCGCCTCCGGCAACTCGGTCTACGCCGTCGCTACCGAGAAAATCCAGCAGGAGGTGTCCACCGGCACCAGCCTGACAGCGGCCATGGGTAACGCCAACATTTTCCCGTCCATGGTGTTGCAAATGTGTGCCATCGGCGAAGAGTCCGGCTCCATCGATCACATGCTGGGCAAAGCCGCCGACTTCTATGAAGCCGAAGTAGACGAGATGGTGGCCGGCCTCTCCAGCCTGATGGAACCCATCATCATTGTTTTCCTCGGAACCCTGATCGGTGGCATTGTGGTTGCGATGTACCTGCCCATCTTCAAGCTCGGCCAGGTCGTTTGATGCTCCTGGATCCGTGGTGGAGCGCCGCCCTGGTCGGCGTCCTGGGCTTGTTGATCGGCAGCTTTCTGAATGTGGTGATCTACAGGCTGCCCAAGATGATGGAGCGCCAATGGAATGCGGAGGTGGCGGCCTACGCTGCCGAGCAGGCAGCAGCCGTGCATCAGGCCACCGATGCAGTGGCCTCGGTGGTAGTTGAATCACCTTCACCACCCCCTGCAGAGCCATTCAACCTCATGGTTCCCCGCTCGCGCTGCCAGGCGTGCGGGCACACGGTGCAGTGGTATGAAAACATACCCGTCCTGAGTTATCTGTTCCTGCGCGGCAAATGCTCGTCTTGCGGGGTGCACATCAGCGTGCGATACCCTTTGGTGGAGCTGGGTACCGCAGGTCTGTTTGCGTTTCTGGGCCATTGGGGGGGACTGTCGCTGCCCACTTTGGTCTGGTGCGGGTTTGCCGCGGCGATGGTAGCGCTTGCGATGATCGACTGGGACACTACCCTGCTGCCCGACGACATCACCCTGCCGCTGCTGTGGGCAGGATTGATTGCTTCGACGCTGGGCTGGACCAGCATCCCGATCGCCGCCTCGGTGATGGGAGCCGCGGCTGGATACCTGTCCCTTTGGCTCGTGTACTGGGGCTTCAAGTGGGCCACCGGTAAGGAAGGCATGGGCTACGGTGATTTCAAGCTGTTCGCGGCGCTCGGTGCCTGGTTTGGCTGGCAGGCCCTGGTACCGATCATTCTCATGGCATCCGTGATCGGTGCCATCGTGGGTCTGGCCATGAAATTCAGGAACCAGTTGCGCGAGGGGGGCTACGTCCCTTTCGGCCCCTTCCTGGTCGGGGCCGGCCTGGCTTCGATGGTGTTCACCCCCGAGGCCATTCTCCAGGCTATGCTGCACCAGTTGGGGCTGTAAGCCATGCGCATCGGTCTGACCGGGGGGATCGGCAGCGGCAAGAGCACCTTTGGTCAATTGCTCGCCTCGTTGGGAGCAGCGCTGATCGACTCAGACCAGATCGCGCGCAGCGTGACAGGTCCGGGCGGCGCGGCCATCGAGGCGATCCGGCAGAACTTCGGGGTCGGGTATGTCGATGCCTCCGGTGCACTCGACAGGGCCCGCATGCGGGCCCTGGCATTTTCCGATGAGGATGCGCGGGCACGCCTGGAGTCCATCGTGCACCCGCTGGTGACCCAGCGCAGCGCCTACGAAGCGCACCAGGCCCAGCAGGAAGGCAAGCGCTTGATCGTGCATGACATCCCCTTGCTCGTGGAGTCAGGACGCTGGACCCGGCAGCTCGATGCCGTGGTGGTGATCGACTGCCCACCGGAAACCCAGGTTGAGCGGGTCGTGCAGCGCAGCGGCCTTGCGCGCGAGGCCGTGCAGGCCATCCTGGCGAACCAGGCCAGCCGGCCCGTGCGCCGGGCCGCGGCCGATGCCGTGGTACATAACGGCCCACTCTGCACATTGACGCAATTGCAGGTCCAGGCCGTGCAGCTGGGTCGGCGGTTCGGGCTATGATGCATGCGCACGCCTGTGGTCCCCTGCTTTGACGGGCAAAGACCCGCGGCGCCGCAAAATACCCTGAGAGCCCCGGGAACCCGCCAGCGTGATCCTTTACGAATACCCTTTCAATGAGCGCCTCAGAACGTACCTGCGTCTGGAGCAGCTGTTTCGCCGACTCGGCGAACTGATCCCGCGCTCCCACGCTCTGGACCACCATTTCGCGCTGGTCACGATCTTCGAGATCATGGACGTGGCCGCACGCGCCGACCTGAAGTCGGACGTGCTCAAAGACATCGAGAAGCACAAGCACCAACTGGAAGGCTACCGGGGCAACCCCTCGATCTCGGAAGCCGCGCTGGAAGCGGTCATCACCCAGCTGGACCATTGCTTCACGGCACTGAACACCCAGAATGGCAAGTCCGGCCACGCCCTGACTGAGAACGACTGGTTGATGAGCATCCGCAGCCGCGTCGGCATTCCGGGCGGCACCTGCGGCTTCGACCTGCCCGCCTACTACGCCTGGCAGCACCACGACGTGGCCCACCGCCAGAACGCACTGCAGGAATGGGCCTCCACCCTCGCACCCCTGGCCGAGTCCATCTACGTGTTGCTCAAGCTGCTGCGCGACTCCGGCGTTCCGCAGAAAGTGGCCGCCGAGCGTGGCCAGTTCCAGCAGAACCTGCCCCAGGGCCGCACCTTCCAGCTGCTGCGCCTGCGCATGGACCCATCACTGGGGCTCATCCCGGAAATCAGCGGCAACCGCCTGATCGTCTCGGTGCGGCTCATGCGCCAGGAAGCCGATGGCCGGCTGCACTCCTGCGCGGAGGATGCCGCTTTCGAACTGACCCTGTGCGCGTGAAGGAGGCGCTCAGCATGGCCCGACAACCATCCAACCCGAGCAGCACCCCTGCCCGCACCGTCGTCTGTCCCACCTGTGGTGGCGACAGCATCTACAGCCCGACCAATGCCTACCGCCCCTTCTGCAGCGAGCGCTGCAAGCAGGTGGACCTGGGCGCCTGGGCCAGCGAAGACTTCCGCATGCCTGCCGAGGCGCCGCCGCTGGACGCCCAGTATGGCGACCCCAAACTGCAGCACTGACTGAGCTGCGGATCGCGGCCCTCGGCCTTCGCGGGTCAGACCTTGGGAAGTTCCGGTGCCACGAACGCCAGGCCGCGCTCCTCGGAGAGCCACTGCAGCACCGGGTAAGCCCCGGGCAATATCGGCTTGACCTCCAGCGGCAGCTGCTGCCATGCCATGTCCTGGCCTTCGCGCATCTCGAAGTCCCCTGTCCACGCATGGACCTTGCACCAATGCAGCCGCACCAGCGCGTGCGGATAGTCGTGTTCGGTGATCTTCCAGACCGCGGCGGGCCCGATGGTCACGCCCAGCTCCTCGACCAGCTCACGCCGCAGGGCCTGCTCCACCGTCTCGCCCAATTCCAGCTTGCCGCCCGGAAATTCCCAGTAGCCCGCGTAGGGCTTGCCTGGCGGCCGGGTGGACAACAGCAGTGCGCCGTCCGGGCGCACCAGGATTCCCACCGCCACCTCGGTGTGCTTGCGCACCGCTGCCTCGCCGGCCACGGGCTCAACCACCCCGGCGCCCCGCGTAGTCGCGTGCGAACTGGTAGGCCACGCGACCACTGCGCGAGCCCCGCTCCAGCGCCCATACCAAGGCCTGAGGGCGTGCCGCCGCGATGTCCTGGGCGCTCACACCCAGCGACGAGAGCCACTGCGCAACGATGGTCAGGTACTCGTCCTGGCTGAACGGGTAAAAGCTCACCCACAGGCCGAAGCGCTCCGACAGCGAGATCTTTTCCTCGACCACCTCGCCGGGGTGCACCTCACCGTCTTCGCTGTGCGTGTAGGTCAGGTTCTCGGCCATGTACTCGGGCAGCAGGTGGCGGCGGTTGCTGGTGGCGTAGATCAGCACGTTCGGCGTGGCGGCAGCCACCGACCCATCGAGGATGGACTTGAGTGCCTTGTAGCCCGGCTCACCTTCCTCGAAGCTCAGGTCGTCACAGAAGACGATGAACTTCTCGGGGCGCGCCGAGACCACGTCCACGATGTCGGGCAGGTCGGTCAGGTCGGCCTTGTCGACTTCGATCAGGCGCAGGCCCTGTGGCGCATAGGCGTTCAGGCAGGCCTTGATCAGCGAGGACTTGCCCGTGCCGCGCGCACCCGTGAGCAGCACGTTGTTGGCCGGCTTGCCCTGCACGAACTGGCGCGTGTTGCGCTCGATCTTGTCCTTCTGGCCATCGATCTCCTTGAGCTCGGTCAGGGCCATGGCCGCCACGTGGCGCACGGGCTCCAGCGTGCCATGGCCGCTGCTGCGCTTGCGGTAGCGCCAGGCGATAGACGCCGTCCAGTCGGGGGCCGAGAGAGGCTGCGGAAGGGCTGCCTCGATCCGGGTGATCAACTGCTCTGCGCGCGCGATCAGGTGTTCCAGTGCTTGGTTCATGGGCTGACGGACTCGCGATCTCAGGAGCGGTAGTCCGCGTTGATGGTCACGTATTCGTGGCTGAAGTCGCAGGTCCACACGGTGTCGGCGGCATCGCCCCGGCCCAACAGCACACGCACGGTGATCTCGCTTTGCTTCATCACGCGCTGGCCATCCTCCTCGCGGTAGGCCGGATTGCGCCCGCCCTTGACAGCCACGTGCACGTCGTCGAGGTAGAGGTCGATCCCAGTCTGGTCCAGGTCGTCGATGCCCGCATAGCCCACGGCCGCCAGGATGCGGCCCAGGTTCGGGTCGCTGGCGAAGAAGGCCGTCTTGACCAGGGGCGAATGGGCAATGGCGTAGG
Organism: Acidovorax sp. CF316; assembly: GCF_000276605.1. Taxonomy (GTDB): domain Bacteria; phylum Pseudomonadota; class Gammaproteobacteria; order Burkholderiales; family Burkholderiaceae_C; genus Acidovorax. The sequence goes on along the minus strand of NZ_AKJX01000110.1, from coordinate 10,297 downwards.
CCACCTTGCGGCACTCGTCGCCGGTCTTGCCGCCTTCGACGCGCACGGTGATGAACTTGGTGGCGCCTTCACCGTCGCGCACGATGGCCTGGGCCAGCTTCTGCGCCACCTGCAGCATCGCAGCCTGCAGGACCTTGCCCTCGGCACTGGCCAGGTCGGTGATGGGCGCATGCGCAGCCTTGTTCGTGGCCACGACCACGAAGGAATCGTTGGTCGAGGTGTCGCCGTCGATGGTCACGCGGTTGAACGAGCCATCGGCCAGTTCACGTGCCAGCTGCTGCATCACCGAGGGATGCACCACAGCATCGGTGGCCATGAAGCCCAGCATGGTCGCCATGTTCGGGCGGATCATGCCGGCGCCCTTGCTGATGCCGGTGATGGACACCGTCGTGCCCGCGATCTGCACCTGGGCCGAAAAGGCCTTGGGCAGCGTATCGGTGGTCATGATGCCTTCGGCAGCGCGTGCCCAATGGCCGGGCTGCGCATCCGCAATGGCCGCCGGCAGGCCGGCCTCGATGCGGTCCACCGGCAGTGGCTCCATGATCACGCCGGTGGAGAACGGCAGCACCTGCTCGGGCGCCACGTTCAGCTGGCGCGCCAGCGCCACGCAGGTGGTACGCGCACGCGCCAGTCCATCGGCACCAGTGCCGGCATTGGCATTGCCGGTGTTGATCACCATCGCGCGGATGCCCTGCCCGCCAGCCAGGTGCTCACGGCCGACCTGCACCGGGGCCGCGCAAAAACGGTTCTGCGTGAACACACCCGCCACGCTGGCGCCTTCGTCGAGCAGGAACACGGTGAGGTCCTTGCGGTTGGCCTTGCGGACACCGGCTTCGGCGACACCAATGCGGACACCGGCAATCGCATGCAGATCGGCGGCAACGGGGGCAAGAAGATGAACGGGCATGGGAGGAGGCTCTTTCTTGAAAAACTGCGTCCGATTATGCGGAAAACCGTGGCGCGCCAATGAAAACACGGGCCGAAGCCCGTGTCATGCAGATCAGAAAATCAGGCCAGCTTGCCGTGGCACTGCTTGTACTTCTTGCCGCTGCCGCAGGGGCATGGGTCGTTGCGCGACACGCGCAGGCCTTCGGGCAAGGGCAGCTCCTGGCCGCCGGCGGCCTGGCGCTGCTCCTGCGTGGTCTCCACTTCGCCGGTTTCGGTGGGCGCCGTGTAGGTCACGTTGGCGATGCTCTCGGCGCGACTTTCCATGTCCTGTGCGGCCTGGTCCAGCTGGGCCTGCGACTGCACCTGCACGGTCATCAGCACCTTGGTGACTTCGTTCTTGACCTGATCGATGAGCTGGCGGAACAGCTCGAAGGCCTCGCGCTTGTATTCCTGCTTGGGTTGCTTCTGGGCATAGCCGCGCAGGTGGATGCCCTGGCGCAGGTAGTCCAGCGAGCTCAGGTGGTCGCGCCAGTTGGAGTCGAAGTTCTGCAGCAGCACCACGCGTTCGAACTGCGTGAAGTTGTCGCGGCCGACCTGCTCCACCTTGGCGTCGAACGCGGCCTGCGCCGCCTGCACCACCTTCTCCAGGATCTCGTCATCGGTGATGGCGCTCGATGCCTCGACGATGGCCTTGAGGTCGATGTCGACCTGCCACTCGTCGGCCAGCACCTTCTGCAGGGTGGGGACGTCCCACTGCTCTTCCACCGACTCGGCGGGCACGTACTGGCGCACCAGGTCGGTCATGCAGTCGTCGCGCATGGCGGCAATCACGTCCGACAGCTCGGAGGCATCGAGGATGTCGTTGCGCTGCTGGTAGATCACCTTGCGCTGGTCGTTGGCCACGTCGTCGTACTCCAGCAATTGCTTGCGGATGTCGAAGTTGCGGGCCTCCACCTTGCGCTGGGCCGATTCGATGCTGCGGGTCACGATGCCCGCCTCGATGGCCTCGCCATCGGGCATCTTCAGGCGGTCCATGATGGCCTTGACGCGGTCGCCCGCAAAGATGCGCATCAACGAATCGTCAAGGCTCAGGTAAAAGCGCGAGGAGCCGGGGTCGCCCTGGCGGCCCGAACGGCCACGCAGCTGGTTGTCGATGCGGCGCGACTCGTGGCGTTCGGTGGCGATGATGCGCAGGCCGCCCAGGGCCTTGATCTTCTCGTGGTCCACGGACCAGTCGGCGCGCACCTGGGCAATCTGTGCCTCGCGTCCCGCCGCGTCCAGCGCCTCGTCGGCTTCGACAGCAGCGATCAGCTTCTCGATGTTGCCGCCCAGCACGATGTCGGTACCGCGGCCGGCCATGTTGGTGGCGATGGTGATCATGCCGGCACGCCCGGCCTGGGCCACGATGTCGGCCTCACGGGCATGCTGCTTGGCGTTGAGCACCTGGTGCGGCAGACCTTCCTTGTTGAGCAGCTGATCGATGATCTCGGAGTTCTCGATCGAGGTCGTGCCTACCAGCACCGGCTGGCCACGCTCGTGGCATTCGCGGATGTCCTTGATGGCGGCTTCGTACTTCTCGCGCGTGGTCTTGTAAACGCGGTCGAGCTGGTCGTCGCGGCGGCTGGGGCGGTTCGGCGGGATCACCGTGGTTTCCAGGCCGTAGATTTCCTGGAACTCGTAGGCTTCGGTGTCGGCCGTGCCGGTCATGCCGGCCAGCTTGCCGTACAGGCGGAAATAGTTCTGGAAAGTGATCGAGGCCAGCGTCTGGTTCTCGGCCTGGATGTTCACCCCTTCCTTGGCTTCCACGGCCTGGTGCAGGCCTTCGCTCCAGCGGCGGCCCGACATCAGGCGGCCGGTGAACTCGTCCACGATCACGATCTCGCCGTTCTGCACCACGTAGTGCTGGTCGCGGTGGTACAGGTGGTTGGCACGCAGCGCAGCGTACAGATGGTGCATCAACGTGATGTTGGCCGGGTCGTAGACCGATGCGCCCTCGGCGATCAGGCCATGGCTGGCCAGGATGCGCTCGGCGCTTTCATGGCCCTGCTCGGTCAGGAACACCTGGTGGGTCTTCTCGTCGAGCGTGAAGTCGCCCGGCTTGGTCACGCCCTCGCCGGTGCGGGGATCGGCCTCGCCTTCCTGGCGAATCAGAAGCGGCACCACCTTGTTCATGGCGATGTACATGGCCGTGTGGTCTTCGGCCTGGCCGCTGATGATCAGGGGCGTGCGCGCCTCGTCGATCAGGATCGAGTCCACCTCGTCGACGATCGCGAAGTTCAGGCCCTGCTGCACGCGGTCCGCGGCCTCGTAGACCATGTTGTCGCGCAGGTAGTCGAAGCCGTATTCGTTGTTCGTGCCGTAGGTGATGTCGGCGCGGTAGGCGGCCTGCTTTTCCTCGCGCGGCATGTTGGGCAGGTTGATGCCCACCGAGAGACCCAGGAAGTTGTACAGCCGGCCCATCCACTGAGCATCGCGGTTGGCCAGATAGTCGTTCACGGTCACCACGTGCACGCCCTTGTCGGACAGCGCATTCAGGTATACCGGCAGTGTGGCGGTCAGGGTCTTGCCCTCGCCCGTGCGCATTTCGGCGATCTTGCCGAAGTGCAGGGCCATGCCGCCCAGCAGCTGCACGTCGAAGTGGCGCATCTTCATGATGCGCTTGGAGCCTTCGCGCACCACCGCAAACGCCTCGGGCAGGATGTCGTCCAGCGACTCGCCCTTGGCCACCCGGTCCTTGAACTCCTGCGTCTTGGCGCGAAGCGCCTCGTCCGTCAGCTTCTCGTAGTCGGGCTCCATCGCATTGATGCGGGAGACCGTCTTGCGGTACTGCTTAAGAAGCCGGTCATTGCGGCTGCCGAATAGTTTGGTAAGGAAGTTGGTGGCCATGCGAACAGGACCGCCCCACCCGCTGCAATCAGCGCGCGAAGCGACCGAAACCCCTAAGATGAATTGAGATCAGGTGGGTCCGTCGCCCGGTATTGCAAGGACTGCACTACCGTGGGCTGCGAACGCCGGACCCGCGATTTTACCTGCCTGCAGCAGGGCTGCCGGAAGCTGCCACCAGGCCCGGCTTTTGCGCCCCAGTGCCCTGGCCTCCCGCCACCGCGCTGCCCGCGCTGAGAAACTTCTGCGGGTCCTGGAAAACCCCTTGCACCAGCACTTCAAAGTGCAGGTGCGGGCCCGTGGAACGCCCGGTGGTGCCCACCTCGGCGATCTTCTGCCCGCGCTTGACGATGTCCCCTTGCTTCACCAGGGTACGCGAGGCGTGTGCGTAACGCGTCACCAACTGGTTGCCGTGGTCCACCTCGATCATGTTGCCATAGGCTGGATGGTATTCCTGCGTCACGACCACGCCACCCGCGGCCGCCAGGATGGCCGTACCGGTATCGGCCTGGAAGTCGAGCCCTGTGTGCAGCGCCGATTGGCCCGTGATCGGATCGATGCGCCAGCCGAACGACGACCCGGGCAGCTTGCCCGCCACGGGCGCATGCGTGGGGACCATCTTCTTGCGGATGTGCTGGTCGAACAGGCGCGACTCCATCACCGTCATCAGGTCCACCCGCTGGTTGGTCAGGCGCTCCAGGTCATTGAGCGTGGCCTGCAGCTCTTCCATGCTCAGGTTGTGGGCACTCACCAACGCGCCGCCGCGCCCGTCGCTGCGCAGTTCCGTCGCAGGCATGCCCGCCAGGCCCAGCACACGTTCGCCCAGGGATTCGAGCTGCACCATGCGCGCCTGCATCTCACCCACGCGCTTGGCCATCGCATCGAGGTTGGCGCGCATGAAACGGTCGCGCTCGGCGAATTCGTCCTTCACCACCAGGCGCACCAGCGCGCCGAAGACCGGCCAGCCTTCGCGCGCGCCCTTGAGAAAGACCCAGTGGTACAGGCCGGCGGCCGTGACCATAAGTCCGAGGGAAAGAACCAGGCCCGCCAGCAGAAGGCGAACCCCGGAAAGGTGAATGGCGCGGCTGCGCGCCAAACGGGCGTCCGTGATAATCAGGTGCACTACGACATCTCCACGCCCACCGGCGCATCCCCATGACCCGCCGCCACCACGCCGTCACCCTGCAGCAAGCCAGCGAGGAATCCCCCACGCTGCACATGCTCACCGCATTGACACGCGACTCCAGCGAACGGCTCAAGGCCATTGAATTGTTGTTACCCGCCGGCCTGCGCCAGTCCGTCCAGGCTGGCCCCATCGATGGGAACACCTGGTGCCTGCTGGTCAAGAGCAATGCCGCCGCGGCCAAGATCCGTCAACTGCTGCCTGCACTGCAGGCGCACTTGCGCAGCCGGGGGTGGGAGGTTAACTCCATTCGGCTGAAAGTTCAAACCTGAAAAACAGGCCCAAAGACAGTTACTTGCTTGTCAAAAAGCTGCCAAATGGATATGGCAGGCGGTCCACGGCGTGAAAACGCAGCACGCGACTCCACACAACATGCGGGCAATCGCATGCCCGACGGCGGAAGAAGAAGGGGAGAGGGAGAGAAAAGATGGTGCCGGTTGTCGGAATCGAACTGACGACCTACCGCTTACAAGGCGGGTGCTCTACCAACTGAGCTAAACCGGCGAAGGCTGAATTTTATCCTGCAAAAACAGCCCGAAAAATGAACCAGGGGGTGTCCCGCGCTATTTCACCCGCTTGAGCGCAGGGCGACTGCCGCCACCCGAGGGCGACGGGCGCGGCGGATGGCCATCCCCGCCATCGGAAGCAGGGGATTCGCCCGGCACCAGGTGCACCACCCGGTCGTCCACGGGCGATGCCGATACCGGCGTTGGCGCGGCCACCGGCACCTGGGACAGTTCCGCGGGCGCGGACGCCGGTGCCGACAGACCCTGTGGCGGGGCGCCACCCACCAGGTTGTCCACCGGCGGCGGAAACGCCATGCCCTGCCCGTTCTCGCGTGCATAGATCGCGATCACCCGGCCCACAGGCACCAGGATCTCGCGCGGCTTGCCGCCGAAACGGGCCTTGAACTCGATGAAATCGTTGCCCAGTTGCAGCGCGCTGGTGGCGTCGTAGCTGATGTTGAGCACGATCTCGCCATCGTTCACATACTCGCGCGGCACCTGCACGGAATCGTCCACCCGCACCGCCACATAGGGCGTGAGCCCGTTGTCCGTGCACCATTCGTACAGGGCGCGGATCAGGTAGGGGCGTGTGGACGTGGATTCCGTGGCATTCATGGGCTAAGGGCAGGCGTTCAGGGACGGACGATGGCGCACGCGCATTACTTGCGCATGACCTTTTCGGAAGGCGTCAGCGCTTCGATGTAGGCAGGGCGCGAGAAGATGCGCTCGGCGTACTTGAGCAGCGGGGCCGCATTCTTGCTCAGGTCGATGCCATAGTAGTCCAGGCGCCACAGCAGCGGGGCAATGGCCACATCCAGCATGGAGAAGTTGTCGCCCAGCATGTACTTGTTCTTGAGGAACACGGGTGCCAGCTGCGTCAGGCGGTCGCGGATATGGGCACGTGCCTTTTCCAGCGCCTTTTCATTGCCCTTGGTCGCACGCGACTCCAGGATGTTCACGTGCACGAACAGCTCCTTCTCGAAGTTGAGCAGGAACAGGCGCACACGGGCGCGGTCCACCGGGTCGCCGGGCATCAGCTGCGGGTGCGGGAAGCGCTCGTCGATGTACTCGTTGATGATGTTCGACTCGTACAGGATCAGGTCGCGCTCGACCAGGATGGGCACCTGGCCGTAGGGGTTCATCACGCTGATGTCTTCGGGCTTGTTGTACAGGTCCACATCGCGGATTTCGAAGTCCATGCCCTTCTCGAACAGGACGAAGCGGCAGCGGTGGGAGAAGGGACAGGTCGTTCCCGAGTAAAGCACCATCATGGTGTGAGGCTCCTAAAAATCAAAAGAGTGGGAGCCAAAAGCGCCCACTCCGTAAAGACCCCGCCCCACCCCCGCAAGGGGGCGCGGCATATGGATCTGGCGTGTTACTTGACGTCTTTCCAGAACGCTGCGTTCAGTCTCCAGGCAATGACCGTGAACACACCCAGGAAGATCAGCACCCAGACACCGACGCGGATGCGGGTGTTCTGCGCGGGCTCACCCATCCATTGCAGGTAGTTCACGAGATCGCCGATATTCTGTTCGAACTGCAAAGGCGTCACCGTTCCTGGGGTCACCTGCTGCCAGCCCTTGAAGACCTGGGTCTTGTGGCCGTGGCTTTCATGCTCTTCAAACACCGGGCGGCGATCGCCCTGCATCTCCCACAGCACGTGCGGCATGCCCACGCTGGGGAAAGCCAGGTTGTTCCAGCCCGTGGCCTTGGTCTCGTCGCGGTAGAAGGTGCGCAGGAAGGTGTACAGGTAGTCTGCGCCCGTGCCGCCATGGCCCGCACGCGAACGCGCGATCACGGTCAGGTCGGGCGGGTTGGCGCCAAACCATTCCTTGGCTTGCTTGGGATCGATGGACGCCTTCATGGTCTCGCCGACCTTGTCGGTTGCGAACAGCAGGTTATCCTTGATTTCCTGCTCGGTCAGACCGATGTCGCGCAAGCGGTTGTAGCGCATGAACGCTGCCGAGTGGCAGCTCAGGCAGTAGTTGACGAAAATCTTGGCGCCGTTCTGCAGCGAAGCCAGGTCGTTCGTCTTGTTGGGCGCCTTGTCCCAGGCAATACCGCCTTCGGCGGCCTGCACGCCCGAAACAATGCCCAGGGCTGCGATCAGCGTGAGGATGAGTTTCTTCATTGTTCTTGTCTCCCGCTCAGTGCGCGGCAAAGGTCACACGGTCAGGCACCGGCTTGGGCGTGCCCAGACGGCTCCACCAGGGCATCAGGATGAAGAAGCCGAAGTAGAACAGCGTACCCACCTGCGAGACGCGCTCGCCGATCGGCGACGGTGGCTGCACACCCAGGTAACCCAGGATCAGGAAGTTGATCACGAAGATGCCGTACAGGTACTTGTGCCAGTCGGGACGGTAGCGGATCGACTTGACCGGGCTGTAGTCCAGCCATGGCAGGAAGAACAGGATGATCACGGCACCGCCCATCACCACCACGCCCCAGAACTTGGCGTCGATGGCCAGCATCAGCGCGGCGACCACCAGGGCGACGACCACGGCGCCGGCCTTGATGAAGCTGGGCAGCTTGAGCTTGACCGAGGCCAGCACGGCACCACCCACCACGCACAGGATCAGCGCATACATCATCTCGCTGGTGATGGCGCGCAGCATCGAGTAGAACGGCGTGAAGTACCAGACTGGCGCAATGTGCGCAGGCGTCTTCAGCGGGTCGGCCGGGATGAAGTTGTTGTATTCGAGGAAGTAGCCGCCGAACTCGGGGGCGAAGAAGATCACCGCCGTGAAGGCCATCAGGAACACGCAGACACCGAAGATGTCGTGCACCGTGTAGTAGGGGTGGAAGGGCACGCCGTCCAGGGGCTTGCCGTTGGCATCCTTGGGCGCCTTGGGGCCCTTGATTTCCACGCCATCGGGGTTGTTCGAGCCCACGTCGTGCAGCGCCAGCAAGTGGGCGACCACCAGGCCCAGCAGCACCAGCGGCACGGCGATCACGTGGAAGCTGAAGAAGCGGTTCAGCGTCGCATCGCCCACCACGTAGTCACCGCGGATCAAGAGGGCCAGGTCCGGACCGATGAAGGGAATCGCAGCGAACAGGTTCACGATCACCTGGGCGCCCCAGTACGACATCTGGCCCCAGGGCAGCAGGTAGCCCATGAAGGCCTCGGCCATCAGGCACAGGAAGATCGCGCAGCCGAACACCCACACCAGCTCGCGCGGCTTGCGGTAGCTGCCGTAGATGAGCCCGCGGAACATGTGCAGGTAGACCACCACGAAGAAGGCCGAGGCCCCCGTGGAGTGCATGTAGCGGATCAACCAGCCCCAGGGCACATCGCGCATGATGTACTCGACCGATTCGAAGGCCTTGGCCGCGTCGGGCTTGTAGTGCATCACCAGGAAGATGCCGGTGACGATCTGGATCACCAGCACCAGCAGCGACAGCGAGCCGAAGATGTACCAGAAGTTGAAGTTCTTCGGAGCGTAGTACTCCGACATGTGCACGCGGTAGGCATCGAAGGCCGTCGGGAACCGGTTCTCGAACCAGTTGGTGGTCTTCGCCGCTATCGAGGCGTTGGGGGAGATTTCCTTGAATTCGTGGGCCATGATGTTCTTGTATCCCTCAAGCCTTGTCTTCACCGATCAGGAGGCGGGTCTCCGACAGGTACATGTGGGGCGGCACTTCCAGGTTGTCCGGGGCCGGCTTGTTCTTGAACACGCGGCCTGCCATGTCGAAGGTGGAACCGTGGCAGGGGCACAGGAACCCGCCCTTCCAGTCGTCGGGCAGCGAGGCCTGCGCGCCGGTCTGGAACTTGTCCGACGGCGAGCACCCCAGGTGCGAGCAGATGCCCACCGCCACGAGGATCTCGGGCTTGATGGAACGCGCTTCGTTGCGGGCGTATTCGGGGGTCAGTTCCGAAGGCTTGCGCTCGGACTTGGGATCCGCCAGCTGGCCATCGAGCTTGGGCAGCTCGGCGAGTTGCTCCGGCGTGCGCTTGACGATCCAGACGGGCTTGCCGCGCCACTCCACGGTGACTTTTTCTCCAGGCTTGAGCGCGGAGATATCCACCTCGACGGCCGCACCTGCAGCCTTGGCCCGCTCGGAAGGCTGGAAGGTACTCACGAAAGGAACGGCGGTTGCCACGCCGCCCACCGCACCAGCACAGCCGGACGCAATCAGCCACGTCCGCTTGCTGGAGTCGATTGGGGTGTCACTCATGGGGATCCTCGATGTACATCGCTATTGGGGTCAACCGCGAATTGTAGCGGAGTGAAAAGGGTCATTGCAGGCGGACACTCCGCCTTGACAGGGGGCAGACCTGGGCAATACTCGCCTTCTTGTCTATTATCAAGAGGGGTTATCCATGGGCATTGCACAAGAGTTCCGGGAATTTGCCGTCAAGGGCAACGTGATCGATCTGGCCGTGGGCGTCATCATCGGCGGGGCCTTCGGAAAGATCGTGGATTCGGTCGTGTCCGACCTGATCCTGCCCGTGGTGGGGCTGGTGTTCGGCAAGCTCGACTTCTCCAACCTGTTCGTCGTGCTGGGCAATGTGCCGGCCGGCACCGCCATGACGCTCGATGCCCTCAAGAAGGCCGGCGTGCCGGTGTTCGCCTATGGCAATTTCATCACCGTGGCAGTGAACTTCATCATCCTCGCCTTCATCATCTTCATGATGATCAAGCAGATCAACCGCTTGAAGCGCGAAACCCCACCGGCACCTGCAGCACCGGTCGCCCCTCCTGAAGACATCGTGCTGCTGCGCGAGATCCGCGACAGCCTGAAAAAATAAGCACCCCCTGAGTCGCTTCGCGCCTTCACCCCTCTCTCGACTTGCTGCGCGAGTCGGGAGGGGGACGCCCCCAGTGCGGCGGGGCGG
>NZ_AKJX01000109.1 GCF_000276605.1 Acidovorax sp. CF316 | reverse complement strand
CGCCGGGCTGCCCATCGGCTACCTCACCTGGTGGGCCTGCGCCTTCACCTACGAGAGCTGGAAGTTCAACGAAGTGGCGCAGGGCCTGTGGGCGGTGCCGGTCTGGATCCCCCAGATGAGCTTCGCCATCGGCTCCATCCTGTTCCTCGTGGCAGTGGTCGACGAATGGTGGATCGTGGCGCGCGGCGGGGTTCCCACCTTCGTGCGCCTGGTGGAAGAGCGCCACGCCAAGGGCGACTTCTCTTCGGACCTCTAAGGAGCAAGACCATGGACATTCTTTCCATCGGCGCCTTCCTGCTGGTGATCATGCTGCTCATGCTCTCCGGCGGTGTCTGGATCGCCATGACGCTGGCCATCTGCGGCTGGGTCGGCCAGGCCTTCTTCACCAACAGCCATGCCGGCCTGAACTTGTTCTCTGCCTTCTGGGAGAGCAATGCGAGCTGGGAGCTGGCGGCCTTGCCGCTGTTCATCTGGATGGGCGAGATCCTGTTCCGCACCCGCCTCAGCGAGGACATGTTCAGCGGCCTGGCGCCCTGGCTCGGCAAGGTGCCCGGGCGGCTGTTCCACACCACCATCCTGGGCTGCGGCATCTTCGGCTCGGTCTCGGGCTCGTCGGCGGCCACCTGCGCCACCATCGCCAAGGTCTCGCTGCCGGCGCTCAAGAAGCGCGGCTACGACGAAAGCATCGCCATCGGCTCGCTGGCCACGGCAGGCACCCTGGGCATCCTGATCCCGCCGTCCATCACCATGGTGGTGTACGCGGTCGCGGCCGATGCCTCCATCATCCGCATCTTCCTGGCGGGCTTTCTGCCCGGCCTGCTGCTGATGCTGCTGTTCTCGGGCTACATCGCCTGGTGGTCGGTGCGCAACAAGGATCGCATGCCGCCCGACGAGCCGGCGCTGAGCTTCCGCGAGAAGCTGCACCTGTCGCGCAACCTGATTCCCTGCGCGCTGCTCATCGTGTTCATCTGCTGGTCCCTGGTGGCCGGCTGGGCCACGGCGACCGAATGTGCCGCCTATGGCGTGGTGGGTGCCCTGGCACTGGCCGCCTGGTGCAAGGCACTGACCTGGCAGAACTTCAAGGAAGGCCTGGCCGGCTCGGCCCGCACCAGCTGCATGATCATGTTCATCCTGGCGGGGGCTGCCTTCCTGACCAAGACCATGGCCTTCACCGGCATCCCGCGCGAGCTGGCTGCCTGGGTCGACTCCATGCACCTGTCGCCCTATGCGCTGATCGCCTGCCTGGTGGGGGTCTACCTGGTGCTGGGCACGGCGCTCGACGGCATCAGCATGATCGTGCTCACCGCCGCGGTGGTGATGCCGATGATCGAGAAGGCCGGCTTCGACCTGATCTGGTTCGGCATCTTCGTGATCCTGCTGGTCGAGATCGCCGAGGTCACGCCGCCCGTGGGCTTCAACCTCTTCGTGCTGCAGAACATGACGGGCAAGGACAGCAACCTGATCGCCAAGGCCGCCATCCCGTTCTTCTTCTGCCTGGTGGTGTGCATCGGCCTGATCACGGTCTTCCCGCAGATCGTCACCATCGTCCCGGACCTCGTCATGGGCGCGTCCAAGTAGGCCGCCGGCCTTCCTCTGTGTCTGCCGGCGCGCGCTGCCGCACCGGCCCTTTGTCCCCCTTCAGGAGCTTGCCATGAAGCACATGGTCTGGTTGGCCGCGCTCGCCGCGGTCCCGATGGTGCACGCCCAGGCACAGTGGAAACTGGCCACCGGCTACCGTGCGGAGACCTTCCACACGCGCAACCTGGTGCAGTTTGCGCAGCAGGTGGAAGCGGCCTCCTCGGGCGCCCTGCGCATCGAGGTGCATGCCAACAACACCCTGGCCAAACTGGCCGACATTCCCCAGGCGGTGCAGGGCGGCAAGGCCCAGGCGGGCGAGACCATCATGACCAGCCTGGTGGCGGACATGCCGATCGCCGGGGCCGACGCCGTGCCCTTCGTGGTGCGCAGCTATGCCGATGCGCGCCGGCTGTGGGACCTGCAGCGCCCGCTCATCGAAGGGCACTTCACCCGCAAGGGGCTCAAAGTGCTGTACGCGGTGCCCTGGCCGCCCCAGGGCCTGTTCTCCATCACCCCCGTGAAGTCGTCCGCCGACTTCAAGGGCACGCGCATGCGCACCTACAACCCGGCCACGGTGCGCATCGCCGAGATGCTGGGCGCCGCCTCCGTGGACGTGCCCATGGTCGAGGTCAACAAGGCGCTGGCGGCCGGCCAGCTCGACTCCATGATCACCTCGGCCCTGACCGGGGTGGAGAACCAGGTCTGGGGCCAGGTCCGGCAGTACTACGGCATCGATGCCTGGTTTCCCAAGAACGTCGTCTTCGTGAACCTGCAGGCCTTCGACGCGCTGCCTGCGCCGGTGCGCCAGGCCGTCACCCGGGCGGCATCGGAGGCCGAAACACGAGGCTGGGCCATGAGCGAGTCCATCGCGCAGGAGTCCGTGGCCGAGCTGCAGCGCAAGGGCATCAAGGTCGAGCGCGCGAGCGCCGAGCTCAATGCCGACCTCAAGCGCCTGGGCGAGCGTTTCTCGCGCGAGTGGGTGCGCTCGGTGGGCGGCGAGGCCAACCAGATCTTCATTCCCTACTACACGCAGCGCTGAAATTCCTCCCACCCGCCTCAGGAGAAGCACCATGCACACCCCCCAGGATTCCGTCGAGACCTACCTGCGCGCCAAGGACGGCAACAGGCCGCACCTGATCGCCCAGGCCTTTGCCGGCGGTGCGCTGCTGCAGATGGAGCTGCGCCAGGGCGGCATGGTCTTCCCGCCCTCGGCCCAGGGGCGCGAGGCCATTGCCGAGACCCTGGTGCGCAATTTCAACCGCAGCTTCGAGAACGTCTACACCTTCTGCCTGGCCGACCCGCCCGCGCCGGACTGCGCGGCCGCGGCTTGATCCGTGCCACTCCCCATTTTTTCTTCTTCCATCGGAACCACCATGACCACCAATACACCCCAAGTACAGATTCCCCGCTGGCAGTTCTGGATCGACCGGGGCGGCACCTTCACCGACATCGTCGGCAAGCGCCCCGACGGCACGCTGGTCACGCACAAACTGCTGTCGGAGAACCCCGAACAGTACAAGGATGCGGCCGTGGCCGGCATCCGCCATCTGCTGGGCCTGGCGCCCGGCGAGGCCGTGACGCCGGCCCTGGTGGAATGCGTGAAGATGGGCACCACGGTGGCCACCAATGCACTGCTCGAACGCAAGGGCGAGCCCACGCTGCTGGTCACCACGCGCGGTTTCCGTGATGCGCTGCGCATTGCCTACCAGAACCGGCCACGCCTGTTCGACCGCCACATCCTGCTGCCCGAACTGCTCTACACAGAGGTGGTCGAGGCGCGCGAACGCGTCGGAGCGCACGGCAAGGTGATGCAGCCGCTCGACGAAGCCAGCCTGCGCGGCGACCTGCTGGCCGCCTGGTGCCGCGGCCTGCGCAGCGTGGCCATCGTCTTCATGCATGGCTACCGCTACACGGAGCACGAGCAGATGGCCCGCCGCATCGCGAAGGAGGTGGGCTTCACTCAGATCAGCACCTCGCACGAGACCAGCCCGATGATGAAGTTCGTGAGCCGGGGCGATACCACGGTGGTCGATGCCTATCTCTCGCCCATCCTGCGCCGCTACGTGGAGCAGGTGGCCAGCGAGATGCCAGGGGTCAAGCTGTTCTTCATGCAGTCCTCGGGCGGCCTGACCGACGCGACCACCTTCCAGGGCAAGGACGCCATCCTGTCCGGCCCGGCCGGCGGCATCGTGGGCATGGCGCGCACGGCCGGCCTGGCTGGGCAGGAGCGCGTGATCGGCTTCGACATGGGCGGTACCTCCACCGATGTGAGCCACTACGCCGGTGCGTTCGAGCGCGAGTTCGAGACCCATGTGGCCGGGGTGCGCATGCGTGCGCCGATGATGAGCATCCACACCGTGGCCGCGGGTGGCGGCTCGGTGCTGAGCTACGACGGTGCGCGCTTTCGCGTCGGCCCTGAGAGTGCCGGCGCCAATCCCGGCCCGGTGAGCTATCGCCGTGGCGGCCCGCTGGCCGTGACCGATGCCAACGTGATGGTCGGCAAGGTGCAGCCGAGCTACTTCCCCAGCGTTTTCGGCCCGGCGGCCAACGAGACGCTGGATGCGCAGGCCGTGCGCGCGCGCTTCGCCGAGCTGGCCGCGCAGACGCAGCGCCAGCCCGAGGAGGTGGCCGAGGGCTTCATCCAGATCGCCGTGCAGCAGATGGCCAATGCCATCAAGAAAATCTCGGTGGCGCGCGGCTACGACGTGACGCGCTACACGCTGCAGTGCTTTGGCGGCGCGGGCGGCCAGCATGCCTGCCTGGTGGCCGACGCGTTGGGAATGACGCGCGTCTTCGTGCATCCGCTGGCGGGCGTGCTCAGCGCCTATGGCATGGGCCTAGCGGACCAGACGGTGATCCGTGAGCAGGCCGTGGAGCTGCCGCTGGCCGCGGCCTCGCTGCCGCTGATCGCCGAGCGCCTGGAGGTGCTGGGCGCAGCCGCCCAGGCCGAGCTCACGCGCCAGCAGGTCAGCCAGCACCCGGTGCAGGTGCGCCACAACGTGCATGTGCGCTACGAAGGCACCGACTCGGCGCTGGTGGTTCCGTTCGGCGACATCGCCACGGTGCAGGCCGGCTTCGAGGCGGCCTACCGCCAGCGCTTCGCCTTCCTCATGGTGGGCAAGTCGCTGGTGGTGGAGGCGGTATCGGTGGAGGCCGTGATCCCCGGCGATGCGCCGGCCGAGCCGCGCCTGCCCCTGCATGCCGAGCGCGTGCACCCGCGGCGCGAAACCGTGCGCATGTACTCGGGCAGCCAGTGGCATGACGCCGCCCTGGTGGTGCGCGAGGACCTGCAGCCCGGCGACACGATCCCCGGCCCTGCCATCATTGCCGAGAAGAACACCACCACGGTGGTCGAGCCCGGCTGGCTGGCCCGGCTCACCGACCTCGACCACCTGGTGCTCGACCGCGTGACCGCGCGCACGGTGCAGTACGCCGCCGGCACCACGGTGGACCCGGTGCTGCTCGAAGTGTTCAACAACCTGTTCATGAACATCGCCGAGCAGATGGGCCTGCAACTGCAGAACACGGCCTACTCGGTGAACATCAAGGAGCGCCTGGACTTCAGCTGCGCACTGTTCGACGCCACCGGCAACCTGATCGCCAATGCGCCGCACATGCCCGTGCACCTGGGCTCCATGGGCGAGAGCATCAAGACCGTGATCCGCGAGAACACGGGCAGCATGCAGCCGGGCGACGTCTACATGCTCAACGACCCCTACCACGGCGGCACCCACCTGCCCGACGTCACCGTGATCACGCCCGTGTACGTGGCCGGCGGCAAGGAGCCCACCTTCTACGTGGGCTCGCGCGGCCACCATGCCGATATCGGCGGCACCACGCCAGGGTCGATGCCTCCGTTTTCCACGCGCATCGAGGAAGAGGGCGTGCAGATCAACAACGTGAAGCTGGTGGACCAGGGCGTCTTCCAGGAAGAGTCCGTGCGCCACCTGCTGGCCACGGGTGGCGGCACCACGCCGTACCCGAGCCGCAACCCGCACCAGAACCTGGCCGACCTGCGCGCCCAGATCGCCGCCAACGAGAAAGGGGTGCAGGAGCTGTCGAAGATGGTGGACCAGTTCGGCCTGGACGTCGTGCAGGCCTACATGCGCCACGTGCAGGACAACGCCGAGGAGTCGGTGCGCCGCGTGATCACCCACCTCAAGGACGGGCAGTTCACGCTGCCGCTGGACAACGGCGCGCAGATCAGCGTCTCGGTCAGGGTCAACGTCGCCGAGCGCAGCGCGGTGATCGACTTTGCCGGCACCAGCGCGCAGCAGGTCAACAACTTCAACGCCCCGCGCGCGGTGTGCATGGCGGCGGTGCTCTACGTCTTCCGCACCCTGGTGGACGACGACATCCCGCTCAACGCCGGTTGCCTCAAGCCCCTGCAGGTCCTCATTCCGCAGGGCTCCATGCTCAACCCCAACCCGCCGGCCTCGGTGGTGGCGGGCAATGTGGAGACTTCCACCTGCATCACGAATGCGCTGTTCGGTGCGCTCGGCGTCATGGCCGGCAGCCAGCCCACCATGAACAATTTCACCTTCGGCAATGCGCAGTACCAGTACTACGAGACCATCGCGGGCGGCAGTGGTGCGGGCGCGGTGCTCGATGGGGAGGGCCGGGTGGTGCGCGGCTTCGAAGGCACGAGCGTGGTGCAGACGCACATGACCAACTCGCGCCTCACGGACCCCGAGATCCTGGAGTTCCGCTTCCCCGTGGTGCTCGACAGCTATGAGATCCGCGAGGGCTCGGGCGGCCGCGGCCGCTGGGCGGGTGGCAACGGCGGCGTGCGCCGCGTGCGCTTCCTGGAGCAGATGACGGCCAGCATCCTGTCCAACGGCCGCGTCAAGCCGGCCTTCGGCATGGCCGGCGGGCAGGCCGGCCTCACCGGCCTGAACCGCGTACTGCGCGCCAACGGCCAGGTCGAAGACCTGGCGCACATCGGCGCGGCGCTCATGGAGCCCGGCGACGTGTTCGAGATCTCCACGCCCGGCGGCGGGGGCTTTGGCGAATGCATGGCCGCCGTTGACTGATGGAGCGCGGCCTGTGCCTCATGGCACAGGGCTTGCATTGCCAGGGGATACCACCCCATCGTCCGATGGGGTGGACGAGAGCGACACGCAACACCACGGAGAGAGCCATGAACTACCTTCCCGCCACGGCCGGTGCCACAAGCACCCACGCCGTCACGGCATCCCCGGCGGCTGCGCCCCTGGCGGAACCCCGGTCATCTGCCGCGCAGGCCCCGCGTGCCAGGCGCACCCTGACCGTGGGCCAGAGGCTGGCCGCGGCCTTCGGCCTGCTGGGCGTGGCGGTGGCGCTGCTCGGTTCCACCACCTGGCTCACGGGCCAGGGCACGACGCGCCAGGCCACGCTGCTCACGGCGGAGCAGTTGCCTATCGAGCGCTCGGTGCGCGAGTGGAAGACCCAGTCCGTGCACATCGGCCAGATCGCCCTGCGCGCCACCAGCTCGACCGACGTGTTTCCCCTGGTGGCCGAGATGCGCACGCAGCTGGCCGCCGAGGACGGCATGCGCAAGCGCATCGACGAGGCGCTGGCCGCCTCGGCCGCGGCCGCGAGCACCGTGCCTGCGTGGAAGCAGACCCAGGCGCAGCGCCAGCAGTACGCGGCCCTGCGCGACACCCTGGTGCAGAACGCGCTCGAATCCAAGGTCATCAGCCAGAAGGAACTGCAGGAGCACGCCGCAGCGCTGGCCCAGTACCTGAAAACCATCGACCAGCTGCTGGCCGAATCCGAGAAGTCCTCGGTGGCGGCGGCCGACGCGATGATTGCCGATGCTTCGCGCGCCCAGTGGGTCAGTGCGCTGGCGGTGGCCTTCGTGGTGGCGCTGTCGGCCTTGTTCGGCTGGCTGCTGCGCCGCTCCATCGTGCTGCCGCTGCGCCAGGCGTCGGACGCGGCGGCCCTGGTGGCGCAAGGCGACCTCACGGTGCGCATGGCCACCGACCGCACCGACGAGATCGGCGAGCTGCTCACCGCGCTCAACCGCATGGTCGAATCCCTGCACTACGTGGTGACCGAGGTGCGCGACTCGGGCGAGTCCATCCACGTCGCCAGCTCCGAGGTGGCGGCCGGCAACACCGACCTGAGCGCGCGCACCGAGCACGCCGCCAGCAGCCTGCAGCAGACGGCGGCCAGCATCGCGCAGCTGGCGCAGACCGTGGCCGCCAATGCCGACAGCACGCGCCAGGCCAACACCCTGGCCCACAGTGCCGCCCAGGTGGCGAAGAAGGGCGGCGACGTGGTCGACGAGGTGGTCAAGACCATGGACGAGATCAACGCCAGCAGCAAGAAGATCGCCGACATCGTGGGCATCATCGACTCCATCGCCTTCCAGACCAACATCCTGGCGCTCAATGCGGCGGTGGAAGCGGCTCGGGCCGGCGAGCAGGGCCGGGGCTTTGCCGTGGTGGCCAGCGAGGTGCGCAACCTCGCGGGCCGCAGCGCCAACGCCGCCAAGGAGATCAAGGCCCTGATCGCCACCAGCGTGGACAGGGTGGGCGATGGTGCGCGCCTGGTGGTCACCGCCGGATCCACCATGCAGGACATCGTCACCAGCGTGCAGCAGGTGACCACGCTGATGTCCGAGATCAATGCCGCCAGCAGCGAGCAAAGCAGCCAGATCGGCCAGGTCAGCCAGGCCGTGGACCAGCTCGACCACATGACGCAGCAGAACGCCGCGCTGGTGGAAGAGGGCGCCGCGGCGGCCCAGAGCCTCAAGGACCAGGCCAACCGGCTGGCGGGGGCGATGGGGCAGTTCCAGCTGGCTGGGGGCGCGGCGGCTTAGCGATAATGGCGGCCCTGACTCCGCCGAGAACGCCATGACCGCTGCACCTGCTCCCGCCCCCTTGACCTATGACCAGACGGGCGTCAACTACGAACAGATCGACCCCTTGAAGGTTGCGGCACAGCGCGCAGCGGCCCAGACCGGGGCGCACATGGCCAGCCACGGCTTCAGAGAAGTGGCTGCTTCGCGCGGGGAGTCGGCTTATGTGGTCGATGTCGGCCCCATGTACTTGGCCAGCATCGTCGAATGCCTGGGCACCAAGGCCCTGCTGGCCGATGACATGGCCAAGCTCCTGGGCAGGAGCTTCTACGACGGCATTGCCCAGGACACGATTGCCATGGCGGTCAACGACCTGATCACCGTGGGCGCGACCCCGCTGGTCGTGCAGGCCTACTGGGCCGCGGGGGGCTCCGACTGGTTTGGCGA
This sequence comes from Acidovorax sp. CF316, assembly GCF_000276605.1. Classification (GTDB taxonomy): domain Bacteria; phylum Pseudomonadota; class Gammaproteobacteria; order Burkholderiales; family Burkholderiaceae_C; genus Acidovorax. Next base: position 41,238 of record NZ_AKJX01000109.1, on the reverse strand, counting down.
TGCGCAGCGCTCGGAGGCCCTCGTCGCGGGCTGGAAGCGCGCCTGCGACACCTGCAAGGTGGCCTGGGGGGGCGGCGAAACACCGGCCCTTGCCGGGGTGGTGGCCGACGGCCGGGTGGACCTGGCAGCCTCGTGCACCGGCATCATCAGCCCCAAGGCACGGCTGTCGGTCGGTGACCAGCTCGGCGCGGGCGATGCCATCGTGCTGCTCGCCTCCAGCGGCATCCATGCCAACGGCGTGTCGTTGGCCCGCAAGCTGGCCGAGCGGCTGCCGCAGGGCTATCTCACGGACATCGGCAACGGGCAGACCTTTGGCGAGGCGCTGCTGGCGCCCACTGTGCTGTATTCGCCGGTGATGGAAGCCCTGGCGGCCGACGGCATCTACCCCCATTACTGCGCCAACATCACCGGCCACGGCTGGCGCAAGCTGCTGCGCCACCCCAAGCCGCTGACCTACCGCATCCAGCAGGTGCCGCCGGTGAGCCCGGTGCTGGCGTTCATGCAGAAGGAGTGCCAGCTCGACGACCACGAGGCCTATGGCACGCTCAACATGGGGGCGGGTTTCGCCCTGTTCGTGGCGGCCAAGGACGCGCCTCGCGTGGTCGAGGTGGCGCAAGGCCTCGGCGTCCCGGCGCTGGTCGCGGGTTATGTGGAAGAGGGGCCCAAGCAGGTTGTGATCGAGCCGATCAAGGTCGTCTACGGCGCGGACGAACTGCAGCTGCGCTGACCCCCGCATCCTGGGACACCAATGAAAAGGGCCTGCATCGCAGGCCCTTTGTCTTGGCTTACATGCCCGAGTAGTTCGGGCCGCCGCCGCCTTCGGGTGTCACCCAGACGATGTTCTGCGTCGGGTCCTTGATGTCGCAGGTCTTGCAGTGCACGCAGTTCTGCGCGTTGATCTGCAGGCGCTGGGCGTCGCCGCCCTTGGCCACGTCGGGCACGAACTCGTAGACACCGGCCGGGCAGTAGCGGGCCTCGGGGCCGGCGTACTTGGACAGGTTGATGTTCACCGGCACGCTCGCATCCTTGAGCGTCAGGTGGGCCGGCTGGTTCTCGGCGTGGTTGGTGTTGCTGATGAACACGCTGGAGAGCCGGTCGAAGGTCAGCTTGCCATCGGGCTTGGGGTAGATGATGGGCTTGCACTCGGACGCGGGCTTGAGGTGCACGTGGTCGGGCTTGTCACGGTGCAGTGTCCAGGGGATGTTGCCCTTGAGCACGAACTGCTCCAGGCCGTTCATGATCGTCGCGGTGACCAGGCCCTTCTTGAACCAGTTCTTGAAGTTGCGGTCCTTGTTGAGTTCGGTGTGCAGCCAGCTCTTCTCGAAAGCCTCGGGGTAGGCGCTGAGCTCATCGTGCTGGCGCCCGGCCACCACGGCGTCGTAGGCGGCCTCGGCGGCAAGCATGCCGGACTTGATGGCGGCATGGCTGCCCTTGATGCGGCCCACGTTCAGGTAGCCCGCGTCGCAGCCGATCAGCGCGCCGCCCGGGAAGATGGTCTTGGGCAGGCTCAGCAGGCCGCCGGCCGTGATGGCGCGCGCGCCGTAGCTGATGCGCTTGGCCGGCTTGATGCCCTTGGATTCGTCGCCTTCCAGGTACCAGCGGATGTTGGCGTGCGTCTTCCAGCGCTGGAATTCCTCGAACGGGCTCAGGTAGGGGTTGGAGTAGCCCAGGCCGGTGATGAAGCCCAGGGTCACCTTGTTGTCGTCCAGGTGGTACAGGAAGGCGCCACCGTAGGTGTCGTTCTCCATGGGCCAGCCGGCGGTGTGCATCACGAAGCCGGGCTGGTGGCGCTGCGGGTCGATCTCCCACAGCTCCTTGATGCCGATGGCGTAGCTTTGCGGGTCGGAATGCGCGTCGAGCTTGAAGCGCGAGATCAGCTGCTTGCCCAGGTGGCCGCGCGAACCTTCGGCGAAGATCGTGTACTTGGCATGCAGTTCCATGCCCAGCTGGAAGTCGCCCGTGGGCTCGCCTTCCTTGCCGATGCCCATGTTGCCGGTGGCCACGCCCTTGACGGAGCCGTTCTCGTTGTAGAGCACCTCGGCGGCCGGAAAGCCGGGGAAGATCTCCACGCCCAGGGCTTCGGCCTGCTCGCCCAGCCACTTGACCACATTGCCCAGGCGCACCACGTAGTTGCCGTGGTTCTGGAAGTTGTGCGGCAGGAACACATTGGGTACGCGAAAGGACGACTTCTCGCCCAGGAAGATCATCGCGTCGTCGGTCACGGGCTGGTTCAGCGGGGCGCCCTTGGCCTTCCAGTCGGGGATCAGCTCGGTCAGGGCCTTGGGGTCCATGATGGCGCCCGACAGGATGTGTGCGCCGGGCTCGGAGCCTTTTTCGAGCACCACGACCGAGATGTCCTGGCCTTTTTCTGCCGCGAGCTGCTTGAGCCGGATCGCGGTGGCCAGGCCGCCGGGGCCGCCGCCCACGACGACCACGTCGTATTCCATTGCTTCACGGGGACCATACTGGGCGAGGATTTCTTCGTTCGTCATGGGTTTTTCGTCGTGCGTTTGATAATCGAGTGATTGTCTTCGGACAGAGGCCAGGATTCTGTCTGTCTGGAGACTGATTGTATTCACCAAATTTGAATAATCGAACGATCGTTCTTTTTTCTGCAGTGGAGGCTCTCTAAATGGCATACAGCATCGATCTTTCCGGCCGGGTGGCCTTCATCACCGGTGCCTCCAGCGGCCTGGGGGCCCAGTTCGCGCGCACGCTGGCGCGCGCCGGGGCCGGGGTGGTGCTGGCCAGCCGCCGCATCGAAAAGCTCAAGGAGCTGCGCGCCCGCATCGAGGGCGAGGGCGGCGATGCCCACGTGCTCGAACTCGACGTGACCGACCACGCCTCCATCAAGTCCGCCGTGGCCCATGCCGAGACCGAGATGGGCTCCATCGACATCCTGGTCAACAACTCGGGCGTGAGCACCACCCAGCGCCTGCAGGACGTGACGCCCGAGGACTACGACTTCATCTTCGACACCAACGTCAAGGGCGCCTTCTTCGTCGCGCAGGAGGTGGGCAAGCGCATGCTGGCGCGCTCGCGCGGGGCGGCTCCCGGCAGCTTCACGGGCGGGCGCATCATCAACATCGCTTCGATGGCCGGGCTCAAGGTGCTGCCGCAGATCGGCGCCTACTGCATGAGCAAGGCCGCCGTGGTGCAGATGACCCGTGCCATGGCCATGGAATGGGGCCGTTTCGGCATCAACACGAATGCCATCTGCCCGGGCTACATCGACACCGAGATCAACCACCGCCACTGGCAGACCGAGCAGGGCAAGAAGCTCATCGAGATGCTGCCGCGCAAGCGCGTGGGCAGCCCCGAGGACCTCGATGCGCTGATCATCATGCTGGCCAGCGACCAGAGCCATTTCATCAACGGTGCCGTGATCGCGGCGGACGACGGCTTTGCCGTCTGAGCGCCGTTTGACGCCCCGATGCTGACCGGCATCCTTGCCGGGCTCGCCGCAGGCGCGCTCTGGGGCCTGGTATTCGTCGCGCCGCGCATGGCCGGTTCGTTCGCTTCGGTGGACCTGACCTCGGGCCGCTTTGTGGCCTATGGCGCTGTGGCCCTCTCCATGCTGCTGTGGGGTTTGCGCGGCAGTTCGCGCCGACCCACCCTGGCACAGGCCTGGGCTGCGCTGTGGCTGTCGGTGCTGGGCTTCACGGGCTACTACCTGCTGCTGGTCTGGGCCATCCGCGATGCGGGTGCCGAGATGCCGGCACTGATCATCGGTACCATCCCGGTCTGGGTCATGCTGCTGGGCAAGCCGCAGGGCCTGCGCTGGGCGGCCCTGGCGCCCGGGCTGGTGCTCACCGTGGCCGGCCTGGCGCTGATGGCCGGCGTTCCGCATGGCGATCCTGCAACCCCCGGCGCCGGCAGCTACTGGCGCGGCATCGGCATCGCCCTGGTGGCCCTGGTGTTCTGGACCGCCTTCGCCATCTTCAACTCCGCCTGGCTCAAGCGCCACCCCGAGGTGCGCGCCACCGACTGGGCCAACTGGCTGGGCGTGGCCACCGGATTGGGCGGCCTGCTGCTGTGGCTGGCGGGCGGCTCCAGCCTGCCCGCGCTGGCCGCGCAGCCGGGCTTCGGCACCTTCGTGGCCGTGTGCCTGGCGCTCGGCTTTGGTTCGAGCTGGCTGGCGACCATCCTGTGGAATATCGCCAGCCAGCGCCTGTCCGCCAGCCTGTGCGGGCAGTTGATCGTGAGCGAGACGCTGTTCGCGCTCGTCTATTCCTTTGCGTGGGATGGCCGCTGGCCGACGCTGGCGCAGTGGGCCGCCGCCGTGTTGTTTACATTGGGCATCCTCGCTTCCATCAAGGCACACCGATGAAGATTGAAATCCCCGAGAAAAAGAAACTGGTGCACGAGATGCGCTTTCCCGTGCGCTGGGGCGACATGGATGCCATGGGGCACGTGAACAACACGGTGTATTTTCGCTACCTGGAGACGGCGCGCATCGACTGGATGGTATCGGTGGGCTGCAACCCCGACCCCACGGGCCAGGGGCCGGTCATCGTCAATGCCTTCTGCAATTTCTACCAACAGCTCGAATACCCGGCCGACGTGCTGCTCAAGTTCTACGTGAGCGACCCGGGCCGCACCACCTTCGAGACCTGGGGCACCCTGGAGCGGGTGGACCGGCCGGGTGTGGTCTACGCAGCGGGCGGCGCCACGACGATCTGGGTGGACTTCCCCCAGAAGAAGGCGGTCGCGCTGCCGGAGTGGATGCTGGCCATCGTCAACGGATGACGGCGGGGGCGCCTTGACACCCCCGCCCGAATCGGACTAAATCCAAACCATCGGCACGGTCTGCCATGGCGTGCAGCGCACAGCTGATGGGGGTTGTGCAGGTTCATTGTTGCAATGGGCGAGCGTGCGAACTCCTGGCCACGCCGCTTGCCTGTCACGGGGGTTTCGGCCATGGCCACAGACAGCAGCCCTGGGCGCAGCGATGCGCAATCCGACGCCCGCCTGCCCGGCTGGGCAAATCCATTGGCCTTTGCCGTCTTTGTCGCGGGCGTGATCGCGCTCGGGATCGCCTTGCACTTCCAGGGCAAGCGGGCTGCCGAACAGACGGCGTCCGAGACTCTGCGGGTCACTTCCGAACTGTCGGCCCATTCCCTGGACACCTGGCTCACGGAGCGCTCTGGCGACGCCGAGGCCATCGGCTCCAACCCCCTGCTGGTCAAGGCACTCGGGCAGTGGGGGCAGGGCGATGCGCAACGCGCCGAATACGCTCCTGTCATCCATCGGCATCTCGAAGGCATACGCCGCGTCTACGGCTACCGGAGCATCGAGGTCATCGATGCCGACACGGCCAAGGCGGTGTTCAGCAGTGGCGCCGCACTGGACGCGCAGCAGCTCGGCCGCGTGGTGCAGGCGGGAACAGGTGCCTATCCGCGGTGGATCGAACTGCCTGCCGAGAACGGAGCCGGGCTGCGCCTGGCCCTGGTGCGCAGCATTGCCGGGCTCGCCCCGGGGACGGGCCATGTGCTGTACATGGAGATGGACCTGCAGTGGCTGGTGGACACCCTGGCCAAGGCCAGGCTGCCCAACTGGGGTGGAGAGACCATTCTGGTGCACCGCGATGCACGTGGCCTGCAGGTCCTGGCCCCGGCCAGCGGCCCCGGGCTGCAGGCGCTTCAAGGGGAGGGGCCCGTGGTGGAGTCGCTGTTGACCGAGCCCGGTGTTGCCGCGGCGCAGGGGCGCAACCGGCATGGCGTGGCGGTGATGGCCCGGCGCGAGAACATCCTGCTGCCGTCGTGGATGGTGCTGAGCCTGATGCCCGAGACAGCGGTGTATGCGGCGGTGCAGGACCGCAGCCGCCTCCTGGTCCTCGGGGCCACGGTGCTCATCCTGCTGGGCTCGCTGCTCTATGCTGCCTGGCGCCGCGGCGACCACCACCGCCACGCCGCGCGCGAGGCCGGGCTGCGCCGGCACTACGAGCATGTGATGCGGGGCTCGACCGACATCTTCTTCCTGACCGACAACGACGGCACCATCCTCGACGTGAGCCAGGCGACCGTCGACGTCTATGGCTACCCCCGCGAGCAGCTCATCGGCATGAACGCACAGCGCCTGCGGCCACCGGACAACGCCGCGGCGCAGGCGGCCATCCTGGAGGCCATGCAGCCCGGCGAGTCGCGCCACGTTCGCATCCCCCGGCTGCGCGCCGACGGCAGCACCTTCCTGCTGGAAGGCACCGTCGGCTGCTTCGAGTCGGACGGTCAGCGCTATTTCGTGGGCATAGGCCGCGACATCACGCGCCAGGCCGAGGTGGAGACGCAGTTGCGCGTGGCCGCGAGCTTCTTCGACCGCTCCGCCGCCGCCATCGTGGTCGGCGACCGTGACAAGCGCATCGTCTCGATCAATGCCCACCTCACCAAGATCACCGGCTACACGCTCGAGGACCTGCAGGGGCAGCCCACGGTGATCCTCAATGCGGGGCTCGACCCCGCAGGGGTCGAGCGTGCGCGCGCCATCCTCCAGACCGAAGACTTCTGGGAGGGCGAGGTGCACATCCGCCGCAAGGACGGCACGGTCTTCCCGGCGCGTCTGCTGGTCTGCGCGCACCGTGGCGCCGACGGCCAGGTGGAGCAGCATGTGGACCTGTTCACGGACCTGACGCGCCTCAAGCAGGCCGAGAGCCAGGCGCAGTACCTGGCCATCCACGACCCGGTCACGGGGCTGCCCAACCGCGCCCGGCTGGAGCAGGAGCTGTCGCAGTACATTGCCAGCGTCGATGCCCAGGCCGTATCCCCGCACAACAGCCTGTCGCTGGCGCTGGTCAACCTGGACCGCTTCAAGGGCGTCAACGAGTCGTTCGGCTATGCCCAGGGCGATGTGCTGCTGGTCGAGACCGCCAGGCGCCTGCAGGGGCTGAGTGCCGACCTCAAGGGCCTGTACCGCTATGGCGGTGACGAATTCATGCTCGTTCTCGCGGGCAACCCCGTCACCCATGCCCTGTTGATCAGCCAGGTGCGCGCACTGCTGGCCCCGCCCATCCGCCTGGGGCCGCAGGAGCACCCGGTCTCTCCCACCGCCAGCATCGGCATCGCCAGCTATCCCGAGCATGCGCACACGGCGGAGGACCTGTTGCACAACGTCGAAGCCGCGATGCGCATCGCCAAGGCCCACGGGCGCAACACCTGGCGCCTGTATGCGCCCGAGATGAATGCCTCGGCCTACGACGACATGCTGCTGGCGGTGGACCTGCGCCAGGCCATCGACGTCGGCGAACTCGAGTTGCACCTGCAGCCCCAGTTCACCCTGGCGCATGGCCAGCCCGTGGGCATGGAGGCCCTGCTGCGCTGGACGCACAAGACGCGGGGCCCGGTGTCCCCGGCGCGGTTCATTCCCATTGCCGAGTCTTCGGGGATGATCGCGGAAATCGGCAACTGGGTGCTGCGCGAGGCGGCGCGCATCTGGTCCCGCTGGCGCAGCGAGGGGCTGGTGCCGCTGCCCATTGCCGTGAACCTCTCGGCAGTGCAGTTCCAGGCACCCGATTTCCTGCACGAGGTGGGCCGTGTCCTCTCGGAGTTCGACCTGCCCGCGGGCGCGCTCGAGATGGAGCTCACCGAGGGCACGTTGATGGCCAATACGGATGCCGCCGTGGAGACCCTGCACCAGCTGGTGGGCAAGGGCATCCAGATCGCCATCGACGACTTCGGCACGGGTTACTCCAGCCTGAGCTATCTGCGCCGTTTCCCGGTGAGCAAGCTCAAGATCGACCGCTCCTTCATCCTCGACCTGGGCAAGCACGGCAACGAGGAGGCCGAGGCCATCGCCTCGGCCGTCATCGCCATGGCCAAGAGCCTGAAGCTGCGCGTGATCGCCGAAGGCGTGGAAACCGCCGAGCAGCGCGACTTCCTCAAGGACCACGGCTGCGACGAATTGCAGGGCTACCTGTATGCCCGCCCGATGTCCGTGGAGGCCGCGACGGCGCTGCTCGCCGCCACCCAGCCGCAGGGCGACATGGCCTGAATCAGCTTGGCGGCAGCGCGATGCAGCGGCCCTGCGCGCCCTCGGTTCCAGTGCTGACACCGAGCAGCAGCACCCGCTGCCACTCCGGCAGGTAGCGGATGGCCGTCTGCGGTGCGCTGTAGGCGGCGGAGTCCTGCAGCGCCTCGTCCATGCGCCACTGGCGGCCCGAGGGCAGGTGCTCGATGGTCAGCGTGCGCACACCGGTGTGGAAGGTGGTGGTGATCTTTCCTTCGGTGCCGAAGAAGCCGCCACCGGTGCGTGCCGTGCGCCGCGTGCCCTGGAAGGCGGTGCCGATGCGCAGGCGCTGGTCACGGCTGGTGCAGCTGCCTTCGAAGGCGGCGGCACAGGCCATGGGCAGGGGGTTCTGCTGCACCGTGACGACCTGCACGAAAGGCTGCTTGACTTCGTCGAGCGCCACCGGCACCAGGCTGGCGCAGTTGGCATCGGGCACCACGCGCCAGGCACCGGCACCGGGCAGGTCGGCAATGCCGTAGCGCGGCACGCCCAGGCCCGCCGCCAGGTAGTACACGGGCTCGACGGCACCCTTGCGCAGCAGCAGGGGCGGCAGGGTGCTCGACAGGGGCGAGAGTGCGCCGGCCGGCACCTGCACCGGCAGGGGATATACGTCCAGCGTGCCGCTGCCCGGTGCAAAGCCGCTGGCGGCGGCGTGGGCGCCGCAGGCCGCGAAGACGCTGGCTGCGTACAGCCCGGCAGCCAGGAGGCAGGATGGCTGCATGGGGCGCCTCAGGCGGGCGGTTGGGCCTTGGGCACGCGGCCCATCAGGTAGAACTCGGGGTTGGGCTGCATGCCGGCAAAGCTGGCCATGCGGTTGCTCAGCCCGAAGAAGGCGGTGATGGCCGCGATGTCCCAGATGTCCTCGTCGTCGAAGCCATGCGCGTGCAGCACAGCGAAGTCGGCATCCTCGATCTCGTGCGAGCGCTCGCAGACCTTCATGGCGAAGTCGAGCATGGCGCGCTGGCGCGGGCTGATCTCGGCCTTGCGGTAGTTCACCGCCACCTGGTCGGCCACCAGCGGCTTCTTCTCGTAGATGCGCAGGATGGCGCCATGCGCCACCACGCAGTACAGGCATTGGTTGGCCGCGCTGGTGGTGGTGACGATCATCTCGCGCTCGCCCTTGGTCAGGCTGCCTTCCTCCTTGAGCATCAGCGCATCGTGGTAGGCGAAAAAGGCGCGCCACTCGGTCGGGCGCCGCGCGAAGGCCAGGAACACATTGGGCACGAAGCCGGCCTTCTCCTGCACTTCGAGGATGCGAGCGCGGATGTCCTCGGGCAGGCTTTCGAGTGAGGGGAACGGGTAGCGGTTCAAAGTCGGTCTCCTGGTGTTGTTATGGATGCGCCAGTATCAGGGATGCCAGTGCGTGGCGCGTACCGGGCTGTGCGAGGGCGCCGCCGTGTTGCCCGCCAGCGCATACGACAGCTGCGTGGCGGCGGCCATCACGGTCTGCGCGAGTGCTTCGAGCTTTTCGGCGGGCAGGCGCGAGGCGGGGCCCGAGATGCACACCGAGCCCATGAGCCGCCAGTGCATGCCGAACACCGGTGCCGACACCGTGGCCACGCCCTGTTCGCGCTCGCCGATGGACCAGTGGTAGCCCTTCTGGCGGATCTCCTCGTAGGCCTTGCCCGGCTCGCCCGAGAAGGCCAGGATCACGCGGCCCGGCGAGCCCTTGTCCAGCGGCAGGCCCTCGCCCATGCGCGCATGGTGGCGCAGCGCCTGGGGTCCCTCCACACGCACCAGGCAGGTACGCACCTGGCCTTCGCGCACGTAGAAGGCGGCGCTCTCGCCCGTGGCATGGGTCAGCTCGCGCAGCGCAGGTTCCAGCACGTTCTGCACGTCGAAGCCCGCCTGGTAACGCGCGCCCAGCCAGCCTGCAGCCGGGCCCAGGCGCCAGTCGCCATCCTCGCGCTGGACCATGAAGCCCGACTGCGCCAGCGTGCGCGCCAGGCGCAGCACCGTGGTCTTGTGCAGGCCGCAGCGCCGGCTCAGTTCGGCCAGCGACAGGCTCGATTCGCCCAGCGCAAACGCCTCCAGCACCTGCAGCGCGCGCGTGACGGCAATAACGCCACCGCTGGCATCGCCGGCGGTGCCGGGTGCCGGTGGCGCGGCCGGAAGAGGGGGCTTGGGAGGAAGGTTGCTCATGGTGCAATTCGTTTCATGGTGTGCAACTGCATTGTATGGGTTGAAACGTCTGCGTAAAGTCGCACCCACGGCGCCGGGCCCTGCAGGCCGGCGTGACGAACCACCACAACGGAGACAAAACCATGCCAGCCTTCCCTTCGCTTTCGCGTTCCCTGTGCGCCGCCTTCCTGGGCCTGGCTGCCGCCGCCGTGCCCGGTGGCGCGGCATGGGCGCAAGCCGCCTACCCCAGCAAGCCGATCCGCCTCATCGTGCCGTTCCCGCCCGGCGGCGGCACGGACATGATCGCGCGCACCGTGGCGCAAAAGCTCACGGACCAGAACAAGTGGAACGTGATCGTCGACAACCGCCCCGGCGCGGGCGGCAACCTGGGCGTGGACGCCGCGGCCAAGTCCGCACCCGACGGCTACACCCTGGTCATGGGCCAGACCAGCAACCTGGCCATCAACCCCACGCTCTACCCCAAGCTGCCCTACGACCCGCTCAAGGACCTGGTGCCCGTGGCACTGGTGTCGTCCTCGCCCATCGTGATGGCCGCGCCCGTCAACTCGCCCTACAAGACCTTTCCCGACGTGGTGGCTGCTGCCAAGGGCAAGCCCGATGCGCTCACCCTGGGCTACTCGGGCAACGGCACGGTGGCCCACCTGGCCGGCGAGCTGGCCGAGAACGCTGCCGGCATCCAGCTGCGCCACATCCCCTACAAGGGCGCGGCCCAGGCCATGACCGACCTGGTGGGCGGGCAGATCGACCTGTACATGTCTTCCGTGCCCACGCTGCTGGGCCAGGTGCGCAATGGCAAGCTCAAGGTGCTGGCCATCACCTCGGCAAAACGCTCGTCCCAGTTGCCCGACGTGCCCACCCTGGCGGAATCGGGCTACAAGGGCTTTGAGGCCGTGACCTGGTTCGGCATCCTCGCGCCGGCCGGCACGCCTGCGCCCATCGTGGCCCAGCTCAACAAGGCCATCAACCAGGCGCTGCAGCACGCCGAAGTGGCCGAGAGGCTGCGCAGCGAAGGCGGCGACGTGATGGGCGGCACGCCCGAGCAGTTCACCCAGCTGCTGCGCACTGAAGTGCCGCGCTGGGGAAAGATCGTCAAGGACTCGGGCGCAAGCCTCGACTGACTGAGCCTGCCGACCTTCTGCTGAGCCCACGCCCACCGGACCATCGCCATGACCCGCGATTGCCTTGCCACGCCCGTAGCTTTCTCGGTGGGCACCGAAAGGCCTGCGGTGGCCGTGCCCGCCGGTGCCTGCGACTGCCATGTGCATGTGTACGACAGCCGCTTTGCCCCGGCCCCCGGTGCCCGCCTGCTGCCGCCCGATGCCTCGGCCGGCGACTATGGGCAACTGCAGCGGCGCATCGGCACCACGCGCACCGTGCTGGTCACGCCGTCGACCTATGGCAGCGACAACCGCTGCATGCTCGAAGGGCTGGCCGCGCTGGGTGAACAGGCACGGGGTGTCGCGGTGATCGACGGCAGCGAAAGCGATGGCGAACTGCAGCGCCTGCATGCCCTGGGCGTGCGCGGCGTGCGACTGAACCTCTCGCTCGGCGTGTCGGGCACGGCCGAGCTGCTGGAGCCGCTGGCCGCGCGCATCGCGCCGCTGGGCTGGCACCTGCAGCTGCTGATGGCACCCGACCTGCTGGCCTCGCTGGCGCCCGTGCTGCGCCGCCTGCCGGTGGACCTGGTGTTCGACCACTTCGGGCGCATCGCACCCGCACAGGCCGGCGCGCATGCCGCCCATGCGCTGCTGCTGGAGCTGCTGGCGGCGGGCAAGGCCTGGGTCAAGCTGTCCGGCGGCTACATCGTGAGCCCGCTGCACACGGTGGAAGACCCGGCCCTCGATGCCTTGGCGCACAGCTACCTGCGCAGTGCGCCCGACCGCGTGCTCTGGGGCAGCGACTGGCCCCATGCCACCGCCACGGCCGGCGTGCAGCCCCTGCCCGATGACGCGCGCCAGCTCGACCGCCTGGCGCAGTGGATCGATGGTGCAGGGCAGGGCGCAGCCACCCTGCACGGCGTGCTGGTGGACAACCCGCGTGCCCTCTACGGCTTCGCGCAGACCGAATTTCCCGATTCCTTCCATTGATACCAGGAGCCCATGCCATGACCCTGTCGCCCCCTCTTTCCTTGACGCGCCGCAGCGTGCTCGGCTCCCTGGCTGCGTCGCTGGCCGGCGGCCCGGCCTTTGCGCAGGGCGACTGGCCCGCCGGCAAGCTCATCACCTGGGTCGTGCCCTACCCACCGGGCGGCAGCACCGACGTGCTGGGCCGCAACCTGGCGCTGCGCGTGGCGTCCTCCCTGGGCACCAACGTCATCGTCGACAACAAGGCCGGCGCCACCGGCACCATCGGCGCCGCCTTCGTGGCCAAGGCCGCACCCGATGGCTACACCCTGCTGGGCACCTCCATCGGCCCGCAAGCGATCGCGCCGCACCTCATGGGCAAGCTGCCCTACGACCCCATCGCGGGCTTCGAGCCGGTGATCACCATCGGCACCATTCCGCACATCCTGGTGGTGGGTGCCAAGCAACCCTTCCAGTCGGTGGCCGACCTGCTGGCCGCGGCCCGCGCCCAGCCGGGCAAGCTGGCCTTCGCCTCGGGCGGCAACGGCACCATTTTGCAAATGCAGGGCGAGCTGCTGCAGCAGCAAAGCGGCGTGCGCTTCATCCACGTGCCCTACAAGGGCGACACCCCGGCGCTGCAGGACACGCTGGCCGAGCAGGTGCAGTTCATGTTCGCGCCGGCCGCCGCCGCGCTGCCCCACGTGCAGTCCGGCAAGCTGCGCGCACTGGCGGTCACTTCGGCCCAGCGCCTCAAGGCCCTGCCCGCCGTGCCCACCATGGGCGAGGCCGGGCTCAGGGACTTCGTGGTCGAGCAGTGGCAGGCCGTGTTCGCGCCCGCCAAGACACCTGCACCTGTCGTGCAGCGTCTGAACGACGAGATCGGCAAGGCCTTGAAGGACCCCGCCGTCCTTGCCCTGGCCGACAAGCTCGGCGTGACCCTGGTGGGCGGCACGCCGCGTCAGCTCGGCGATTTGCAGAAGGCCGACTCCGCCAAGTGGGCCAAGGTCATCAAGGACGGAAACATCACCGCCGAGTAAGCCGCCGCACTTCTCTTTCTTCACATACCAAAACCCAACAAGGACCGCACCATGAGCCAGCTTCCCGAAATCATCCGTGACATCGAACGCGTCAGCGCCGAGGTCGTCCAGAAAGCCGCCACCTTCCAGGCCGCCATCCTCGCCGACGTGGCGGGTCGCCGCGGCACCATGCACGCCCGTGTGGCCCCGGTCCACCAGGACATGCAGGTCGCAGGCCCGGCCTTCACCGTCGAAGTGCGCCCTGGCGACAACCTCATGATCCACGCCGCCATCGCGCTGGCCAAGCCCGGCGACGTGCTGGTGATCGATGGCAAGGGCGACCAGACGGCGGCCCTGATGGGCACGCTGATGCTCAGCGCCTGCAAGAAGCTGGGCCTGGCGGGCGTGATCGTCGACGGTGCGATCCGCGACAAGCTCGAACTGCTGGAACTGGGCTTCCCGGTCTTCAGCGCGGGTTTCAACCCCGCCGGGCCAACGAAGTACGTGCCCGGCCGCATCAACCACCCCATCTCGGCCGGCGGCACCATGGTGAACCCCGGTGACCTGGTCGTCGGCGATGCCGATGGCGTGGTGGTGATCGAGCGCGCCAAGGCCCCAGCGATGATGGCCCTGGCCGACAAGAAGGTGGCCGACGAGGCCGCCCGCATCGAGGCCATCGCCCGCGGCGACACGGCATCCAAGTGGCTGCCCGGGGCCCTGCGCGCCGCCGGCGTGCTCAAGGAAGGGGAATCGCTGTGAGCCGCCCGGCCCTCATCGTGACGGGCGCCGACCTGGCGGCCCAGGCCCTGGCCCTGCTTCAGGATTTCGAGATCGTCTACGCCGGCAAGACCCTCACCGAGGACGACCTGGTGGCCCTGTGCCGCACCCATGACCCCGTGGCCATCATCGTGCGCTATGGCAAGGTCGGCGCGGCCGTGATGGACGCGGCGCCCTCGCTCAAGGTCATCTCCAAGCATGGCAGCGGCACCGACACCATCGACAAGGTGGCTGCCAAGGCGCGCGGCATCGAGGTGGTGGCCGCCGTGGGCGCCAATGCCGCGGCCGTGGCCGAGCAGGCCCTGGCCCTGCTGCTGGCCTGCGCCAAGTCGGTCGTGGCACTCGACGCGCGCATGCACGCCGGCCACTGGGACAAGGCCACGCACAAGAGCCTGGAACTCTACGGCCGCACCGTGGGCGTGGTCGGCCTGGGCGCCATCGGCCTGCGCTTTGCGAAGATGGCCGATGCGCTGGGCATGCGCGTGCTCGGCTTCGACCCCTTCGCGAAGAGCCTGCCGGCGTACATCGAGAGCGTGGACCTGGCGACCATCTGGCGCGAGTCCGACGCGATCTCGCTGCACTGCCCACTGACCGAGGAGAACCGCGGCATGCTCAATGCCGCCACCCTGGCGCAGTGCAGGCGCGGCGTGGTGGTCGTGAACACCGCGCGCGGCGGCCTGATCGACGAGCCGGCCTTGCTCGCTGCCGTGCGCAACGGCCAGGTAATGGCGGCGGGGCTGGACAGCTTCGCCGTGGAGCCCATGGTGGCCGGCCACCCCTTCCAGGGCGAGGCGAATGTCATCCTCTCCCCGCACATCGGCGGCGTGACCAGCGATGCCTACGTGAACATGGGCGTCGGTGCGGCCAAAAACCTGCTCGCAGTGCTGGCGCGCAGCACGGCCGCGGCAGCGTAAGGGAACGGGCGGGGCAGGGCGCGCGCCTTGCCCCACGCGTGGGGGCCTTCCAGAGAATCGAACAAAGGAGACACCAACAATGAACAGGCAAGAACGATTTCCAGCGCTCGCAAGAACGGCGTTGCTGGCCACCTTGACCTTGGCATCCGCCACCTGCTTCGCCCAGGCCGCCGGCTATCCGAACAAGCCCGTGAAGCTGGTGGTGGGCTTTGCCGCCGGCGGCCCCACCGACGTGGTGGCGCGCGCCTTTGCCGACCACGCCAGCCAGGCGCTGGGCCAGCCCTTCGTCGTCGACAACAAGCCCGGCGCCAACACCATCCTGGCCGCACAGGCCGTGGCCAGCGCACCGGCCGACGGCTACACACTGCTGTTCGGTGCCACCAACCACACGATGATCCCGGGGCTGTACAGCAACCGGGTGAAGTTCGACGCGGTGAAGTCGTTCAGGCCGCTGTGCACGGTGGCCACCAGCCCCACGGTGCTGGTGGTGGGGCCGGGCCTGCCCGTGAAGTCGCTGGCCGACTACCTGGCCCGTGCACGCAAGGAGCCGGGCCGCACCACGGCCGGCACAGCGGGCGTGGGCAGCTCGGGCCATTTCGCCACCGAGGTGTTCGCCAGGGCCAACGGCCTGCAGCTCAACCATGTGCCCTACAAGGGGGCCGCGCCGGTGGTGACGGACCTGATGGGTGGCCAGCTCGAAAGCTCGTTTGCCACGCTGGGCTCGGTGCTGTCGCAGGTCCGCAGCGGCAAGCTCACGGCCCTGGCCGTGGCATCGTCCAGGCGCTCGCCACTGCTGCCCGAGGTGGCCACCTTTGCCGAAGCCGGTGGCGGCAACTACTCGGCCGATGCCTGGTATGGCGTGCTGGCGCCGGCCGGCGTACCCGACGCCGTGGCCCGGACGCTGGAGCGCGTGGCGACGGAGTTTGCGAAAAGCGCCGCAGCGGCCGAGAAGCTGCGCGGCCTGGGGCTGGATGCGGATTCCACCTGCGGCAAGGCCTTTGCCACGCAGGTCGAGCGAGAAGTCGCCACCTACACCCAGATCGCCAAGGATCTGGACCTGAAGGCTGAATGAATTGATGATGGATTGGAGACATGACATGTTGCGTTTTTTCAAACCCCTGATCGCCGCCTGCGCCCTGGCCGCCGGCCTGGCCCACGCCGCCTACCCCGACCGCCCGATCACCATCGTCGTGCCCTATGCGCCAGGCGGCGCAGCCGACGCCGTGGCGCGCGTGCTGGCCACGCGCCTGGGCGCCAGGCTGGGCGCCAGCGTGATCGTGGACAACAAGGCCGGTGCCAGCGGCACCATCGGCGCTAGCTACGTGGCCAAGGCCAATGCGGATGGCTACACCCTGCTGTACGAAGCCACGCCTTACTCCATCAACCCGCACCTGTTCCCCAAGATGCCGTATGCCGCCAACGCGCTGCAGCCGCTGTCGCTGGTGCTGCTGGCACCCAACGTGCTGATCGTGAAGGCGGACTCGCCGATCAAGAACATCAACGACCTGGTCGCCCGCGCCAAGGCCACGCCGGGCAAGCTCAACTTCGCCTCGGGCGGCAGCGGCACGGTGCAGCGCCTGGCTGCGGAGCTGATGCGCCAGCAGCTCGGCCTGGACATGGTGCATGTGCCCTACAAGAGCGGTGGCCCGGCCATCACCGATGTGATGGCGGGCCAGGTGGACTTCATGTTCGGCACCGTGGCCGCCACCTATCCCCATGTGTCGGGCGGCAAGCTGCGTGCCCTGGCCGTGTCGGCGCCCGAGCGCTCCAAGCGCCTGCCCGAAGTGCCCACGGTGGCCGAGACGGTGGTCCCCGGCTACGAGGCCTACGAGTGGAACGGCATGTTCCTGCCCGCGGGCACGCCCGAGCCCATTGCCGCCAGGCTGCGCCAGGCCGTGCAGGACGTGATGCAGGAAGACGAGGTCAAGCAGCGCCTGGCCGACATCGGCGCCCAGCCGGTGGGCTCCACGCCCGCCGAGTTTGCCGCCTTCCTGAAGAAGGAAGACGCCAAGTGGGGCGAGGTGGTGCGCAAGGGCCATATCAAGCTCGATTGATAGCCCGTGGGCCTGCCACCCCTTCCGGAACCCGTGCCGCACTCGGTGGGCCTGAATCGCCCGTTGCGCGCGCTGTCCGCCCTGGCGTGCGACAGCCACATGCACGTCTTCGACGCGCGCTTTGCGCCGTCGCCGCACTGGCCGCGCACACCGCCCGAGGCGCCCGTGGCCGCCTACCGGCAACTGCAGCAGCGCCTGGGCACCGCGCGAACGGTCGTGGTCACGCCATCGACCTACGGCACCGACAACGCCTGCACCCTCGATGCGCTGGACCAGCTGGGCGACAGCGCGTGCGGCGTGGCGGTGGTGGATGCAGCGGTGGATGGCGCCGAACTGGCTCGCCTGGCCGCACGGCGCGTGCGCGGGTTGCGTGTGAACTTCGTCTCGCCCCAGTCCTGGGGCACGACCACCGCGGAGATGCTTTCCACGCTGGCGCACAAGCTGGCGTGCCATGCGGACTGCGGTGGCTGGCACATCCAGGTGTTCGCGCAACCGGAGCAGATCGTGGCGCTCGAACCCGTGCTGCAGGCCTCGCCCGTGCCGCTGGTGATCGACCACATGGGCCAAATCGACCCGGCACAAGGCCTGTCGACCAAGGCCTGGGGCACGCTGCGCCGCCTGCTCGATCAGGGCAACGCCTGGGTCAAGCTCTCCGGCGCCTACATGCGCTCCACGGTGCAGGGCCCGGGCTACGCCGATACGCTGCCCCTGGGCCGTGCGCTGGTGCAGGCCGCTCCCGAGCGCCTGGTCTGGGGCAGCGACTGGCCGCACACCACCGAGCCGCCCGGCACCGTGAACGACGCCGACCTGGTGGACCTGCTGCAGGCCTGGGCCGGCACGGATGCCCTGATGGACCGCATCCTGGTGGACAACCCTGCGCGGCTGTACGGATTTCTTCCGGCGTGAAGACCAGAACCAACGAAAGCCATCACCCCATGTTTCTGCTGCAAGCCCCGCAAGTACGTGACCTTGAACCCTTCACCGCCATGCCCGAGGCACTGCGCCGGCGCGAGCGCAGCGCCTGGGCCGATGCCAACCGCGCGGGCGCCATCACCGACTCCTTCCTCGAAGGCCCGGTGTTCGACGGTGCCGGCAACCTGTATGTGACCGACATCCCCTGGGGCCGCATCCTGCGCATCGATCCAGCGGGCAACTGGACCCTGGTGGCCGAGTACGACGGCGAGCCCAATGGCATGAAGTTCCTCGACGCCGGCACGCTGCTGATCGCCGACTACAAGAACGGCTTTGTGCGGCTGGATGTGGCGAGCGGCAAGGTGTCCCCGTACCTGGAGCGCCGCAATAGCGAGCGCTTCAAGGGCGTGAACGACCTGGTGTTCGATGCCGAGGGCAACCTGTACTTCACCGACCAGGGCCAGAGCGGCCTGCACGACTCGAGCGGGCGCCTGTACCGCCTGCGCCCCAACGGCCAGCTCGACCTGCTGCTGGCCAACGTGCCCAGCCCCAACGGCGTGGCCCTGTCGCCCGACGGGCGCGTGCTCTACCTGGCCGTGACGCGCGGCAACTGCGTCTGGCGCGTGCCGCTGCTGCCCGATGGCAGCGTGGCCAAGGTGGGGCAGTTCTTCACCTCCTACGGCCCGAGTGGGCCGGACGGACTGGCCGTGGACGCCAACGGCCGGCTGCTGGTGGCCAACCCGGGCCTGGGCTATGTCTGGGTGCTCAACCACCGCGCCGAGCCGGAACTGGTGCTGCGCGGTCCGGCCGGCGCCTCCACCACCAACCTGGCGTTCGGCGGGGAGGGTGGACGGACGGTGTTCGTGACCGACTCAACCCATGGCCAGATCCTGCGGGCGCACCTGGATGCGCCTGGCCTGCCGCTGGCGCGGGGACTGGCCGCGTCCCGCTAACACCCTGAGTGACAATGGCTTTGCAATTTCGATAAATATTGACTATTGAGGGAATTCAATCGATTCAATTGATGCGCCGTGGATTGCTTCCTAAGATGGGCCTCGCCAAGTGCTTGAACCGCTTACACAAGGAGAGACCCCATGACGACAGAAGCCAAATGCCCGTTCGACCACACCAAGGCAGCCGCCCCCAAGGGCCGTGGCAACGCCGACTGGTGGCCCAACCAGCTCAACCTGCGCCCGCTCAACCAGAGCTCTCCGCTTGTCGACCCCATGGGCGACGGCTTCAACTACGCCGAGGAATTCAAGAGCCTGGACCTCGCGGCCGTGAAGGCCGACCTGCACGCGCTGATGACCGACTCGCAGGACTGGTGGCCGGCCGACTTCGGCCACTACGGCCCGTTGTTCATCCGCATGGCCTGGCACAGCGCCGGCACCTACCGTCTGGCGGACGGACGCGGTGGCGCGGGGGCCGGGCAGCAGCGCTTTGCTCCGCTCAACAGCTGGCCCGACAATGCCAACCTGGACAAGGCGCGGCGCCTGCTCTGGCCCATCAAGCAGAAATACGGCCGCAAGATTTCCTGGGCCGACCTGATGATCCTCACCGGCAACGTGGCGCTCGAATCCATGGGCTTCAAGACCTTCGGCTTCGGCGGCGGCCGCCCCGACGTGTGGGAACCCGATGAAAACGTCTACTGGGGCGCAGAGACCACCTGGCTGGGCGGCGACAAGCGCTACAGCGGCGAGCGCGACCTGGCCAAGCCCCTGGCCGCCGTGCAGATGGGCCTGATCTACGTGAACCCCGAGGGCCCCAACGGCAACCCCGACCCCATCGCCGCGGCGCGCGACATCCGCGACACCTTTGCCCGCATGGCCATGGACGACGAAGAGACCGTGGCGCTGATCGCCGGCGGCCACACCTTCGGCAAGACCCACGGCGCAGGCGACGCGGCCCTGGTGGGCCTGGAGCCCGAAGGCGGCGGCATCGAGGACCAGGGCTTCGGCTGGATCAGCAAGCACGGTAGCGGCTTTGGCGGCGATGCCATTACCAGCGGCCTGGAAGTCACCTGGACCACCACGCCCACGAAGTGGAGCAACAACTTCTTCGAGAACCTGTTCGGCTTCGAGTGGGAACTCACCAAGAGCCCGGCCGGCGCCCACCAATGGACCGCCAAGGGCGCCGAGGCGACCATCCCCGATGCGCACGATGCTTCGAAGAAGCGCGTGCCCACCATGCTCACCACCGACCTGTCGCTGCGCCAGGACCCGGCCTACGAGGCCATCTCGCGCCGCTTCCTCGCACACCCCGAGCAGTTCGCCGATGCGTTTGCCCGCGCCTGGTTCAAGCTCACGCACCGTGACATGGGCCCCCGCGTGCGCTACCTGGGCCCTGAGGTACCGGCCGAAGTGCTGATCTGGCAGGACCCGATTCCCGAAGTGGACCATGCGCTGGTGGACGACCAGGACGTGACGGTGCTCAAGGCGAAGATCCTGGCGTCGGGTCTCACGGTGCCCGAGCTGGTGTCCACCGCCTGGGCCTCGGCTTCCACCTACCGCGGTGGCGACAAGCGCGGCGGCGCTAACGGTGCCCGTATCCGCCTGGCGCCGCAGAAGGACTGGGAGGTGAACCAGCCTGCGCAACTGGCCAAGGTGCTGGGCAAGCTTGAAGCGATCCAGCAGGACTTCAATGCAACGCAGGCGGGCGGCAAAAAGGTCTCCATCGCCGACCTCATCGTGCTCGGTGGTGCGGCGGCCATCGAGTCGGCCGCCCGCAGCGCCGGCCAGGAAGTGAGCGTGCCCTTCACTCCGGGCCGCATGGACGCTTCGCAGGAGCAGACCGACGTGCCTTCGTTCGAGGTCATGGAGCCGCTGGCCGATGGCTTTCGCAACTACGTGCGCCCCGGCCTCGAAGGCGCCGTGGCCGAGCTGCTGATCGACCGCGCCAACCAGCTCACGTTGACCGGCCCCGAGATGACGGTGCTGGTGGGCGGCCTGCGTGCCCTGGGCGCCAACGCAGGGCAGGGCGGCCATGGTGTCTTCACCAAGACGCCCGGGGCCCTCACGAACGACTTCTTCGTGAACCTGCTGGACATGCGCACTCGGTGGCAGAAGTCGGCCTCGGATGCCGGCGTGCTGGAAGGGGTGGACCGTGCTACGGGCGCCGCGAAGTGGAAGGGCACCGTGGCCGA
Source organism: Acidovorax sp. CF316 (assembly GCF_000276605.1). Classification (GTDB taxonomy): domain Bacteria; phylum Pseudomonadota; class Gammaproteobacteria; order Burkholderiales; family Burkholderiaceae_C; genus Acidovorax. Next base: position 20,220 of record NZ_AKJX01000109.1, on the reverse strand, counting down.
CCTGGTGTTCGGCTCCAACTCGCAACTGCGTGCGCTGGCCGAGGTCTACGGCAGCAGCGACGCCCAGGCCGTGTTCGTGCAGGACTTCGTGAAGGCCTGGACCAAGGTCATGAACCTGGACCGCTTTGATCTGGCGGCAGCCAAGGCCTGAGCGGTTTGAATGCGCCCCCTGCAGGGGGGCGCATTTTTTCCTGTGTGCAACCCTACGGCTACCATCGCGGCCTCAAACCAACCGGAGAGCCCGCATGACGCAACCCCCATCCAACAAGGACTTCGACAAGGGCCTGGCCACGCGCAAGCAGGTCATGGGCGAGGATTTCGTGGCCAATGCCTTCGGCAATGCCACGCAGTTCACCCAGCCGATCCAGGAGTTCATCACCCGCAATGCCTGGGGCGACGTCTGGCAGCGCCCGGGGCTGGACCTGAAGACCCGCAGCCTGATCACCGTGGCCTTCCTCACCGCTCTGGGCAAGCAGCATGAGCTCAAGGGCCATGTGCGCGGCGCGCTCAACAACGGCGCCACGGCGGCCGAGATCCAGGAAGTGCTGCTGCACGCCAGCATCTACTGCGGCCTGCCTGCCGCGGTGGACGCCTTTCGCACGGCCGCCGAGGTGGTCGACGGGCCGAAGAAGTAAGGCTACCCTGCGAGCAGCTTGTGCACCAGGTCGGCGGCTGTCGACGCGTTGTACTTGCGCATGAGCCGCGCGCGGTAGATCTCCACCGTGCGGTGGCTGATGTCGAGCGTGCGCCCGATTTCCTTGGAGGTCAGGCCCTCGAGCAGGCGCGCGGCCACCTCGCGCTCGCGCCCGGTCAGTTCGGCCTTCACGGGGCGCTGCGAGCTCAGGTCCTCGAAGCTCCAGATGCCCGAGGCATGGGGGTCTTCGCGGTTCAATGCACGTCCTGACACATGGCACCAGAATACTTCGCCATTGGCGCGCTTCATGATGCGGTTGTCGGCGTAGTGGCCCTTGGCGTTGAGGATGGGCTCCATGTGCGCGCCCAGGCGCTCGTACTCGTCTGCGCTGGGGTACAGGATCTGGAATGACTGCCCGATCAGTAGCTCGCGCGAGGCGCCGAACATCTCGCAGACCTGCCGGTTGCAGTCCACCATGGCGCGGTTGCGCGACAGCACCAGGCCCACGGGGGCCATGTCAAACGCCAGCCGGTAATCTACGTCCATAGTGCAAGTCTTTACGGGGTACTACTTATTCGGATACGTAGTATCGTAGCGCATCCAACATTCGCAAGGAGATCGTGGTGAACAAGATTTTTCCCTCCGCAGCCAAGGCGCTGGAAGGCGTGGTTGCAGATGGCCAGTTGCTGGCCGTCGGCGGTTTCGGTCTGTGTGGCATTCCCGAGGCATTGATCGACGCGCTGCGTGACTCCGGTGCGAAGAACCTCACCGTGATCTCCAACAATGCGGGCGTCGACGGCTTCGGCCTGGGCAAGCTGCTCGAGACGCGCCAGATCAAGAAGATGATCTCCTCCTACGTGGGCGAGAACAAGGAGTTCGAGCGCCAGTACCTGGCGGGCGAGCTGGAGCTCGAATTCACGCCCCAGGGCACGCTGGCCGAGAAGCTGCGTGCCGGTGGCGCGGGCATCCCGGCCTTCTTCACCAAGACCGGCGTGGGTACCATCGTGGCCGAGGGCAAGGAACTGCGTGAGTTCGACGGCGAGACCTATGTGATGGAGCGCTCGCTGGTGCCCGACGTCTCGCTGGTCAAGGCCTGGCGTGCCGACAAGTCCGGCAACCTGCAGTTCCGCCTTACGGCGCGCAACTTCAACCCTGCGGCCGCCACGGCCGGCAAGGTCTGTGTCGTCGAAGTGGAAGAAATCGTGGAGACCGGCGCCATCGAGCCCGACCAGGTCCACCTGCCCGGCATCTACGTGCACCGCATCGTGCACAACGCCCACCCCGAGAAACGCATCGAAAAACGCACCATCACCGAGAAAGCAGGAGCCTGACCATGCCGTGGACCCAAGACCAGATGGCCGCCCGTGCGGCGCAAGAACTCGAAGACGGTTTCTACGTGAACCTGGGCATCGGCATCCCTACGCTGGTGGCCAATTTCACGGGTGACAAGGAAGTGTGGCTGCAGTCCGAGAACGGCATGCTGGGCATCGGCCCCTTCCCGACCGAAGACGCGGTGGACGCCGACCTGATCAACGCCGGCAAGCAGACCGTGACCACTATCAAGGGCTCGTCGATCTTCGGCAGCGACCAATCCTTCGCCATGATCCGCGGCGGCAAGATCAACCTGTCCATCCTGGGCGCCATGCAGGTCAGCGAAAAGGGCGACCTGGCCAACTGGATGATCCCGGGCAAGATGGTCAAGGGCATGGGCGGCGCCATGGACCTGGTGGCTGGCGTCAAGCGCGTGATCGTGCTCATGGAGCATGTGGCGAAGAAGAAGGACGGCACCGAGGACCTCAAGATCCTGCCCCAGTGCACGCTGCCCCTGACGGGCGTGGGCGTGGTCGACCGCATCATCACCGACCTGGCCGTGCTGGACGTGACGCCCGAAGGCCTCAAGCTCATCGAGCTGGCCCCTGGCGTGACGTTCGAGGCCCTGCAGGCCAAGACCGGCGTGACCGTGCTGCAATAAGGCAGGGCACATGCCGTGGCCCCCTGGGCCACACCAAAAAGGCCGGGGCCCCGCGAGGGGTACCGGCCTTTTTTGCATGCGGGCTGCAGCTGCGGTCTGCAGCCTTGCACTGGTGCGGATTAAAGAGCGCCGATCTCGCCCGAAGGGATCTGGCCGGTGCGCACGGCTTCGGCGGCAGCGGCGCGCACGGCGGCGCGGTCGGCCTTCGACTGGTAGGTCACCACGCGGGAGCCGGCAGGTTCCATGCTGTGCGTGCGGGCCTCCACGGCGGCTTCGGCAGCCACTTCGGCGCGGGTGCGGTTCGTGTCGAACTTCAGGGCGAACTGCGAGCTGTCGGCTTCGTCAGCGTGGGCACCGAAGGAAGCGAAAGCGGCGACGGCGGCGATGGACAGGAAACGTGCGGTCTTGTTCATGGTGATTCTCCGATCAAATGGGGTAGGGGGCTTGCTGCGGGGCGGTACGGATTACAGGTAGCCGGCTTCGCCCGACGAGATCTGGCCGGTGCGCAGGGCCTCGGCAGCCTGGGCGCGCACGGTGGCACGGTCGGCCGTCGATTGGTAGCTCAGCACGCGGGAGCCGGCGGGCTCCATGCTGTGCGTGCGGGCTTCCACAGCGGCTTCGGCGATCACTTCGGCGCGGGTGCGGTTGGTCTCGAACTTCAGGGCGAATTGCGAGCCGTCGGCCTCGTCGGCCTGGGCGCCGAACGATGCGAAAGCGGCAACAGCGGCGATGGAGAGAAAACGTGCGGTGGTGTTCATGATGGCATCCTTGGGATCAAAAAGCGTCTCGAAAAACCGGCACAGAAACCATTCCTGAACCGGGTTCGGTGAGTCGCATTGCGGGTTCGGCTCATCGATGGATGAACTGTACGCCTTGGGTGTCCACGGAAAAACCATCCAGTCGCGAACTGACTGTTCCAGTTTTGAAAACAGTTGCGCGAGCACGCCGGCATGAAAAAAGCCCGCGGCTGCATGGCAGCCGCGGGCTCAAGAAATACCGGCCCGGGGGCTCAGGGCAGCTGGTTCCAGTTTTGGTTGTTGCCGCCGTTGCAGGTCCAGGTGAGCAGGGGAGTGTCCTGCGCCGTGGAGTTGTTGGGCACGTCCAGGCAGGCGCCCGATGCGCGGTTGCGCACGGTCGATCCCGACAGCGTCCACTGCGCCGTGTTGCCCACCGTGCAGGCCAGTTGCACGACCCCCGCGCCGCTGGTGGCTGCGCTGTCCTGCGCCAGGCACAGGTTGCTGTGCTTGGCCACCAGCTGCACATAGCCGCCCGCCAGGTTGCGCACCGTGAAGGTCTCGTTGTTCGCCGTGCCGCAGGGCCATTGGATGGCAACCGCGCCGCTGGCGGCCGAAGCCCCGCGGATGTTGACGCACAGCGTGCTCTGGCTGGAGCGCAGGCGCGTGGTGAACTCCGACGCGGTGTCCAGCGAGCGCACGTAGTCGGCCAGCGCCTGCCGGTCGGCCGCGGGCAGGCCGGCCACGTTGCCGTGGCCGCCGGCGATCACGTCGAGCACGCTGGCCTTCTGGCCGTTGTGCAGGTAGGACCTGGCGGCCCAGCTGCCAATCAGCGTGGGCGTGTCGAAGCCCACCCCGGCCAGCGGCTGGTTGGCGCCCTTGCCCGAGGAGGCCTGGATGCTGCCCACATCGTGCCTGAGGCCGTCCTGGAAGGTGCCGCCCGCATGGCAGCTGGCGCAGTTGGCGTTGGCGAACAGGGTCTGCCCACGCGCTGCCTCCACCGTGAGGCTGCCATCGGCCGCGCGCACCGGGCTGCGCATGTACTTGTTGAGCGAGGCCAGGTAGGCCGCCAGGTCGTCGAGCTGCGTGTTGCGGCCCGCCTTGGGCGTGCCCAGCGGGTCGCTGGTGGCAGCAAAGTCCGCGTCGCTCAGGAAGCCCGTGCCGCCGAAGGCGCTGCGCATGTCGTTCTCGAAGTCCTGCACCTCGTCGAAGTTGGCGCTCCAGTGCAGCTTGCCGTGGCCAGTGCCGCGCCGGCCCTGCAGGCTGATGGTGCGGCGCAGGCCCTCGCCGCGCTGGGTGAAGTCCCAGACCATGCCGTCGTCACCGCCGTCTGCGTGGCAGCTCGCGCAGGACATGTAGTTGTCCTTGCTCATGCGCCGGTCGGCCGCGTTGTAGAACACCAGCTTGCCGCGCAGCGCCGCTGCCGCCAGGGGCTCCTGCGCCACCGTGGCCACGTTCTGCAGGAACACCGCCGCCGCGCTGCGCGAGGCCAGCACGTCGGCCACGTCGTGCACGGTGACCGAACGCGCGAGGAAATTGTTCACGAACAGCCGCTTGCGCGCAGTGTCCAGGTACAGGCCGTGGGGCGCGCTGCTGGCGTTGATCTCTCCGCGCACGGCGCGGGTGTAGGCATCGACGATGGCGATGTTGTTGCCTTCCATCTGTGCTACGAACAGGTAGTCGCCCGCAGGGGAGAAGAGGGCGGCGCGTGCTGGCGCCCGGTCGTCGAAGTCGATCTGCTCGGGCAGCAGGTGCGTGGCCTGCGCCAGGTCGACCTGCGAGAGGATGGAGCGCACCGTCTGGTCGTGCAGCAGGTCGCCACCGTCGCGGAAGCGCCCGCGCACGATGTTGTCCTTCTTGCCGGGCAGCACGGCGCGCGAGCCATCGGGCGAGATCACCACCTGGCTCAGGTAGTTGGCCACGCCGCGCGAACTGTTCTCGGTGTCGATCGTGGTCGTGTCCACCGGCAGGGCGATGGTGGACAGCAGGCCCATGGTGCTCAGGCCCACCTTGTGCAATTGCCCGCCCGTCATCTTCGACTTGAAGCGCGTGACGTAGACCGTCTGCGAATCGGCCGCCACCGCGATGCCGCGCAGGTCGCCCTCCAGCGCCAGGGTGCCCGTGGTGTTGCCGTTGGCCGGGTCGAAGGCGACCAGCGTGGATTTGCTCTCCAGCGTCAGCAGGCCCTTGCTGCCATTGGGTGTGAAGGTCACGCCATAGGGGCCGCTGCCGTAGGGCAGGTTCACCGTGGCCGCGATGCTGCCATCGGCCGGGTTCAGCGCCACGAGCTTGTCCTCGCCCTGCACGGTGACCCAGATGCGGCCGTCCGGTGCACGCGCCAGGGTCTTGGGTTCGTCGCCCACGCGCGTCTCCCAGCGCTTGGTCAGGGCCAGCGCATCGATGGCCGCCACCGTGCCGCTGTCGGGGTTCACCGCATAGACGCTGTTGGCATCGCCGACGATGTTGCTCGAGTGCGTGGGCGCCGTGGCCGTGGTCGGGAAGATCACGGTCACGTTGTAGGTGTAGAAGGTGTCCTGGCCCGCCGCGTTGCGCACCGTCAGGGTCACCGTGTAGTGGCCGGGGCGGTTGTAGCTGTAGGTGGTGTTGGCCTGGGACGAGAAGGCGGTCTGCGTGCCGTTGCCGAAGTTCCAGCGGTAGGTGACGCCCGTGCCACCGCCCAGCCGGGTCGGGTCGAAACTCAGTTGCCCGTTCACCAACTGTGGACCGCCGCTCACACCGGCATCGCCGATGATGGCCTGCGAGCGCAGCTGCGTGACATCGGCATCGCTGAGCACGCGCCCGTAGACCCGCACGTCGGCCAGGCTGCCGCGGAAGAAGTCGGCGTTGCCCTGGATCTGCCCGAGCAGCGCGAACTTGTTGGACAGGCCCTTGGTGCCCGTGAGCCCGGTGGAGCTGGTCTTGGCGCCGTCGATGTACAGCGTCTGCGCGCCCGAGGCCGCGTCGCGCGTCATCACCACATGGTGCCAGTTGCCATCGTTCACGGCCGCGGTGGAGCGGGTGCCGGGGTTGTTGCCCGCCACGTTGCCCACCGAGAGGTTGAGCCGGCCGGTGTTGTCGATCCAGCCCCAGAACACGTCATCGGCGCCGCCCGACTGGTCGCGCCCGAAGAGCCCGGGCGCCGTCCAGGCGTTGGCCGAACCGTTCTGCGTGGTCTTCATGTAGAAGGCCAGCGAGGCTGTGCCGCCCAGGGCGGTGGCCACGCCTTCGTTCTTGAGCGGCACGCCGCCCGTGCGCTGCGCGAAGTTCAGGCCGATGCTGCTGAACTGGTCGGCCGCCGAGGCCGTGCCGTTGTTGGCACCGATCTCGTCGGTCAGGGTGCTCGACAGCGGCCAGTGGTTCATGAGGCTGATGTCGGTGGCGTTGCCGGTGTGGAACACGGCCTTGTACTCGGCCGCGATGCCGTTGCCCGCATAGTCTTTCACCCCGCCAGCCGTGAGCACGATCTCATAGCTGGTGCCGGCCGCCAGGGGCTGCGTGGGGTGGAAGTTGATGATGCCCAGTTGCACGCTGTAGGTGCCGGCCAGGGCGTTGCCGTTGACCGGGCGCACGATGAAGGTGCCGGCGTGCACGCTCTCGGGCAGGATGCTGTCCGTCAGGCCCACGCCGATTCGCGAGGTCAGCGCCTGCTGCTTGGCGCCGTTGGTGGGCGAGGTCTGCTTGACCGCGGGCGGCGTGGTGTCGCGCGCCGTCTGGTGCACGATGAAGCCGCTGCCCGAGCCGTGGTCGTTGCCGATGAACAGCAGGTTGCCCATGGGCGCCACCTGGCCATGGTCGGAGTGCGAGTACTCGGGGTCGTTGGTGGCGAACAGGCTGCCCTGGCCCACTTCGACGTGGTTGAGCGGGTTGCTCACGTCCACCTTGTGCACCTTGAACTGCGCGCCCTGGAACACGTAGTGGTCCTGCATGCCGCAGTACAGCTGCTCGTCGATGACGAGGCGGTTGTCCTCCACCACGAACTGCGTGCGGTCGGACAGGTCGTAGCTGTACATCCTGGCGCCGCCACCGCGGGCCGAGGCGTGCAGATTCTTGCCGTCGAAGCAGGTGGCGTAGTAGTTGGGGTTGGAGCCCACGGTGTCCAGCACCTTGGGGTTGAGCGGGTCGGAGATATCGAGGCTCGCAAAACCATCGGTGTTGTCCATCGAGGTCAGCACCATGTGGTTGCCCATGGTGAAGATGGGCCCGACGCGAAAGCCACCGAGCTCGCCGGTGGGCACGGGGTTGGGCTTGCCCGCGCCGCGGTTGGCGATCACGGCGTTGGCCGGGTCGCTGGCATCCACGATGTAGACGCCGTCGTTGGCCGAGGCCACGTACACGTAGGGCGCCTGCCACCACAGCTGCCAGGCCACGTTGGTGTAGTCGCCGCCGTTGACGGTGGGCAGTGCCAGTTTCTTGACCTGCTGGATGTTGTTGATGTCGCTGAAGTCCCAGAACTCGATGCCCTTGATGCTGGGCACCACCACGTACTGCTTGCCGCCGATCTTCGCGGTGCCGAAGGCATGGGCCTCGCGGAACTCCTTGGTGCGGCCCTCGGGCTCGTAGATCTTCTTGGCGAGCACGATGGCGCGCGGGTTGGACACGTCGTACAGCAGAAAGCCGCCGGGGCCCAGGCCGCTGTCGGGCGCGAAGGAGGTCAGAAAATAGCCGTTGAGCATGATGCCCACGTTGAGCCCATAGTCCTTGCGGCCGGGGTAGGTGGCCGGCACGTCGCCCGAGGCGCGTGTGATCATGGAGACCGGCTTGAACAGCTCGGCCGAGGTGTAGGTGAGATTGCCCAGGCCCGGCCCCTGCAGCGGCAGCGGAACCTCGGCGGCCTGCGTGACCGCAGCCGCCATGGTGGTAAGGGTGGTCATGGGGTTGACCCCCGTGATCGCCGCATGCGTGAGCAAGGTGGCGAACGGCAACAGCAGTGCCATCAGGTAATACCGGATTTTCATCGTCGTCTCCTGTGTGTGTGGTTCTTGGTGAACCTTCTTCCTCGATCTTTCCGACAGCCTTTCGAAGGCGCGCGCAGGCACGCCGGCCGGTGGCATCACCGCCACCGGCCGCAGGGCTCTTTCTCCTGGGCTCCCTCTCTTCTTTTCTTTTTTCTGTGCTCTTCAGTGCGCGGCCTTGCGCGCGCGGTGTTTTCGCTGCGTCAGGATGCGTGTGTTCCCGTGCTGTAGATGTCCCAGGCGGCTGCCGCGCTGGCGCCGCGGTGGATCATGGCCATCAGCGCATCGACCACGGCCGAGGGCTTGGCGTGCTGGTACACGTTGCGGCCGTAGACCATGCCCACGGCCCCCTGGTCCAGCAGCACGCGCGAGCGTGCGAACACCTGCTGCAGGTCTTCGCGGCCGCCGCCGCGCACCAGCACCGGGCAGCGCGCGGCCTGCACCACGCGGTGGAATTCGGCGGGGTCGGTGGTCGGGTCGGCCTTGACGATATCGGCACCCATCTCGCGCGCCAGGCGCACCAGGGTGACGATCTTCTCGGCGTCGCCATCGACCATGTAGCCGCCCTGGTCGCTGTGCGGGCGCATCACCAGTGGCTCGATCATCAGCGGCATGCCGTAGCGGTCGCAGTCGGCGCGCACGCGCGCGATGTTCTGCACGCACTGGCGGAACAGGTCGGGTTCATTGGGCAGCATGAACAGGTTGACCACCACGCAGGCTGCATCGCGCTGCACGGCCGGCAGCACCGGGTCGTGCTCGTTCTGCAGCAGGGCCCACATCACGCGGTGGGCGGTGGCGTTGTAGGGGTTGCCCATGTCGATGCGCATCACCAGCGCCGGCTTGTTGCGGCCCGGGCGGTCCTGCAGCAGGTCGGCCTGGCCGTAGTTGAGCTGGATGGCATCGGGCGCGGCGGCCACGAGCTTGTCCATCACCTGGGGCATGTCTTCCAGGCCGTTGAGGAAGCTGGGCTCGTTGCACACGCCATGGTCGAGCGCGATGTCCAGGCAGCGGCCGTTGGTGAGCAGGCGGTTCAGGCGTGCGGTCTTGTCTTTCGACATACGAAGAAGTCCTTGGGTTGGGGGATGGATACGGGTCAGGCCAGGGCCTTCAGGTGGGCGCTTGCGGCGTCGTCGATGCGCTGCACGGCCTCCTCGGGCAGTTCCAGCGCGCCGGCGGTCGCGTTCTCGGTGGCCTGCGCCCGCGTGCGCGCACCGCACAGCGCCACCGACACGCTGCCGCTGGCCAGCGTCCAGGCAATCATCAACTGGCCGAAGGAACAGCCGAATTGCCGGCGCAGGGGCCCCAGCTCGTCGAAGAAGGCCTTGAGCCGGGCGCGGTTGGCCGCGCTGAAGCGCGGATTGCTGGCGCGCTGGTCATCGCCCGTGAACTGGCGCGCCGGATCGATGGGGCCGGCCAGCAGGCCCAGTGCCAGCGAGGAATAGCCCAAGATGGCGACGTTGTTGCGGCCGCACAGCGGCAGCAGGGTCTGCTCGATCTCGCGGTCGATCAGGCTGTAGCGCTCCTGCGCGGCATCCACGGGGCCATGGCGCAGGTACTCGGCCAGGGTCGGTGCATCCACGTTGCTCACGCCGATGGCGCGGATCTTGCCCTGCTTCTTGAGATCGAGCAGGGCGTCCATGGTCTCTTCGACCGTCGTGGTGCTGTCCTGCCAATGGGTGATGTACAGGTCGATGTAGTCGGTCTGCAGGCGTTTCAGGCTCTCCTCGGCCTCGTGGAAGATCGATGCGCGGCCCAGGTGCCGGTGCACGGGGTGGCCATCCTCGTCGAAGAAGTGCGTGCCCTGCTGCGTATGCCAGACCAGGCCGCACTTGGTGGCGATCACGGCCTCGTGGCGGCGGCCCTTGAGCGCCGCGCCGACGAGCTGCTCGGAGGCGCCCAGGCCATAGGCTGGTGCGGTGTCGATCAGCGTCACCCCGGCATCGAGCGAGGCGGCAATGGCTTCGGTGGCGGCGGCACTGTCCTGGCCGCCCCACATCCAGCCGCCCATGGCCCAGGTACCGAGGCCGATGGCCGAGCACTGGATGCCCGAAGGGCCCAGGGTGGTGGTCTTCATCGCTGCGTTCATCATCACGGCATTCATCGCTTGGTCTTTCGGGTGTTCATGAGGTGGTCGATGGTCACGGCGGCCAGCAGGATCAGGCCCTTGATCACGTCCTGCCAGTACGGCGACACGTCCAGCAGGATCAGCGAGCTGGTCACCACCGAGAGCAGGGCCAGGCCCAGCACGGCACCGAGCACCGTGCCCGAGCCGCCCTTGAGGCTGGCGCCGCCGATCACGGCTGCGGCAATCACGTTGAGCTCCATGCCCACGCCGAAGGTCGGCGTGGCTGCGCCGAAACGCGCGGTGTAGATCACCCCGGCCAGGCCGGCCGAGGCCGCGCACAGCACCGTGACCCAGAACTTCACGTGGCCCACGCGGATGCCCGAGTACAGCGCCGCCTTCTCGTTGCTGCCGGTGTAGAACACGCGGCGCAGCAGGCTGGCGCGGCGCAGCACGAAGTCGCTGACCACCACAATGAAAAGGAAGATCAGGATCACCGCCGGAATGCCGAACAACGTGCCCTGACCGATGAACTTGAACGAGGCCGGCAGCGAGAACAGCGACTGCGGCGTGCCCTGGGTGAGCGCCAGGCACAGGCCGCGCACGATGACCATGAAGGCCAGCGAGGCGATGAAGTGGTTGAGCCCGATGCGCACCACGCAGCCGCCGATCATGGCCCCGATGAGGGCGCTGGCAGCGATCGCGATGAGCCCGGCCGTCCAGGGGTCGAACCCCATCAGGAACAGCTTGCCCGTGACCACCATCGCAAAGCACACCACCGAACCCACCGACAGGTCGATGCCGCCCACGATGAGCAGGATGGTCATGCCCACGACCACGATGCCCTCGATGGAAAACGAGAGCAGCATGGCGCGGATGTTGTCCCAGGTCAGGAAGTAGGGCGAGGCGAAGCTCATGCCGATGCACAGCACCAGGATGATGACCAGAAGGCCCATCTCGCGCATGCTGGTCAGCCTGGTTCCGCCCGGCTTGCCGGGCCCTCCCTGGGGTTTCTCGCGCAGGGGCTGCAGGCCGGCCACGCTGCCGGCATCCAGTTGTGCGGGGTGATTCATGCCATCTCCTCTTGTTGTCGTTCCAGTCCCGAAGCCAGCCGCAGCAGGGCCTCTTCCGTCATGTCCTTGCCTTGCACCTCGCCCGCGACGCGGCCATCGCGGATCACCAGGGCCCGGTCGCACAGCCCGATGATCTCGGGCAGCTCCGAGGAGATCACCACCACGCCCACGCCCTGGCAGGCCAGGTCGCGCAGGATGTGGTGGATCTCCGACTTGGCACCCACGTCCACGCCGCGCGTGGGCTCGTCCATCAGCAGCACCGCGGGGTTGGTCGCCAGCAGCTTGGCAATCGCCACCTTCTGCTGGTTGCCGCCCGAAAGGCTGGCCACCTCGATCTGCACGCCGTCGGACTTGAGCTTCAGCCGCGCGCCCAGCTCCTGCGCCAGCCGGTGCTCGGCCGCACGCTGCAGCAGGCCGAAGCGCGAGCTCACGCGCGCCAGCGCCATGGAGGCGATGTTCTGCGCGATCGGCAGGTCCAGGTAGACGCCTGCAGCCTTGCGGTCCTCGCTGAGGTAGGCAATGCCGTCGCGCAGCGCGTCGCTGTATTTGCGGATGGCGAGCTGCTTGCCGTTGAGGCGCACGCTGCCGCCGGTGGCGGGGCGCAGGCCGCACAGCGTCTGCGCCAGCTCGCTGCGCCCGGCGCCCATGAGCCCGGCGACGCCCAGGATCTCGCCGCGCTGCACGGTGAACGAGACGCCATGCACGCGCTCGCCGTCGGCCAGGTCGCCCACTTCGAGCACATGCTCGCCGCGGTCTGCGTCCTGCTGCTTGGGCGGGTAGTAGTTGCCCAGGTCGCGCCCGACCATGCGGCGCACCAGGCCGTCGGCATCGAGCTCGGCCAGCGGCCCCGAATGCACGTTGCGGCCATCGCGCAGCACGGTCACGCGCGTGCAGTGCGCAAAGATCTCGGCCATGCGGTGGCTAATGTAGATGATGGCTATGCCCTGGTCCTTGAGGTCGTGCAGCACCCGGAAGAGGGCGGCCGACTCGTTGTCGGTGAGGGCGGCGGTCGGCTCGTCGAGGATCAGCACCTTGCAGTCGAGCGTGAGCGCCTTGGCGATCTCGATCAGCTGCTGGCTGGAGATGGGCAGGTCCCCCGCGCAGGCGGCGGGGTCGATGTCCTGGCCCAGGCGCCTGAGCACCTGGGTGGCACGTGCGTTGAGGCCGGCGTAGTCCATCCAGGCCTGCCCGCCGGCATTGATCTCGGGCATGAAGATGTTCTCGGCCACGGTGGCGTCGGCGCACAGGGCGATCTCCTGGTGCACCAGGCCGATACCCAGGCGCATGGCCTGGGCCGGACCATCGATGGTCACCACGCGGCCGTCGAGCAGGATCTCGCCCGCGTCCGGCTGGTGGATGCCATCGATGATGTTCATCAGCGTGGACTTGCCCGCGCCGTTCTCGCCGCACAGGGCGTGGATCTCGCCCGCCTGCAGCGAGAAGTCCACGCCCGAGAGCGCATGCGAAGCGCCGAAGCGCTTGCAGATGCCACGCAGCGCGAGCAGGGGAGCGCCCATGGTGGTGGTGCTCACTCGCTGATGCCCTTGGTGCCGCGGCGGGCGAGGTACTTGTCCCAGTAGAAGTCGTCGGCGTTGGCCTTGCTGACCACGGCCAGGCCGTTGTCCAGGAAGGGCACGGCCATGGGGTTGGTGCCGTTGCGCTTGGCGTCGTTCATCGGGTCGATGAGGCCGGGGTTCTTGGCCAGGAACAGCATCATCATGCCCATGTAGCCCTGCATGCCCTGGTTGGGGTTGATGGCGCCGAACACGTCGCCGGACTTGATCATGTCCAGGATCTTGGCGTTCACGTCGCAGCACATCACCTTGATGTTCTTCTTGGTCTCCACCTTGGCCTGTGCCGCACCCAGGGCCGAGTTGGCCTCGGGCATGAACAGAGCGCCCAGGTTGGGGTTGGCCTGCGCCAGGCTCTGCACGGCCTGGTAGGCCTTGTTCGGGTCCTGGTTGCTCGCGGCGCGGCCCACCAGCTTCATGCCGGGGTGCTTGGTCTTCATGCGGTTGATGAAGGCGGCGATGCGGCGGTCGTGGTTGTCCTGGCCGGGGTTTTCCAGCACGGCGAACTCGCCCTTGCCGTTCAGGGATGCCGCGATCGCGTCGGCCGCCTGCGCGCCTTCACGCTCGTTGTCCGAAGTGATGAAGGACGTGCGCTTGGAGTTGGGCGAGTCGGCTGCGAAGGTGACCACCGGAATCCCCATCGCCGCGGCGCGGTTGATGGGTTCGATGAACGGGTCGGGGTTCATGGGGTGCAGCAGGATGCCGGCGGGCTTGCGGGCCAGCTCCTGCTCGAACGACGCCAGCTGCTTGTTCACGTCGTATTCCGGCGTGCCGGTATAGCGGGTGCGCACGCCCAGGGTGCGGCCCAGCTGCTTCATCATTTCGTAGACCGGGAACCAGTACTCCACGCCCGAGACCATCACGTTCATCACGTAGACGTCGCTGGGGTTGCCGCGCAGGCCGCCCGCTGCGGCGGGGGCCGCTGCCGGCTGCTGCGCGAATGCGCTGGTGCCGGCCAGGCCGATACCGGCGGCGGCTGCGGACTTCAGGAAATTACGCCTCATTTTTTGTCTCCTCTTGTTGAACGGTGCAGCATGGGATGCTGCTTTCTCCAGGGCTGCGATGGGGTGCTTGGTGTCACGACAGTTGTTATGACAGGTAGAATGTAAGCGTGGATCGAATCTCCAGATAGTTAGGGGAAACACTACTGGATATACCCGCTGGTTCGGCGGAAGCTGTTATGACATGAAGACCCAACTACTGATCGGCATCGACCTCGGGTCGAGCAGCCTCAAAGCCCTGGCCCTGGAGGCCGCGAGCGGCCGCACCGTCGCCCTGTCCCGCATGCCCCTGCAGCACGACCGCCTGCCAGGCGGTGGCTGCGAAGTGGGCGAGCCCATGCTCCGTTCGGCCCTGTCCGCCGTGCTGCGCGATGTGGCCCACCAACTGGGCCGCCGCGTGGCCGACGTGCGCGCCATCGGCTGCACGGGGCATGGCGCAGGCCTGTACGCGCTGGATGCGCGCTGTGAACTCGCAGGCGGGCGCGCCGTGGCCTCGACCGACCAGCGCGCCGGCGCACGCGCCCAGTCCCTGGCCGCCAGCCACGGGCCGCAGCTGCTGGCAGACGTCGGCTGCCAGCCCTGGCCCGGCCAGCCCACCGTGATCGCCGCCGAGCTGCTGGGCAGCGATGCCGTGCGCAGCGGCGCGCTGCAGCGCCTGATGTTCGCCAAGGACTATGTGGGCTTTCTGCTCACCGGCCAGATCGCCACCGACGCCAGCGACGCCAGCACGGCAGGCCTGCTGTCCGTGGCCAGCGGCGACTGGTCGCCGCTGGCCTTTTCCGCCCCGGGCATCGCCGGTCTGGGGCCGCAGGCTTTCGGGCCACTGGTGCGCAGTGGCGAGGTGATCGGCACGTTGCAGCCATCGGCGGCATCCGCGCATGGCCTGCCCGTGGGCATTCCCGTGGCCATGGGCGCCATCGACCTGCTGGCCGCGATGACGGCCGTGCGAGCCGAAGAGCGGGGCCGTGCGGTGTCGGTGCTGGGCACCTGGTGCGTGAATGCCGTGATCGGGCCGGTGCTCGAACCTCTGCCCGACGTGGCCTCCACCGTGAACTTCGGTCCCCGCGACCGGCGCCTGTACATGGAGAACAGCCCCTCGTCGATGGCCAACATCGCCTGGCTGGCCGGCGTGCTGGGCTTGCCCGATGCGCGTGCGGTGGTCGACCTGGCGATGTCCGTGCCCCTGGGGGCCGGCGGATTGCGCTTCCTGCCCTTCGTGAACGGCGGAGGTGGCGTCACGGCGGGCTTCGTGGGCCTCAAGAGCCACCACACTCGCGGCGACATGGCGCGTGCCGTGGTCGATGCGGTGGCGGCCCTGCATGCACGCCACACGGCGCGGCTGGCGGCTGGGGGCTTGCCGGTCTCGGCTTCCACCGTGCTGGGCGGCGGCGCCAGCGATACCCGCCTGGTGCGCCTGCTGGCGGGCCTGCTGGGGCACCCGGTGGAGCGCTGTGCAGACGACGAAACCGGTGCCCGTGGCGCGGCGATCTATGCCGCCCGGTCCCAGGGCATCGACCCCCATCCCTTGCATGCGAACTGCGACACGGTCGAGCCCGATGCCAGCCAGGCGCGTGCCCACGCGGATTTCAACGCCTCCTTCAACGAACTGATCGCCACCATGTCCCCTGTCTTCGGCCATCTGGCCGGCCACGCGCCCGAGCGAGCGCCACAGCCCCCCGCGGCGACGGCGGCCCCCGTCCCGCCGCAGCGCGTGGAGGCCTTGCCATGAGCGCCTCCACCCCCCTGCCATTCGTGCGCCCGGCCGCCGTGGCGGGTCGCCATTTCTCCACCGTGATCGTGGGCGCCGGCATCAACGGCGTGGGCGTGTTCCGCGACCTCTCGCTGCAGGGCGTGGACTGCCTCATCGTCGACAAAGGCGACTTCAGCGCCGGAGCCAGCAGCGCGCCTTCGCGCATGATCCACGGCGGCCTGCGCTACCTGGAAAGCGGCAGCTTCTCGCTGGTGGCCGAGGCCACGCGCGAGCGCAACCTGCTCTTGCGCAACGCGCCGCACCTGGTGCAGCCGCTCAAGACCGTGGTGCCGCTGTCGAGCTTCTTCGGCGGGCTCATGAGCAGCGCGCTCAAGTTCCTGGGCCGCACCCCGCCCCAGCGCACGCGCGGCCTGCTGGCCGTGGCCACGGGGCTGCGCCTGTACGACCTCTTGGGCCGGCGCCAGCGCGTGATGCCCAACCACCGCATCAGCCGTGTGCAGCCGGCCGACCGCCTGCTGTTTCGCGCGGCCGTGCGCTGGACGGCGACCTTCTTCGACGCCTGGATCAGCCACCCCGAATGGCTGGTGCTGGAGCTGGTGCGCGACGCCTGCCGCGACCAGCCGCGCTCGGCGGCCAGCAACCACTGCCGCGTGATGGGCTGCGCGGGCAAGACCCTCACGCTGCGCGACGAAGTCACGGGCGAGGTGGTGCAGGTGACGGCCGACACGGTGGTCAATGCCAGCGGCGCCTGGCTGGACCGCAGCACTGAACTGCTGGGCGGCGCGGGGCCGCGCGTGATGGGCACCAAGGGCTCGCACC
Source organism: Acidovorax sp. CF316 (assembly GCF_000276605.1). Taxonomy (GTDB): domain Bacteria; phylum Pseudomonadota; class Gammaproteobacteria; order Burkholderiales; family Burkholderiaceae_C; genus Acidovorax. The sequence goes on along the minus strand of NZ_AKJX01000109.1, from coordinate 3,691 downwards.
TGGTGCTCGACCACCCCCTGCTGCGCGACGCACTGGGCGGGCGCATGGCCTATTTCGAGGCGTTGGACGGGCGCGTGTGCATCGTCTACCCCTTCCTGGACCGGGTGCTGGTGGGCTCCACCGACATCCCGGTGGACGACCCCGACCAGATCGCCACCGAACCGGCCGAAGTGGACTACCTGCTCGAGGTGCTGGGCGAGGTGTTCCCCAACCTGGCCTTCGGCCGCCGCGACGTGGTCTACACCTATGTGGGCGTGCGGCCGCTGGCGCGCTCGGACGCCGACAAGCCGGGACAGATCTCGCGCGACCATTCGGTGGTGATCGACCCTCCCTCGCCATCGCGCGATATCCCGGTCGTGGGCCTGGTGGGCGGCAAGTGGACCACCTTCCGCGCGCTGGCCGAGGAGGCCACCGACGAGGTGCTGCGCCTGCTGGGGCGCGGGCGCACGGCCTCGACCCGGCAACTGCCCATTGGCGGCGGCACCGACATGCCGCAGGGCGGGCAGGCGACCGAGCGTTTCATCGACCGCATCGCCCAGGATTCCGGCCTGGGCCGTGTCCGCGCCCAGGCACTGCTGCGCCGCTACGGCTCCCAGGCCTTGCGCATGGCCCAGCATTTCAAAGTGGCAGGCGACGTGCCGCTGCAGCATGCACCCGACTACTCGGCGGCTGAGGTGGCCTGGCTGTGCACCGAAACCGGCGTGATCCACCTCGACGACCTGGTGATCCGGCGCACGCTGCTGGCCATCCGCGGCCTCGTCACGGATGCGGCGCTGGCCGAAATGGCGGGCATCGCCGCACAGGCGCTGGGCTGGAATGCGGAGCGCGAACGGCAGGAACTGCACAATTGCACCACCGCACTGCGCGAGCGCCATGGCGTGCGCCTGGCCCCCGCAGTCCCCGATTCCGATGCGGCGCCGGCTTTCCATGCATCATTGACCATCCATCCGGCCCTGAGCCCGTCCTGACGTGAATTCACCGACCGAACTCCAGCCCCTGCTCGACCGCAACTCCGAATCGCCCCTGTGGGCGCAGTTCCGCGATGCCCTGCGCCTGCAGATACTGCAGGGCGAACTGGCCATCGGCGCCAAGCTGCCCTCCGAGGCCGAGCTCGGCGAGCAGTTCGGCATCTCGCGCATCGTGGTGCGCGAGGCGCTGGCCGACCTGGTGCGCAACAACCTGATCTACAAGATCAAGGGCCGCGGCGCGTTTGTCGCGGCGCGCGAGCGCGACGAGGACTTCGTCTCCACCGTGCTCGGCTTCTCCGACGAAATGGAGCGCAAGGGCCGCTCGGTGCGCACCCAGATCCTGTCGCAGCAGCTGCGCGACCCCACGCCGCAGGAGATCAGCGCACTGGGCCTCACCGACGATACCCAGGTGGTGGCGCTCAAGCGGCTGCGCAGCGTGGACGGCGAGTTGCGCCTGCTGGTGGAAACCGTGGTTCCCGCCGACCTGGCGCCCGGCCTGCACCGCATGCGCCTCGATGACCGCTCGCTGTACGACGTGCTGCGCCGCCAGTACGGTGTGCGCCTGGTGCGCGCCGAGCGCTGGATCGATGCCGTGCTGCCCGACGCCGAGACCTGCACGCTGCTGCAGCTGGAACACCCCGAGCCGCTGCTGCGCATCGAGTCGATCGCCTATGGCGCCAATGGCCGGCGCCTGGAGTACTACAACGCCTTGCACCGCTGCAAGTCCAGCCGCCTGCACGTGCAGACCACGACCTGAGCGGACCGCAACGCTCTCTCGGTCGATCAGGAACTCTCGATAAAACCCAGCACGCGCGAGAAATCGCAGAGGGCCAGGTCCTTGCGGTGGATGGTGAAGGTCAGGGTGCCGGCGTCCCAGAACTCGAAGCCCGGGTGCCGGTCGGAGCCCAGGCGCAGCAGGTTCACCCACTCGCCGGGGTTGCCGCGCTGCAGCGCCACGGATTGCTCCTCGGGGCTGTCGTGCTGGGTGAAGACAAAGGCGTTCTGCAGGTGCACGCCGTGCTGGTTGTCCGGGCTGAACGACAGCTCCTCGGCCAGGGTGTTGTAGACCTCGCTCAGCGCGTCGTCCCCGTGGATATCCATGAGCCCTGCGTCGTCCCCCGTGTAGCGCCCATGGGCGTTGTAGAGGATGGGCAGGGACACGGTGGCGTCCACCACGGCCCGGTAGCCCCTGTAGGCCCGGGACACGTCGATGTCGTCCACCGAATCGACCTCTGTCCCCCAGATGTGGGGCACGAGGGAACTGCGCGGCGAGGTGTCGTGCAGCACGCGCACGCCGTCGGACGGGTCCTGGCTCTGGGCAAAGAAGTACAGCCGCCCGGTGCGCGGCAGCCAGCTTTGCAGACCGGCGATGGCGTCCAGGTCCAGCTGCGCATAGAAGTGCCAGGGCTTGCCGTCGGTGGTGGGGTAGGGCAGGCCGGGCGGCAGGTCCGGCGCGCCGCCAAAGCGGGTGCCGCCGCGCACCGGCGGCGCATCGGGCTGGGTGGTGCGCCAGCGCAGGGCCTGGCGGGCGTGGCGCAGCAGGGCAGGCTCGTGGGCCAGCAATCCGTGCCGGGCCAGGCCGGCATGCAGCAGGGCGGCATGCGCGGGGCTGCTGCTCGCCAGAAATGGCTCGGCGCTCGTGGCCACGTCGATCTCAGGGCGGTAGCGCATGTCGCGGAACAGCGGCAGGTAGCGCACGTCCACCTGCAGGTTCTCGATGCGATCGATCGAGGCGGGCAGGGAGGTGAAGGCATTGCCGCTCAGGTTCAATGCCTTGAGCGACGGCATGTGGCCTATGGCCTCGGGCAGCGAGGTGAGGCGGTTGTAGGACAGGTCCAGCCGTTCGAGGTGGGGCAGCTGGGCGATCTGCTCGGAAACGCTGGTGAGCATTCCGTGGGACATGGCCAGGTGGCGCAGTTGCCCGAGCTGGCCTATGGCATCGGGCAGGTGCTGCACGCTGGTGTTTGACAGGTCCAGCCGGGTCAGTTGCTGCAGCGTGCCGATCTCTTCGGGCAGTTCCGTGAAGCGGGCATGGCCCGTGGAGGCATAGTCCAGGATCAGCGACTCGATGGCGGTGAACGCCAGCACTTCTTCGGGGAACCGGTCCGTCCTGGGGGTGTCCGGCCGCCATTGCTGGCGCAAGCTCAGGTGGCGCACCGTGTCGGCGGGCACGGCCTGTGCTGCTTGCAGGCTGTGGAAGTCGCGGGGCTTGGGGCGCACCTGGCCACGGGGAAAGTGGCGCACCAGGTGCAGGGGCGTGCCCTGGCTGTCGTCATGGTGCTCCTGGCGCAGCACGCCATGCAGGGCGATTCGGTCAGGGGCCAGGTCGACCTGGCCGAAAAAGCGCAGACCGTACGCCACGCCCTGGACGTAGAGATGGAATGGGGAGTCCGGGTCGGTGTGCGGGTAGGAGAACACCCGGTGCGGTTCCCCCGCGCGGTCGTCGAAATGGAACAGGCCGCTGGACCACAGATGCGGTGCAGGGTTGCCCTGCTCGGGCGCGTGTTCGGCCTTGAAATCGAAGCGCATGCCGCCGTCTTCGAATACCACCCTGGAGTCTGCGGAGAACGAGAACGACGTGGCGCCGATCTGGAAAACGTCCTGGGGCGGGGCGGTGGAAGTGGGCGTCATGGCGCGGTCGGGTCTGCAAATGTCCCGGCCGATTGTGACAAACCCGCGCCACGAAAAAAGGGCTCCCGCACGGGAGCCCTTTCAGGGAGTCA
>NZ_AKJX01000108.1 GCF_000276605.1 Acidovorax sp. CF316 | reverse complement strand
GGCGGGGTGCCCCCAGCCATGCTTTTTTGGAACACCGCCCATGCCCACTTCTCTGCAAAAATGGTCTGCCGAATTCCTCGGGACGTTCTGGCTCACGTTCGGCGGCTGCGGCAGCGCCGTGCTGGCCGCTGCGTTTCCGCAACTGGGCATCGGCTTCCTGGGGGTCTCGCTGGCTTTCGGCCTCACGGTGCTCACGGGGGCCTACGCGCTGGGGCCCATCTCGGGCGGGCATTTCAACCCCGCGGTTTCGGTCGGCCTGGCCATCGGGGGGCGGTTCAAGGCCGCCGAGCTGCCTGGCTACATCGCGGCCCAGGTGCTGGGCGCCACCGTGGCGGCGGGCCTGCTCTACCTGATCGCCACCGGCAGGCCCGGGGCCGACATCGGCGGCTTTGCCACCAATGGCTACGGTGAGCACTCTCCCGGCGGCTACGGGCTGGTGGCCGCCGTGGTGACCGAAGTGGTGCTCACGGCGGTGTTCCTCATCGTGATCCTGGGCGCCACCTCGCGCCGGGCGGCCGAGGGCGTGGGCGGGCTGGCCATCGGCCTGTGCCTGACCCTGATCCACCTGGTCTCGATCCCGGTGACCAATACCTCGGTGAATCCGGCGCGCAGCACCGGCCCGGCCCTGTTCGGCCCGGCGCATGCGCTGTCGGAACTGTGGGTCTTCTGGGCGGCCCCGATGGCCGGCGCGCTGCTGGGCGCCGCCCTGTACCGGGTCCTGTTCGGCGAAGACTGAGGAAAAAAACTCAGCGGTCCAGCGTGATGCGCTGAATCAGCGCCTGCAGGATGATGTCGGCCTTGTCGTTGGCCACCTGGCAGGTGCCTGCGGCGGCATGGCCGCCACCGCCGAACTCCAGCATGAGGTTGCCCACGTGGGTCTGGCTGCTGCGGTCCAGGATGGACTTGCCGGTGGCCAACACCGTGTTCTGCTTTTGCAGCCCCCACATCATGTGGATGGAGATGTTGGCCGTGGGGAACAGCGCGTAGATCATGAAGCGGTTGGTCGCCCAGATGGTCTCCTCGTCGCGCAGGTCCAGCACCACCAAGTTGCTGATCTTGATGGCGCAACGCAGCAGTTGCTCCTTGGCCTTGGGCGCATGCTCACGGTAGAGCGCCACGCGCTCCTGCACGTCGGGCAGCGCCAGGATCTCCTCGATGGTGTGGTCGCGGCAGTACTTGATGAGGTCCATCATCAGCGCATAGTTGCTGATGCGAAACTCGCGGAAACGGCCCAGGCCGGTGCGCGAATCCATGAGGTAGTTGAGCAGCACCCAGCCCTCGGGGTTCAGGATGTCCTCGCGCGAGTACTGGGCCGAGTCAGCCTGGTCCACCGCCGCCATCATTTCGTCGGTGATGCGCGGGAAGGCCGCCTTGCCGCCATAGTGGTTGTAGACCACGCGTGCCGCCGAAGGCGCATGCGCCTCGATGATGTGGTTGCTGTCGCGCCGCCCCGAATTGCGGATGGTTTCCGACTCGTGGTGGTCGAACACCAAGTGGGCGCCGGGCACGTAGGGCAGGTTGGTGGTGATATCCCGCTCGGTGATGGGTACCTTGCCGTCCTGCATGTCCTTGGGATGCACGAAAGTGATCTCGTCGATCAGCTCCAGCTCGTTGAGCAGCACGGCGCACACCAGGCCGTCAAAGTCGCTGCGGGTCACGAGGCGGTATTTTTTGTCGCTCACTGTGTTTCTCCTTGTTACATGCGGCGCGAATGGCACGATGGTAGCAATGCCCGCGCTCCCCTTGGCGTACCGGCACAAATAAAGGCGACAGCCGGCACCCCGGCTCAGCCTGCCGGTGCCAGCCAGCGCACCAATTGTCGCGCCACGCGGACATCCCCCAGCAATTGCAGGTGCCCGGTCCGGTGCACCACGCACTGCTGCGCCCGCGCAAATTCCAGCCGCCTGGCAGGGTCATCATGCCAGCCCAGGGCACTGTGCAGCGGCACCAGGCCATCGCCCACCAGCCGTTCGGTCACCGGGCTGCGCTGGGCAGCCAGGGTGGCCGCCACGGTACAGCACAGCACGCCGGCGGGCAATGGCAACGGGGTGCGCATGTCCGGGCTCTTGCGGAAGCGGTCGCGCCCCAGCCAGTCCGCATCCAGCACGTGGCCGTGGCGCAGGTCGGTAATGCCAGCGCTGCGCAGCCCGGTCAGCCGGGCAAAGGGGCGCGAGTACGGGGTGCTGCCCAGCAGCCGGTCCACCCAATGGCCCGCACGCTCCAGCGGCGCGCCATGGTGCGGCGTGCCCAGGCACACCAGGTGCTGCAGCAAGCCACGCCAGGACAGCCCCGCCTGCTCGGCCTGCTGGCAGGCGCTGCGCGCCACCAGGCCCCCCATGCTGTGGCCCACGATGCTCAGCCGCGTGACCGCCACCGGCCAGGCAGCGACCAGCGCCTGCAGCTGCCGCGCGAGCTCGGCACCATTGGTGGAGGTATGCTGCCCCGTGTTGTAGCGCAGGTACACGGGCGTGCAGCCCACGGCCTGCGCCAGGTGGGCGCCATGGTCATGGCCCTCGTGTTCCCATTGCAGGTCGTTCATGCACAGGCCATGCACCAGCACCAGCAGGTGGCCCGATGCCGTGCCTGCCGCCCGCAGCGCCGCCAGGTCCAGCGGCCGGCCCTGCTGGTAAAAGCCCATGGAGGTGGCCAGCGGGTTGCCGTCCTCTGCCAGGCGGTCGCCCATCACACCGTTGAGCGCAGCCAGCACGGCCAGGCGCTCGCGCGGCACGTCCTGCGCCTCGTCGGGCATGGCGACGAAGGGTTCCAGCCGCAGCAAGGCGGCCTGCAGGCCGGCATCGACGAGGCGCGTGATGCCCCGCACACCGCCATAGACCATGCCGGTCAGACCGCGCGTGCGGCCCGGTGCGGCGGCGCCCGGCAGGCCCATGGTGCCCAGCACCGATTGGTGCACCCCTTCGGCCACGCGGCTGATGCTGGCCGTGGCCTGGGTGGCCAGGCGGGCTGCACCGCGCAGGTCGGAAGGCCGCAGCTGGCGCAGGGCACGCGCGGGGGAGGGTTTGGATGGCATGGCAGGCTCCGGTCAATGAAAGGTGGCGGGAGCCGCGCAGGACTCAGAACTGCTCGTTCGGCAAGAGATAGCGCCACTGGCCCACCGGCAGGTTGCCCAGCGTCACCCGGCCGATGCGGATGCGCTTGAGCCCCACCACCCTGAGACCCACCAGCTCGCACATGCGGCGGATCTGGCGCTTCTTGCCTTCGGTGAGCACGAAACGCAGCTGTTCGGGGTTCTGCCATTCGACCTTGGCGTGCTTGAGCGGCTGGCCGTCGAGCTCCAGGCCATGGCACAGGCGCGCCAGCTGCGCGGCCGGAAATGCGGCCTGCACGTCGGTGGCGACCTCGCCGTACTGCACGCGCACCAGGTATTCCTTGTCCACCGTGGAGTCCTCGCCGATCAGCTGGCGCGCCACACGGCCGTCCTGCGTGAGCACCAGCAGGCCCACCGAGTCGATGTCCAGCCGGCCGGCCGGTGCCAGGCCGCGCAACTGCGGCGGCGAAAAGCGCATGCGACCCGGGTCGTCGCGCCAGTGGGTGCGGGGGTTGATCAGCGCCACGGCGGGCGTGTGGCCGTCCTCGGCCTGCCCGCTCACATAGCCCATGGGCTTGTGCAGCAGGATGGTGACCTGCTGCTCCTGCTGGCCTTGGGCACGTTTGTCCACCTCGATGCGGTCGGTGGGCAGCACCTGCAGGCCCATGGGCGCCACCTCGCCGTTGACCTTGACCCAGCCGTGGGCGATCCAGTCGTCGGCCTCGCGGCGCGAACACAGGCCGAGTTCGGCCATGCGCTTGTTCAGGCGCGCGGTGCCTGCGGCGGCGGCTGTGGTCTTGACCGGCACGGCCGGGCGCATGGGTGCGGCGGCAGAGGATGGCGGGGCGCCACGGGCAGGGGCCGGCCCGCGCGAAGCCGGCGGCGCGGGTTCGGCGCGCCACACGTTGCCGCGCGCCTGCGGCGCCGCGGCGGTGGGTCGGGATTGCGGGCGCGCATCGGGCCGTGCGTTGCTGCGGGCTGCAGCAGGTGCCGAAGCGCGCGGCGTGGCCGATGCGGGTGGCGAAGAAGCAGGCGGCGCGGCGGGGCGGCGCAACACGGCGCGCCGGGGTGGCTGGTCACCGGGCTCGGCGGCCGGGGCGGCGGGGGGACGGGAAGAAGGCATTGCCCGTATTTTCACCCCTGCGCGACCGTTTGGGCGCATGGCCGCACAAAGCAGGCGCCGAACAGCGGCCCCGGGCCCCTCACGGGGCGGTGGCGGCGATCTGGCGGGACTGCCAGGCCAGGAAATCCTCGGCCCCCAGCGGTCGGCTGATGTGGTAGCCCTGCGCCTCGTCGCAGGACAGGGCACGCAGCCGGTCGAGGATGGCCAGGTTCTCCACCCCCTCGGCCACCACCGTGAGGCCCAGGTTGTGGGCCAGGTCGATGGTGGAGCGCACGATCATCGCGTCGTCCTCACCCGCCTCCATGCCCATCACGAAGGACTTGTCGATCTTGAGCTCGTCCACCGGCAGGCGCTTGAGGTAGGCCAGCGACGAATAGCCGGTGCCGAAATCGTCGATGGAGAGCTTGAAGCCCTGCTCGGACAGGCGGTTGAGCATGGCCTCGGCACGCAGCGGGTCGTCCATGATGGCGCTCTCGGTGATCTCCAGGCAGAAGGCGCTGGCCTGCACGCCATGGCGCGTGAGGATGGCGCCCAGCCGGGTGTGCAGCTCCGGATCGAGCAGGTCGCGCGTGGACAGGTTGACCGAGATGCGCAGCGGCAGGTCGGCCGTGCGCGGATCGGCCAGCAGGCGCGCCACCTCCTCGAACATCCACAGCGTGAGATGGCGCACGAAGCCCGTCTGCTCGGCAAACGGAATGAAGTCCATGGGCGGCACCAGGCCGCGCTGGGGATGCTGCCAGCGCACCAGGGCCTCGGCCGCGAGCCCCCCCTGCCCGTGCAGCGGCACCTTGGGCTGCAGGTACAGGCGCAGTTCGTCGTGCTCCACGGCACGGCGCAGCTCGGTCAGCAGCGACAGGGTCTGGGTGCTGGCCGAGTCGAACGAAGCGTCGTAGCGCAGCGCGCCACTGAGCTTGCGCTTGGCGGCGTACATCGCGATCTCGGAGCGGCTGAGCAGCGTGTCGGCATCGTCGGCATCGGCCGGCCAGCAGGCGAAGCCCATGCCTGCGCTCAGGTCCACCGTCTGGTCTTCGAAGGCCAGGGGCTCCTCGAACGACTGGTTGATGCGCTGGGCCAGCGCATGCGCTTCCTGCGCATCCGTGCGCGGCAACAGCAGGGCGAACTCGTTGCCGCCCAGGCGGGCCACCATGTCGCTCTCGCCCTGCACCTGCTTTTGCAGGCGCTCGGCCACGGCCTGCAGCAGGCGGTCGCCAAAGGCATAGCCGAGCACATCGTTCACATGCTTGAAGCGGTCCAGGTCAAGCGTGAGCACGGTCAGGGGTTGCACGGCCCCCTCCTCCTGCGCGGCGATGGCGTGCACCACGGCTTCGCGAAAACGCTCCCGGTTGGGCAGGCCCGTGAGACGGTCCCAGTAGGCCAGACGGCGGATCTCGGCCTGCTGGCTGCCGATATCGAGGCGCATGCGGTCGAAGGAGCGGGCCAGGTTGCCGATCTCGTCCTTGCGCCCGGTATGCGAGAGCGGCACCCCGTATTCGCCGCGCGACAGGCGCTGGGTGGCCGCCAGCAGGGAGCGCAGGGGCGTGGTCAGGCGCGTGGCCACCAGCCCGGTGCCGGCTGCAAACAACAGCACGCCCGCGATGGTGATGATGGCCAGCAGCACCTGCAGCTGCTGGTACGGCGCCACCACCTCGTCCACCGAGCGCAGCAGCAGCGTCTTCACCTCGTTGCCCGCGTTGCCCAGGGGGGCCTCGCGCACCAGCAGCGTCCCCTCGGCAGTCTTGAGCTCTGCCAGCGGCAGGCCCTGGCGGTGCAGGCTGGCCAGCGCCGGTGCCGACAGCGTGGTCACGGGCACCGACACGCTGCCATCTGCCGCCTTGACCACCACGGCCACCTGCACCGACAGCAGGCGCCGCATTTCCTCGGCCAGCGGCTGGCCGATGGGAAAGCCCATCAGCACCCAGCCGATGACCACCGGCGCCCGCATCGGCACCATCACGAACTGGTAGGGCACGCCCGCCATCATGGCCACCTGGCTGCCCTGCGGCTGGGCCGCCAGGGGCGGCACCACCTGGCGCAGCGTGGCGGGAAAGTCCAGCATGTCGTCCGACAGGCTGGCCGCGCGCAGCTCCAGGTTCGTGCCCAGCAGCGCGGTCACGGCCGCGCCGATGCGGCTGCCATGGTTCTCCAGCACCGACTGGATGGTCTCCTCGTCATCCGAATTGATGGCCGAGCGAAAGCCGTAGTCGGCCGCCAGCAGGGCCGACCCCTGGCGCAGCTTGTCCGCATTCTGGTCCAGCAGGCGCCGCCAGACGTTCTCGTCGGTGTCGAGGGCGCGGGCGATCTGGCTGCGCGCATTGCGCTCGATGCTGGCGCGCACCACCGCAAAGCCGGCCGCCTGCACGATGAGCAGCAGCAGCAAGGAGATGCCCACCAGCCTCAGGATGAGACTGCGCCGCAGCAGGGACAGGTTCAAGGCTGCAGCCCCGCCATGCGCACCGAGGCACTGGCCACGCCGGTGGCTGGCACGGTCAGCGCCTGCTCCAGGGCCGGGGCACCCACCGGCAGCCGGTTGTGCCAGGCCCGCAGCTTGTAGCTGCCCGCAGGCACGTTGTCGAGCAGGACCCTGCCGGTTGCGGACGAACTGGCGTAGTAGGGCGTGTCCACCACCAGGATCCAGCCGGTCATCTGGTCATGGATGTTGCAGCCCAGCACCACCACGCCGGCCTGGTCGAAGAGCACCGGCTTGCTTGGTGTCCCCGTGTAGAGCTTGAGCTCGAACTTCTTGGTGGGCGAAAAGGAGTAGACGTGGTGGCGCACCGTGTCGCGGTTGGGGAACAGCACCTCGGTCCCCACCGGGATCACCATCATCACCGGTGCGAACTGGCGCTTTTCCTGCGCCATCTCCACGCCGGGCTGGGGTTTGACGAGGCGCTTGGCCTCGGCCGATTCGAGGAACACCACGGCATCGGCCAGGGGCTTGCCTGCCGCGTCGGTCAGGTCCACCTGCACGGAGGCGGCCTGCGCCAGGCCCGCCATGGTCGCCATCCAGCCCACCAGCACACATCCGTGCACCAGCAGCCATTGCGCCAGGACGGGCCGCGTGTTCATGGTTCTATGGCCATTCCCGCCAAGGCCGCCCCGCTGCCGATCACGCCCAGCGAGATGGCGCGGCCGGACGCGAGGTCCACCTTGTACAGGCGCGAGCGCGGATCGCCGGCCGTGCGTGCGGCCAGCAAGGCCACATTGCCCACGTCGGATATGTCGAAGGAGGCGTCGGACAGCGGCCCCAGGCCGAGGGAACCCACGGTGCGCAGCTGGCCGGTGTTGGGCGACACCACGGGCGTGGCGCCTTCGCGCGAGCCCTGCATCACCAGCGCACCGCGGGCGCGGTCGATGGCGTAGTTGGTGGTGATCTTGCTGTCCTGCGGGCTGTAGGTGTAGCCGGCTGCCACCACGTCGGGTACGCGGCCGGCGTTCACGTCACCGGCCACGTAGTGCAGCACCGGATCGGGCTGTACGCCCGGCTGGGCGGGGTCGCCATCGACCAGGGCACCCGTGTCGGGGTGCAGGCGCAGGTTGAGCCCCGAGGACGACACCACGCGGATGCGGTCCGCCGCCGGGTTGAAATCGAAGCCGAAGGATGCGCCCGTGAGCGACACCGCAGCGGGCGCGGTGCCCACCGCCGTCAAGGCACCGCTGGAGATGTCGAGCGTGTACAGGCGCCCCGCCTGCGACAGGGCATACAGCACGCCCTTGGCCACGCGAAAGTCCACGCCGATCAGCCGTTCGCCCGAGGCCAGGCCCGTCACGCGCCGGCGTTCGAGGACGGTGTCGGGCCTGCGCGCATCGAACACGATGAGTTCGTGGTCGGCCGTCACCGCCACGAGGCGTTCGCGGCGCTCGGATGCGTCGGGCATCGGACCGCCGGTACATGCGGCCAGGCCCATGAGCACCAGCGTGCCCAGGACACCATGCAAACGAAAGGAGGTGTGGAAGCGGCTCATGGAGCATCCTTTGCAGAAACTGTAACGGGTTTATACCCGATAGACCCCGGGCGTGGCGTATTACAGTGGCCATGCATTGTCTTTGCAATCATCAAAAAAGATAGCAGCCACACCAGGGGACATATGTAACAGCGGGCGCTTTCATGCCGGCGGGCATGCCGATGCCTGCGGCGATGACCGCGCCCCCCGCTGATCCTGGGAGGAGCCTCCTGTTTGTAACAGTTTCATGCCGGTGGTGCATGGGACCATCCTGAAGCCTCATAACATTTTGTGACATTTGTCCCTACACTGTGGGGCGCCCCTGGCGCCACCAGCGTTGCAGGCCAATCGCCTGTCCGGGCACCGTTATTGCTTCGTGCCACCCCATCGAATTCAACAGCCAAGGACCTCCATGCCGGCCGCCTCGTCCATCAAATCGTTATCGATCTCCAGCCGCCTGGGCCTGGGTTTCGGCTGCCTGCTTGTCTTGTTGATCGCGGTGGCGGCCGTGGGTCAGCTCTCGGTCGGCAAGCTGCACGAGCACCTGCTGCAGGTCACCGGCACCGGCGCCACCAAGACCCGGCTGGTCAATGAAATGCTGGACAGCGTGAGCGCCATCGGCATCCAGAGCCGCTCGGCCGCCATGCTCAACGAGATCGATCCCAAGCAGGCACGCGACCAGATCAAGAACGCCGAGAAGTCTTTGCAGGGCTATGCCCGCCAGGAAGCCAGCCTGGCCGACCTGCTCAAGGCCGACGGCACGAGCGAGGCAGAACGCAAGCTGCTGGGCGAGGTGCAGGAGCTCGGCCGCAAGAGCCGCCCCGAGCTCGATGCCGCGATGAAGGCCGCCGACGATGGCGATACCGTGAGCGCCACGCTGAACCTCATGACCAAGGTCGCCCCACTGGAAGCCGCCTGGCGCAGCAAGCTGGCCGAGCTGATCGAGCTGCAGAACACCTTGAACAGCCAGGCCACGGCCTCGGCCGAGGTCACGCAGAGCCGGGCGCGCTGGACGGGTGGTGCGCTGGTGCTGCTGGCCATCGGCCTGGGCGCGCTCATCGCCTGGCGCATCACCAGCAGCATCACCGCACCCATCGGCCGCGCGGTGGTGGTGGCCGAGCGCATCGCGCGCGGAGACCTCACCTCGCAGGTGGAGGTGCGCATCCACGACGAGACCGGGCGCCTGCTCGAAGCCATTGCCGCCATGCAGGACCGCCTGCGCAGCCTGGTGGGCGACATCGGCGGTACGGCGGAATCCATCCTCGTGGCCAGCTCCGAAGTCGCCTCCGGCAACCTCGACCTGAGCCAGCGCACCGAGCAGACCTCGCACAACCTGCAGGGCGCCGCCAATGCCCTGGCCGACCTGACAGGCACCGTGTCGCAAAGCGCCGACGCCGCGCGCCAGGCCAACCAGCTGGCCTCCTCGGCGTCGGACGCGGCCACGCGCGGCGGCGAGGTGGTCTCCCAGGTGGTGCGTACCATGGACACCATCAGCGGCAGTTCGCGCAAGATCGCCGACATCACCAGCGTGATCGACGGCATCGCATTCCAGACCAACATCCTGGCGCTGAATGCGGCGGTGGAAGCCGCCCGCGCGGGCGAACAGGGCCGCGGTTTCGCCGTGGTGGCCAGCGAGGTGCGCAACCTGGCCGGCCGTGCCGCCCAGGCGGCCAAGGAAATCAAAACCTTGATCGGTGCCAGCGTGGAGCATGTGCAGGAGGGCAGCACCCTCGTGAACCATGCGGGCAAGACCATCGAGGAACTCGTGACCTCCGTGCGCCGCGTGTCGGACATCATGGGCGAGATCACCGCCGCCACGCAGGAGCAGAGCCAGCGCATCGGTGAGGTCAGCCAGTCCGTAGGCGCGCTCGAAGAGATGACGCAGCAGAACGCCGCCCTGGTGGAAGAAGGCGCCGCAGCGGCCGACAGCCTCAAGGAACAGGCCGGGCGCCTGACGCAGATGGTGCACACCTTCCGCCTGCGCCGCGACCGCACCGACGACCGCGAATGGCAGGGTGCGCCCGAGGCCTTGGCGGCAGTCCCCGCGCCGACCCCCATGGTGGGCCAGCGCAAGGCTGGCGTTCCCGCCCTGCCGCGCGGCTGAAAGGCACGGCTGACCGGCGCGGCTACGCAGCGTCGGCAGCGGCGGTGCGCGGCTCTGCCAGCCGCTGGAAGATGCTCGACTGCAGCGCGGCCAGGTCCAGCACGCGCAGGCCGCCGTATTCCACGCGGATGGCCCCTTCCACTTCCAGCGCCGCCAGTGCCTCGTTCACACGCTGGCGCGACAGCCCTACCAGGTAGGCCAGCTCCTGCTGGGTGATGCGCAGCACCTCGCCCACGCCAGGGTAGAGCACGGGGTTGAACAGCGAGGCCAGGCTGCGCGCCACGCGCACATCGGGGTTGTTCAGCCGGTCGATCTCGCGCGCGGCGATGAACTGGCCCAGGCGCTCGTTGAGCTGGTTCATCACGAAGCGGTTGAAGCCGATGGAGTGGTCCAGCAGCCAGTGGAAGGTGTCGATCGGCAGGCCGGCCACGACGCTCTTGCGCAGCGCCTGGATGTTGTAGCGGTAGGGCTCGCGCTTCATGGCCGTGCCCTCGCCGAACCAGCCGCCGGGTGGCACGCCGGTGTAGGTCATGGTCTGGCCCTGCGCGTTGTCGCTGCTCATCTTGAGCAAGCCTTCCACCACGCCGAACCAGTAGGTCACGGGCCGGCCCACACGGCACACGTAGTCGCCGGGCGCCGCGTCACCCACCAGCAACGCCGCCTCGGCGCGCTCGCGCTCTGCGGGCTGCAACTGTGTCAGCCAGGGGATGTTGGCCAGCTCGGCCGGCGTGGGCAGGCGCCGGCGCTGGTGCAGTGACAGATCCTGGTTCATGGAACTCGGTGGCGGGAACAGGGGCGGCTGGATGCGTGCGGGAATACCACGATCCGAATTGTCGCCGCAACGATAGATTTTCGCCAATCGGCTGCGGATGATGGGCATCCGAGGGGACCCGAACCCCCATTCCAAGAGCACGGAGACATCACGACATGACGACAGGCGGTATCCACCTCCCCAAGCCGGCGCTTCGCCGGCGCACCCTGCTGAGCAGCGCCATCGCCCTGCCCCTGGCCCACTGGGGCAGCAGAAGCGCCCTGGCACAGGAAGGGCCGATCCGCATCGGCCAGTCCACCGCCCTCACGGGGCCGCTGGGCGACCTCGGATCGGCCATGCACCAGGGCGCCAAGGCGGCGTTTGCCGGCATCAATGCCAAAGGCGGCGTGCATGGCCGCAGCATTGAGCTGACCACGCTGGACGACGCCTACGAGGTGCCCAAGGCCCTGGCCAACGTGGACAGGTTCCTGGCCGACCCGGGCAACTTCGCCCTCTTCAACTGCATGGGCACGCCCATGATCGACGCCATGCTGCCCAAGGTGGTCGAGAGCGGCGTCCCCTTCTTCGCCCCCTTCACGGGCGCCCAGCTGAGCCGCACGAAGAACGCGCGCAGCGTGTTCAACATCCGCGCCAGCTACGCCGACGAGGCCGAGAAGCTGGTGCAGCACCTGTCGACCATCGGCATCCAGCGCATCGGCATCGTCTACCAGAACAACTCCTTCGGCAAGGAGGTGTTCAGCGCCGCCGAGCAGTCCATGGGCAAGCTCAAGCTGCCCGCCGCGGTCACCGTGACGGTGGAGAACAATGCCTCCGATGCCGGTGCTGCGGCCGCCAAGCTGGCGGGCGCCGATCTGGAGGCCATCGTCATCGGCCTGGCAGGCAAACCCACGCTGGAGTTCGTGAAGGCCTTTCGCGCACTCAAGCGCGGGGTGACGCTGTATGCGCTGTCGGTCATGGGCACTCCCGCCACGGTGAAGGCGCTCGGTGCCGACGCCACGGGCATGGCCATCTCGCAGGTGGTGCCCCTGCCGTCCAATGTGGTGATGCCGGTGGTGCGCGACTTCCAGGCTGCGTGGAAGGCCTCGGGCGCCACGGCCGAGCCCTCGCACCTGGCGCTCGAAGGCTATCTGAACGCCCGGGTGTTCGCCGAGGCCCTGCAGCGCGCCGGCCGCAACCCGACGCGCACCGCCTTCATCGACGCCACCTGGAACCTCAAGAAATGGGACCTGGGCGGCTTCGAGATCAATGCCAGCACGCCGGACCGCAATGCCTCGCGCTTCGTGGAACTGACGCTGATCGGGCGGGACGGGCGCTTTCTGCGCTAGCAGGGCCTTTCAGCCGGGTTACTGCGGCGCCACGGCGTAGCGGTAGCCGCGGAACGACCAGACGGTGCGGCCCTGCTCGATGCGTTCAAGCTTGAGCCCGGGTGCGGCCTGGTCGCCCTCCTGCAGCACCTGGCCATTGACGATGGCCATGCGGTGCGCGGGATTGCTGGAATAGGTCGCGCCCGTGACCTGCAGCACCGGCAGTTGCTCGCGCACCGAAGGGGGCAGCTCGTTCTGCGCGAACACGGGGCTGTTCGCGGCGACCGCCACGGGCGGCGCGGCAGCGGCCGTGGAAGGCCCCGGGTCCCGCTGCGCGGCCTGCGCCTCGCGCGGGCGAACCGCAGCCGAAGGCGCCGCGGACGGCTCCCGCGCCGCTTCGGCGACCCGCTTTTGCGCCACGGGGCGCGGTTCCACCGTGGCCGGTGCGAGGGGGGGGCTGGCCAACGGTGCCGAAGGCACCGGCGCTGGCACCGGCGCAGGCACCGGAGCAGGGGCGACGGCAGGTGCCGCAGCGACCACCACGGGCGCCGGTGCGGGCACGGGCAGCGCAGGCTTCGGCGGGGCCGTGGCCACCACTGCTGCAGCACCTGGCACATCGGCATGGCGCTGCATGGCCCACCAGGTACCACCTGCGGCGAGGGCGGCCACGGCCACCCCGGCCGCACCCGCCAGCACCAGGTTGGCAGAACCGGGGCGGTCCGCGGGCGCCCCCGGCGTGGGCAGGGCCTGCGTATGGATGCCCGGCACGGCGCCCCGACCCCGCTCGGCTTCAGCGCGCCGCAGCGCATCAAGGATGTAGGACATGGGGATCAGGCTCCGGTGCGCAGGCGCGGTTCTTTCACGCCGGCGGCGCGGTTGAGCAGCATGAGGGTCAGGGGGCCAGCCCGGCCATCGGGCGTCACGCCCTGGGCCAGCTGGAAGCGGTGGATGCGCGACTGCCGCAGCGCGGGCGTCACGGGCCGGCTGCTGGGCCCGGCGCCGCCGGCCGCCTTGGAGGCCAGGCGTGCATCGAGCCAGGCCGCACCCGCCGGGCTCTCGGTGATCTCGCCCTTGTCGGGCATGCCGGGCGGGGCCCGCCACAGGGTGGCCATGTCGCCGCGCCATACCTGCGCCAGGTCGGCCAACGGCACATGCAGCGTGCGGCCACCACTCTCCAGCGTGGCCATGTCGTCGTCCAGGCCGCGCAGCACGGCCGAGACGGCGTTGTCCCCCTCCTCCGAGGGGAACAGCGTGAGCAGCACGGGCCGGTCGATCTGGCGGATCAGGTTCAGCCCCGCACGCCGGTTGCGGTAGCAGCGTAGCCCATCGCGGGGCAGCGTGGTGCAGGCATCGGCGCCTTCGGCCACCTTGGCGCCCCAGGCCGAGGCCAGGGCCTGCCAGGCCGCCGCATCACTGGACTGCTGCGCCATCAGGAATTGCTGCAGCCCGGACACCGGGGGCGGCGTGCTGCTGGCGGCCGACGCTGCGGCAGATGCGGGCACTGCCTGGGAGGCCGCGCCGGCGCTCACGGCCACCGCCGAGGCCGTGACCGCGGGCGGCCTGGCCACCGGCGCGGAAGCCGCGCGCTGCGGCGCCACGGGAGCCGTGCTCGCAGCCTTCACCGCCGCCGGCGTTTGCGAGGACCGCAGGCCCAGGGCCCACCCCGTGGCGGCCACAATGGCCGCGCCCGCCACCACTCCGGCACCAGCCACGGCCCAGCGCGGCAGGCCGGCCCGGCCGGGGCGCGTTGCGGTGGCCCCCGCAGCGGGCACGGGCGCACCGAACACTTCGCGCGCTGCACGCTCGACGATGGCGGTGCTCACCTCGCGTGTGCCGGCCGCATAGGCGCCGAGCAGCGCCCGGTCGCACAGCAGGTTGATGCGCCGCGGTATGCCGCGCGAAAGAGCATGCACGCGCCGCAGGGCGCGCCGGCTGAACGGCACCGGGCCGCGCCACCCGGCCACGGCCAGCCGGTGCGCAATGTACTGCTGCGTCTCCTGCGCGCTCAGCGCGTCGAGGTGAAAGCGCGCGATCACGCGCTGCGCCAGCTGCTCCAGCGAGGGTCGCGCGACCATGCTGCGCAACTCGGGCTGGCCGATGAGGATGATCTGCAGCAGCTTGCGCTCGCTGGTCTCCAGGTTGGTCAGCAGGCGCAGCTGCTCGAGCACGTCGGCCTCGAGGTTCTGCGCCTCGTCGATGATGAGCACGTTGTTGCGGCCGCTGGCATGCGCCGCCAGCAGCGACGCGTTGAGCGGGTCGATGCAGTCCTTGATCGTCTCCAGGCCCGGCACCGCAGGCTTGTGCGGCACGCCGAACTCGTCGCAGATCGAGCGCAGCAGCTCACCCACCGTGAGCTTGGGGTTGAAGATGTAGGCCACGTTGCAGTTCTCGGGGATCTGCTCCAGGAAGCAGCGGCACACCGTGGTCTTGCCCGCACCCACCTCGCCCGTGAGCAGCACGAAGCCGCCCCCGGCATCCAGCCCATACAGCAGATGGGCCAGCGCCTCCCGGTGCCGTTCGCTCATGAACAGGTAGCGCGGGTCGGGGGCGATGGAGAACGGCGGGTGCTGGAGACCGAAGAACGGGGCGTACATGCCCGTGAGGATACCGCCCCACCGCGACGTGCTCTGCGATACCCCGCCCGCTACCCCCGCAAAACAGCCCTCGGCAGTGCGTCAGGGTTTCACCCGAGGAGTAGTTTCCCGTAAATTGTCGTCGGCAAGACAAGATGGCGTCAAAGTCGGTCCTAGCATTCGTCCCGTACGCAGCCACAAGGCCGCGCTCCCGGCTGTCACCGGGCGGACACCTTTTACTTTTAGGAACCGGAATGAAGACCACGTTCCCACAACTGCTGCTCCAACACGCCGCCGAACGCCCCACGGCTGCGGCCCTGCGCGAAAAAGAATACGGCATCTGGCAGGCCCACAGCTGGGCCGACCTGGCACGGCTGGTGGAGCATGTGGCAGCCGGCCTGCACCAGGCGGGGCTGCAGCGCGGTGAGCACATGGTGGTGATCGGCGCCAACCGCCCCCGCCTGTACGCGACCATGCTGGCCGCGCAGTCCCTGGGTGCCATTCCGGTGCCGCTGTACCAGGACGCCGTGGGTGCCGAGTGCATCTTCCCGCTGAACAATGCCGAGGTGCGCTTTTGCATGGTGGAAGACCAGGAGCAGGTGGACAAGCTGCTCGAGATCCGCGAGCAGTGCCCGCTGATCGCGCGCATCTTCTTCGACGACCCACGCGGCCTGCGCAACTACCAGGAAGAGGGCCTGTCATCCCTGGACGCCTTGATCGAAGCGGGCAAGGCCTTTGCCGCCCAGCACCCGACATGGTTCCGTGACGAAGTCGCCAAGGCGCAACCCGGCGACGTGGCCGCCATGTTCTTCACCTCGGGCACCACCGGCAACCCCAAGGGCGTGGTGCACACGCACAGCACCCTGCTCGACCGCGCCTCGGCCGGTGCCGAGTTCGACAAGCTCACCGGCAGCGAAGAGGTGCTGGCCTACCTGCCCCCGGCCTGGATCGGCCAGAACATCTTCAGCTACGCGCAGTGGCTGGCCTGCGGCTACGTGGTCAATTGCCCCGAGTCGGCCAGCACCGTGACCATCGACCTCAAGGAAGTGGGCCCCACCTACTACTTCGCGCCACCGCGCATCTTCGAAGGCCTGCTCACCAGCGTGATGATCCGCATGGAGGACGCCGGCCGCTTGAAGCGCAAGATGTTCCAGGCCTGCATGTCCGTGGCCCAGCGCGTGGGCCCGGCGCTCATGGACGGCCAGCCCGTGGGCGCCCTCGACCGCATCAAGTACGCCCTCGGGAACCTGCTGGTCTATGGCCCGCTGCGCAACAACCTGGGCTTCTCGCGGGTGCGGGTGGCCTACACGGCGGGCGAAGCCATCGGGCCCGACCTGTTCACCTTCTACCGCTCCATCGGCATCAACCTCAAGCAGCTCTACGGCTCCACCGAGACCGCCGTCTTCGTCTGCCTGCAACCCGACAACCAGGCGCGCGCCGACACCGTGGGCGTGCCCATCCGCGGCGTCGAGATCAAGGTGGCCGACAACGGCGAGATCCTCGTCAAGTCCGCCGGCCTGCTCAAGGAGTACTACAAGAACCCCAAGGCCACGGCCGAGGTGCTCACCGCCGACGGCTGGTACCACACCAGCGACGCCGGCTTTCTCGACGCGCAGGGCCATCTCAAGATCATCGACCGCGTGAAGGACGTGGGCCGCATCAAGGGCGGTGCCAACGATGGCGCCATGTTCGCGCCCAAGTACGTCGAGAACAAGCTCAAGTTCTTCCCGCACATCAAGGAAGTCGTCGCCCTGGGCGACGGCCGCGAGAAGGTCTGCGTGATGGTCAACATCGACTTCGACGCCGTCGGCAACTGGGCCGAGCGCCGCAACCTGCCCTATGCCGGCTACACCGACCTGGCGCAAAAGCCCGAGGTGTACGAACTCATCCGCGAATGCGTGGAGAAGGTCAATGCCGACCTGGCGAGCGACGCGCTGCTGGCCGGCAGCCAGGTCAGCCGCTTCCTGGTGCTGCACAAGGAGCTCGATGCCGACGACGGCGAACTCACGCGCACCAACAAGGTCCGCCGCGGCTTCATCGCCGACAAGTATGGCGTGCTGGTCGAGGCGCTGTACGCCGGGCGCACCGAGCAGTTCATCGAAACCCAGGTCAAGTTCGAGGACGGCCGCACGGGCAGTGTGAGCGCCACGCTCAAGCTGTCGGATACCAAGACCTTTGCCCCCATCAAGGCCGCCGCATGAAACCCGCTCTCTACCCGCCCGAGCAGCAACACCCCACCATGAACCAAAAGAAGATCGGCGACGTCATCCTCGACGTCAAGAACATCAGCCTGCGGTTCGGCGGCGTGAAGGCGCTCACCGACATCTCCTTCAACGTCAAGGAGCACGAGATCCGCGCCATCATCGGGCCCAACGGCGCGGGCAAGAGCTCCATGCTCAACTGCATCAACGGCGTGTACACGCCGCAGGACGGCTCCATCACTTTCCGCGGCAAGACCTTCTCGCACATGAACTCGCGCCAGGTGGCCGAGATGGGCGTGGCGCGCACCTTCCAGAACCTGGCGCTGTTCAAGGGCATGAGCGTCATCGACAACATCATGACCGGGCGCAACCTGAAGATCAAAAGCAACCTGCTGCTGCAGGCGCTGCGCATCGGCCCGGCCGAGCGCGAGGAGATCCGCCACCGCGAGTTCGTCGAGCACATCATCGACTTCCTGGAAATCCAGGCCTACCGCAAGACCCCCGTCGGCCAGTTGCCCTATGGCCTGCAAAAGCGCGTGGACCTGGGCCGCGCCCTGGCCATGGAGCCGCAGGTGCTGCTGCTCGATGAGCCCATGGCCGGCATGAACGTCGAGGAAAAGCAGGACATGTGCCGCTTCATCCTCGACGTGAACGATGAGTTCGGCACCACCATCGTGCTCATCGAGCACGACATGGGCGTGGTGATGGACATCTCCGACCGCGTGGTGGTGCTCGACTACGGCAAGAAGATCGGCGACGGGACCCCCGACGAGGTGCGCAACAACCAGGACGTGATCAGCGCCTACCTGGGCACATCGCATTGACCGATCAGGAGAACAACAACCATGGCATTCTTTCTTGAAACACTGATCGGCGGCCTCATGGCCGGCATGCTGTACTCGCTGGTGGCACTGGGCTTCGTGCTGATCTACAAGGCCTCGGGCGTCTTCAACTTCGCGCAGGGCGCGATGGTGCTGTTCGCCGCCCTGGCCATGGCGCGCTTTGCCGAATGGATCCCCAAGTGGACCGGCATCGCCAGCCCCGTGGTGGCCACCGTGGCGGCCTTCGTCATCGCCGGCGCCATCATGTTCGTGGTGGCCTGGCTCATCGAGAAGCTGGTGCTGCGCCACCTCGTGAACCAGGAGGGCGCCACCTTGCTCATGGCCACGCTCGGGATCACCTACTTCCTCGAAGGCCTGGGCCAGACGATGTTCGGCAGCGACATCTACAAGATCGACATCGGCATGCCCAAGGACCCGGTGTTCCTGCTCGAGTCCATGTTCCAGGGCGGCGTGCTGGTCAACAAGGAAGACGTGATCGCCGCCGGCATCGCCGCCGCGCTGGTGGTACTGCTCAGCGTGTTCTTCCAGAAGACCTCCACCGGCCGCGCCCTGCGCGCCGTGGCCGACGACCACCAGGCCGCCCAGTCGATCGGCATTCCGCTCAATCGCATCTGGGTGATCGTGTGGTGCGTGGCCGGCGTCGTGGCCCTGGTGGCCGGGATGATCTGGGGCTCCAAGCTCGGTGTGCAGTTCTCGCTGACCACGGTGGCCCTGCGCGCCCTGCCCGTGGTGATCCTCGGCGGCCTGACCTCGGTGCCCGGCGCCATCATCGGCGGGCTCATCATCGGCGTGGGCGAGAAGCTCTCCGAGGTGTATCTGGGCCCGTATGTGGGCGGGGGTATCGAGATCTGGTTCGCGTATGTGCTGGCGCTGGTGTTTCTTCTCTTCAGGCCGCAAGGCTTGTTCGGAGAAAAAATCATTGATCGCGTGTAACCCATAAGAACAACAGGAGACTTTCATGCTCTACCGCGAAAACGGCCAGTTCAAGACCAGCTACCGCGCCGACCAGCAGATCTTCCCGATCGCGCAGGACCGCATCGCCATCGGCCTCATCCTGGCCGTGGCCTTCATCGCCGTGCCCATGCTGGCCAGCGACTACCTCTTCCGCGCCATCCTCATACCCTTCGTCATCATGGCGCTGGCGGCCCTGGGGGTGAACATCCTCGTCGGCTACTGCGGGCAGATCTCGCTGGGCTCGGGCGCCTTCATGGCCGTAGGGGCCTACGGGGCCTACAACTTCTTCGTGCGCATCCCCGGCATGCCGCTGATTCCCACGCTGATCCTCGGCGGCCTGTGTGCCACGTTCTTCGGCATCCTGTTCGGGCTGCCCAGCCTGCGCGTCAAGGGCCTGTACCTGGCGGTGGCGACGCTGGCGGCGCAGTTCTTCAGCGACTGGATGTTCCTGCGCATCAAGTGGTTCACCAACAACTCCGATTCGGGCTCGGTCTCGGTGAACAGCCTGCAGGTCTTCGGCATGCCCATCGAAAGCGCCACCAGCAAGTACATCTTCTGCCTGGCGGTGCTGGTGGTGGTCGCGCTGCTGGCCAAGAACCTGGTGCGCGGCGCCATCGGCCGCGAATGGATGGCCATCCGCGACATGGACGTGGCAGCCGCCGTGATCGGCATCCGCCCGATGTACGCCAAGCTCAGCGCCTTCGCCGTCAGCTCCTTCATCATCGGCATGGCCGGTGCGCTGTGGGCCTTCGTGCACCTGGGTGCCTGGGAGCCGGCGGCCTTCTCGGTGGAGATCTCGTTTCGGCTGCTGTTCATGGTGATCATCGGCGGCCTGGGTTCCATCATGGGTGGCTTCTTCGGTGCGGCCTTCATCGTGGTGCTGCCCATCGTGCTCAACCAGTTCCTGCCGGCCTTGCTGGGCCTGTTCGGCATCACCATCTCCACGGCCGGCGTGTCGCACGCCGAGCTGATGATCTTCGGCGCGCTCATCGTGTGGTTCCTGATCGTGGAGCCCCATGGCCTGGCCAAGCTCTGGTCCACGGGCAAGCAGAAGCTGCGGCTGTGGCCCTTCCCGCACTGAGGACCGCGTCCGGCCCGCCCCCTCAGGAAACCCCTTACACGCAAGTCCTCATACCCTCTTTCCGCGTTGCCGTTAACTTGGTTTTTCCCGTGCTTCAACATATTCATCCAAAGGAGACATCCATGAAGCTTTCGAAACTCGTGATCGCCGCCACGGTGGTTGCTGCAGGTGCTTCGTCCATCGCGACGAGCGCCTTCGCGCAAGCCAAGGAGCAGTTCTTCCCGCTGCTGTCCTACCGCACCGGTCCCTACGCGCCCAACGGCGTGCCATGGGCCAACGGCAAGCAGGACTACATCAAGATGATCAACGCCCGGGACGGCGGCATCAACGGCGTGAAGCTCACCTTTGAAGAATGCGAGACCGGCTATGCCACCGACCGAGGCGTGGAATGCTATGAGCGCCTGAAGGGCAAGCCCGGCGTGGCGCTGTTCGACCCGCAGGCCACCGGCATCACCTTTGCGCTGACCGAGAAGGCGCCCGTGGACAAAATCCCGCTGATGACGCTGGGCTACGGCCTGTCGGTGGCGCAGGACGGCCAGGCCTTCAAGTGGAACTTCCCCTTCATGGGCAGCTACTGGACCGGCGCCGACATCCTGATCCAGCACATCGGCAAGGGCGCGGGCGGACTGGACAAGCTCAAGGGCAAGAAGATCGCGCTGGTTTACCACGACAGCCCGTTCGGCAAGGAACCCATCCCGCTGCTGCAGGAGCGCGCCAAGATGCATGGCTTCGAGCTGCAGATGCTGCCCGTGACCGCACCTGGCGTGGAGCAGAAGGCCACCTGGCTGCAGGTGCGCCAGAGCCGTCCCGACTACGTGCTGCTGTGGGGCTGGGGCGTGATGAACTCCACCGCCCTGAAGGAAGCCCAGGCCACCGGCTTTCCGCGCGACAAGCTCTATGGCGTGTGGTGGGCCGGTGCCGAACCCGACGTGCGCGACGTGGGTGAGGGCGCCAAGGGCTACCACGCCCTGGCCTTGAACGGCTACGGCACGCAAAGCAAGGTGATCCAGGACATCCTCAAGCATGTGCACGACAAGAGCCAGGGCACGGGCCCCAAGGACGAAGTGGGCTCGGTGCTGTACACGCGCGGCGTGATCATCCAGATGCTGGCGGTGGAGTCGGTGCGCCGCGCGCAGGAACGCTTCGGCAAGGGCAAGGTCATGACCGGCGAGCAAGTGCGCTGGGGCATGGAGAACCTGGCCCTGGACCAGAAGAAGCTCGACGCCATGGGATTCGGCGGCCTGATGCGCCCCCTGTCCACCAGCTGCGCCGACCACATGGGATCGACCTGGGCGCGCGTGCACTCCTGGGACGGCAGCAAGTGGAATTTCTCGTCCGACTGGTACCAGGCCGATGACCAGATCATCAAGCCCATGGTCAAGGCCGGTGCCGACAAATACCTGGGGGACAAGAAGATGACCCGCCGCGACGCCGCGGATTGCCAGTCCTGATGTGAATGGCGCGCAGGGCACAACGCCCTGCGGCCATCACCACGGTGCGGCTCCACCTGGAGCCGCCAGCCGACAGGCCTGCAGCGGACGCGATGCGTACGCCACCAGGCCTGCCGATTGGTCAACCGGTAACGACACATGGAACAAGCTACAAACATCGTTCTCAACGTCAATGGCATCGAGGTCATCTACAACCACGTGATTCTGGTGCTCAAGGGCGTCTCGCTACAGGTGCGCGAGGGCAGCATCGTCGCCATCCTGGGGGGCAACGGCGCGGGCAAGACAACCACGCTGCGGGCCGTCTCCAACCTGCTGCAGGGCGAGCGCGGCGCGGTCACCAAGGGGAGCATCGAACTGCGCGGCGAGCGCATCGAGAACCTCTCGCCGGCCGACCTCGTCAAGCGCGGCGTGGTGCAGGTCATGGAAGGCCGCCACTGCTTTGCCCACCTGACCATCGAGGAGAACCTGATGACGGGCTCCTACACCCGCTCCAGCAAGGCCGAGATCGCCGCCAACCTGGAGAAGGTCTACAACTACTTCCCACGCCTGAAGACGCGGCGCACCTCGCAAGCGGCCTACACCTCGGGCGGCGAGCAGCAGATGTGCGCCATCGGCCGTGCGCTGATGGCCAACCCCAGCATGGTGCTGCTCGACGAGCCTTCCATGGGCCTGGCGCCGCAGATCGTGGAAGAGGTGTTCAACATCGTCAAGGACCTGAACACCAAGGAGAAGGTGACCTTCCTGCTGGCTGAGCAGAACACCAACATGGCCCTGAAGTACGCCGACTATGGCTACATCATGGAAAGCGGCCGCGTGGTGATGGACGGGGCCGCCAGCGACCTGGCGAGCAACGAGGACGTCAAGGAGTTCTACCTGGGCGTGGGTGGCGGCGAGCGCAAGAGTTTCAAGGACGTGAAGAGCTACAAGCGGCGCAAGCGCTGGCTTGCTTGACACCACCCTGGCATTGACCGCACCCGAAAGCATTCCATGACCGCAGCCCACTACGACGCTCTTGAAACCCGCGATCCGCACGCACGCGAAGCGGCCCTGCTCGCGGCCCTGCCCGCCCAGGTAGCCCATGCCCAGAAGGCCTCGCCCGCCTTCGCCGGCATCCTGGCCGGGGTCGACGCCTCGGCGATCACCAGCCGCGCAGCCCTCGCGCAACTGCCCGTGACGCGCAAGCACGAGCTGCTCGAGCGCCAGCAGGCCGGCCGCGCCGGCAACGTCTTCGGTGGCTTCAGCGCCCTCGGCTTCGGCGCGGCCATGCCGCGCGTGTTTGCCAGCCCCGGTACCATCTATGAACCCGAAGGCACGCGGCGTGACTACTGGCGCATGGCGCGCGCCATCTTCAGCGCCGGCTTTCGCCCCGGCGAGCTGATCCACAACAGCTTCAGCTACCACTTCGTGCCCGCCGGCTCCATGATGGAGACCGGTGCCCACGCCCTGGGCTGCACGGTGTTTGCCGGCGGCACCGGCCAGACCGAGCAGCAGGTGCAGGCCATGGCCGAGCTGCGCCCCGCGGGTTACATCGGCACGCCGAGCTTCCTCAAGCTGATCGTCGAAAAGGCGACGGAGATGGGAGTCCCCCTGCCGACCGTCACCAAGGCGCTGGTCTCGGCCGAAGCCTTCCCGCCCTCGCTGCGCGACTGGTTCGCCGAGCGCGGCATTGCAGGCTACCAGTGCTATGCCACGGCCGATCTGGGACTGATTGCCTACGAGACCAGCGCGCGCGAAGGCCTGGTGCTCGACGAGGGGGTGATCGTGGAGATCGTGCGCCCCGGCACCGGCGACCCCGTGCCCGAGGGCGAGGTCGGCGAACTGGTGGTGACCACCCTGAACCCCGACTACCCGTTGGTGCGCTTTGGCACCGGCGACCTCTCGGCGGTGCTGCCCGGCACCTGCCCCACGGGCCGCACCAACAGCCGCATCAAGGGCTGGATGGGCCGCGCCGACCAGACCACCAAGGTGCGCGGCATGTTCGTGCACCCCGGACAGGTGGCCACCATTGCACGGCGCTTTCCACAGGTGCTGCGTGCGCGCCTGGTGGTCAGTGGCGAGATGGCCAACGACCAGATGCTGCTGCAGGTGGAGACCACCGAGACCGCCGAAGGCCTGGCCCAGCAGCTCGAAAGCGCCATCCGCGAGGTGACCAAGCTGCGCGGCGAGGTGCAGATGGTGCCGCCTGGCAGCCTGCCCAACGACGGACGGGTGATCGAGGACGCGCGCAGTTACCGCTGACGCGTCCGGCTTAATCCATTGGCCTCATGGGGGATTAATGGAGCAATCCATATTCCCCATATATAGACATATTCTGCAAATATGGAGAAGGCTTGGAGCGTATTTTCCCAGGCCCCTCTCCAAACCCCTGACCCAGGTCAATCCAAGGGAAAACGCTGCCCCTTTTCCGGGCCAGTGTTTACCCTTAAATTGCTATCCCATTGATAGCTGAACATGACGAAATACAGTGCGCTTGAGCCTTCTTTTGCTTAAAGCCACTACCCCCCGCATGGTACGTAATTCCCGCAATACTGGCGAAAGGGTCGCTGGATATCATGGCCCGTCTTTTACAGAGGAGCACTCATGAAAAAACTGATCCAACTCGCCCTTGTCGCCGCAGCGGCAGCAGCCGCCTTCGGCGCCGCAGCGCAGGAATATCCATCCAAGGACAAGACGGTCACCATCGTGGTGCCTTTCGCTGCCGGCGGCCCGACCGACCGCGTGGCGCGTGACCTGGCCGAAGCCCTGCGCAAACCGCTGGGCGCCAACGTGGTGGTGGACAACACCGCCGGCGCCGGCAGCTCCATCGGTGCCGCCCGCGTCGCCCGCGCCGCACCCGACGGCTACACCCTGCTGCTCAACCACATCGGCATGTCCACCATGCCTGCGCTGTACCGCAAGCTGGCCTTCAGCGTGCCCAACGACTTCGAGTACCTGGGCATGGTCAACGACGTGCCCATGACGCTGATCGCGCGCCCCACCATGGCCGCCAACAACTACAAGGAACTGTCGGCCTGGCTCGCCCAGAACAAGGGCAAGATCAACCTGGGCAATGCCGGCCTGGGCTCTGCCTCGCACCTGTGCGGCCTGATGTTCCAGAGCGCCGTGCAGATCGACATGACCCCCGTCCCCTACAAGGGCACGGCACCGGCCATCACCGACCTGATCGGCGGCCAGATCGACCTGCTGTGCGACCAGACCACCAACACCTCGGGACAGATCGAAGCCAAGAAGGTCAAGGCCTACGCCGTGACGACCCAGAAGCGCCTGACCACGCCTTTGCTCAAGGACCTGCCCACCCTGGCCGAGTCGGGCCTGAAGAACTTCGAAGTGACCATCTGGCACGGCCTGTACGGTCCCAAGGGCACGCCACCTGACGTCGCCAAGAAGATCAACGACGCTCTGAAGGTCGCCCTGAAGGACCCCGACTTCATCAAGAAGCAGGAAGGCCTGGGCGCCGTGGTCGTGACCGACAAGCGCGTCGAACCCGCCGAGCACAAGAAGTTCGTGGTGGCCGAGATCGACAAGTGGACTGCCGTGATCAAGGCGGCCGGCACCTACGCCGACTGATCGCCCGGAACCCGCGCGCTGCGCAAGCCACCACGCCCCCAGGGCCTGGTGGCTTTTTTTGCGCCCGGGTGGCCGAGCACCCAGCCTGATTTCCACCAGCATCGCACGCATTCCACGCCCCCGTCTTCGGGTAATCCATCTGCCCGGAGCGCGCGCGCCCGCGTAGAACTGCAGGCATACACCCGGCTCTTCAAGAAAGCATTTCCATGGCACAGCACGCCCGCAACACCCACCCCGCGATCGCCGCGAAAACCCGCGCCCGCAGCCGCCGCAAGTTTATTGCCATGGCGTTCACCCTGAGCGCGCTGGGCGCGCTGGCCGTGGCCACCGCCAGCGCCTTGCTGCTGCCCCGGTCCGCCCACGCACAGCAACCGGGCGCAGCACCTGCCGGCGGCGCATGGCCCAACAAGCCGGTGCGCATCGTCGTGCCGTTTGCGCCCGGTGGCACCACCGACATCCTGGCCCGCGCGCTCACGCCCGACCTGTCGCGCGTCTTCGGCCAGCAGTTCGTGGTGGACAACCGCGCGGGCGCCGGCGGCAACGTGGGCGCCGAGATCGTGGCCAAGGCCCCGGCCGACGGCTATACCTTGCTCATGGGCACGGTGGGCACGCACGGCATCAACCGCGCGCTGTACGCCAAGCTGCCCTACGACCCGATCAAGGATTTCGCGCCCATCACCCTGGTGGCCGCCGTGCCCAACGTGATGGTGATGAACATGGACAAGGCCAAGTCCCTGGGCATCGCCAATGTGCAGGATTTCATCCGCGCCGCCAAGGCCAACCCCGGCAAGTTCAACATGGCATCGAGCGGCAACGGCACCTCCATCCATCTGGCGGGCGAACTGTTCAAGAGCATGACCGGCACCTTCATGCTGCACCTGCCCTACCGCGGCTCCGGCCCCGCGCTGCTGGACCTGGTGGGCGGCAACGCCGACGTGATGTTCGACAACCTGCCCTCCTCCATGGCCCAGATCAAGGCCGGCAAGCTCACCGCCCTGGCCGTGACCAGCAGCCAGCGCTCCGGCGCGCTGCCCGAAGTGCCCACGGTGGAACAGGCCGGCGGCCCCACGCTCAAGGGCTACGAGGCCAGCTCCTGGTTCGGCCTGCTGGCCCCCGCCGGCACCCCGCCCGACATCGTGAACCGCATCCAGCAGGAAGTCGCCAAGTCCCTGGCCTCACCCGCGATGAAGGAGCGCCTGATGGCCCAGGGAGCGATCCCCGGCGGCAACACACCGGCCGAGTTCGCCCGGCACATCGACGCCGAGCACAAGAAGTGGGCGCAGGTGGTGAAGGCGTCGGGGGCGAAGGTCGACTAACGCTTCCAGCCTGCGCGGCAAGGCGCGGAACCGTCAGGCCATGGGCTGGCGGATGACCGTCTTCCACTTCTCGGGCGCGGCCTTGCGGATGTCGCTCAGGTAGATCTCATGGTGCTTTCCCGCCCGTGAGGCCCGCGCATCGATGAAGCCGTGGACCCGCTCGATGGTGGGCCCCTCCTCTGTGAAGGGACCGAGGTGCAGCACCTGCGCGCACCGCCCTTCGGCAAACTCCTCCAGGCGCATGCGCTCCACGCCCGGCAGGGCCTTCTTGCGCCGGACCTCTTCCATGGCCCGGGCAATGACCTCAGGTGTGGCAAAGGAAGGCTGCATGACCATCATCGTCCACTTCCACCGGGCGCGGTCATTGGCGACGAACGCCGACATGTCATCCGCCCACCACAGGCCTTCCAGCGGCATCACCGCGTAGTCGATGGCCTGCGCACCCTTCTTGACCATGAACTTGGCGGTGTAGGAGACGGCAAACAAGGCTTCCACGGCCTGCGCATAGGGCATGGAGCCGGTCGGGTCGCCCGCTCCATCGACCATCAGGAACCGGAACACGGGGACTTCGACCTCGACCACGCTGCGGGCCGAGGGCTGGTACAGGTGCTTGAGATCCTTCTTCAGGTCTATCTTGTCCACAGGCTTCCCCGGGTCAGGTCAAGCCATGGTCACACGCCCCAGACCACGTCTGCCTGCTCCGCCGCGCTCTTGCGCAGCATCTCGATGAACGGCGCTGCGCGCTGGCGCAGCTTCACCGTCTCGGCACGGCCACCAGGTTCTTCTTCGTCCTCGGCGTCCTGGCCCTCCTGCACCGGCGGCTGGGCCTCGCTGGCCTTCACCGCCGCCTCGAGCGCTGCAATCGCGCCAGGGATCTGCGCCGCGGTCACGATGCCGTTGGCACCCGGCGTCTTGCCGATGATCTCCAGGATCTGGCGGCCCTGGGGTTCCAGCATGATCAGGTCGGCGGCGGCTTTGGACTTGAATTTGTAGAGCATGGTGTGCAGATGTCCTCTCAAGTGGCAGTGTTCTCTTTGTACATGTAGTCCCGGGTGAACGGGTAGTCCGATTGTGCGCCGGGTGGTCTGCCCCTTGCCGCATCCCCGTCGGGCCTCGTGGCCAGCATCTGGTGCAGGGCCATCCAGCCTCGCTCGAAGCCGAGGGCGCTTCCAGCGAGGTACAGGCGGTACGCACGCAGCACCTTATCGCACTGCGCGTCGCCCCCTTGTGCGGCCAGCACCTCGCGCGCCGCAGGCAACCTTGCCTCCAGCCTGTCGGACCAGGCCCACAGGGTGCGCGCATAGTGCGGGCGCAGGTTCTCGGTGTCCACCATTTCCAGGCCGGCGCGTGCCATGTCCGCCAGCACCACGCTCACGTGCAGCAGTTCGCCGCCAGGAAAGATGTATTCCTCGATGAAGTCACCCATGCCGGCGCCCAGCTGGGTGTTGTCCACCGCACCGGCGGTGATGCCATGGTTGAGCAGCAGGCCGCCCGGCCGCAGCAGGCGGTGCACCGTGGCGAAATAGCGGCCCATCTGCGCGCGCCCCACATGCTCGAACATACCGACCGAGGCAATCTTGTCGAAGGGCACCGCAGCCTCCAGCTCGCGGTAGTCGCGCAGCTCCATGCGCACGCGGCCCTGCAGGCCGCGTTCTGCAATCAGGCGCTGAACGTGCGCGTGCTGGTGGCGTGAGAGGGTGATGCCCGTGGCATCCACACTATAGTGCTCGGCCGCCCACAGCAGCAGGCCGCCCCAGCCGGCACCGATGTCCAGGAAGCGCTCGCCGGGCGCCAGGCGCAGCTTGCGGCAGATATGGTCGAGCTTGGCCCGCTGCGCCTGGTCCAGGTCCATGCCGGCTCCGCGGTAGTAGGCACAGGAGTACACGCGCCGCTCGTCCAGCCAGAGCGCATAGAAATCGTCGGACAAGTCGTAGTGGAAACGCACGTGCCGCGCGTCGTGTCCCCGAGTGTGCGCGGCCATGGAGCGGGCGCGCGCCAGCGCGCGGTGCCACCAGTGGTGCCGTTGTCCGTGTGCCGGGTCGCGGGTCAGCAGGCCGGCGGCAGCGGCCATCAGGTCGCGCATGCCGCCTTCGAGCGCCACGCGGCCCTCGACGATGGCAGCGCCGACGTTGCCGATCTCGCCCGTGGCCAGGGCGACCAGGGCCATGCGGTCCCTGAACCGCAGGATGACGGCAGGCTTGCTGGCGCCCAGTTGCCGGCCTGCTGGCAGCTGGACCGCCATGGGCACGGGCAAGGCCGCCAGCCGCCCTTCCAGGGCGTGCAGCAGGTGCTTCATGCCGGTTATTTTTGGCCTTGTGCTGCAGTGCGTCAACACCCTGTCCCAGCGGAAACCACCGCTCAGGCGTTTTTCCGGGATGGCCCCATTGACAGTATTTTGTTTAAGCCTAAACTATTTTCCCATGAACATACTTTGCATTGGCGGCGGCCCCGCAGGTCTGTATTTCGCCCTGCTCATGAAGCAGCAGAATCCGGCACACCGCGTGACGGTGCTCGAGCGCAACCGACCGTTCGATACCTTCGGCTGGGGCGTGGTGCTCTCGGACCAGACGCTGGCCAACCTGCAGGCGGCTGATGCCGCCACGGCGCGCCAGATCGGCGATGCGTTCAACCACTGGGACGACATCGAGGTGTTCTTCAAGGGGCAGAGCGTGCGCTCGGGCGGCCACGGCTTCTGCGGCATCGGCCGCAAGCGGCTGCTCAACATCCTGCAGGACCGCTGCCTGGCGGTGGGCGTGGAGCTGGTGTTCGAGGCCGACGTACAGGACGACCAGGAAGCCGCCGCGAAGCACGGCGCCGACCTGGTGATTGCCAGCGATGGCCTGAACAGCCGCATCCGCACCCGCTACGCCGCCACCTACCAGCCCGACATCGACCTGCGCCAGTGCCGCTTCGTCTGGCTGGGCACGCACAAAAAGTTCGACGCTTTTACCTTTGCTTTCGAGCAGACGGAGCACGGCTGGTTCCAGGCCCATGCCTACCAGTTCGACGCCGACACCTCCACCTTCATCGTGGAAACGCCCGAAGCCGTGTGGAGGGCCCATGGCCTGGACCAGATGGAGCAGCCCGAGGCGATTGCCTTCTGCGAGCGCCTGTTCGGCAAGTACCTCGATGGCAACGCCCTCATCAGCAATGCCACGCACCTGCGCGGCTCGGCCAACTGGATCCGCTTTCCGCGCGTGATCTGCAACACCTGGGTGCACCGCGAGACCATCGCCGGCAAGGCCGTGCCCATCGTGCTGATGGGCGACGCAGCGCACACAGCGCATTTCTCCATCGGAAGCGGCACCAAGCTCGCGCTCGAGGACGCCATCGACCTGGCCAACGAGTTCGCCACCGGCCTGCCTGTCGATGAGGTGCTGCAGCACTACGAGGCCCGCCGCAGTGTCGAGGTGCTCAAGATCCAGAACGCAGCACGCAACTCCACCGAGTGGTTCGAGAACGTGACGCGCTACACCGGCATGCAGGTGGAGCAGTTCGCGTACTCGCTGCTCACGCGCAGCCAGCGCATCAGCCATGAGAACCTGCGCCTGCGCGATGCGCAGTGGCTCGAAGGCTACGAGGGCTGGCTGGCCGGCGGCAAGACCGCAGTGCCGCCCATGCTCACGCCGTTCACCGTGCGCGGCCTCACGCTCAAGAACCGCATTGTCGTCTCGCCCATGGCCACCTACAGCGCGGTCGACGGCGTGCCGCAGGACTTCTTGCTGGTGCACCTGGGAGCGCGCGCCCTGGGCGGCGCGGCCATGGTGATGGTGGAGATGACCAGCCCCACACCCGAAGGCCGCATCACCCCCGGCTGCACGGGGCTGTGGAACGACGACCAGCAGGCCGCCTTCACGCGCATCGTGCAGTTTGTGCACGGCAGCAGCAGCGCGAAGATCGGCATGCAGCTGGGCCACAGCGGGCCCAAGGGCTCGACCCGCGTGGGCTGGGAAGGCACGGACGAGCCGCTCGCACAGGGCAACTGGCCGCTGCTGGCCGCCAGCCCCCTGGCCTATGGCGAGCAGAACCAGACCCCTGCGGCCATGACCCGCGAGGGCATGGACGCGATGACCGCGGCCTTCACCGACAGCGCGCGCCGCGCCGCCGCCTGCGGCTTCGATTGGCTGGAGCTGCACTGCGCGCATGGCTACCTGCTGGCCAGCTTCATCAGCCCCATCACCAACCAGCGCAGCGACGACTACGGCGGCAGCCTGGCCAACCGCTGCCGCTACCCGCTGGAAGTGTTCGCCGCGCTGCGCGCCGTGTGGCCGGCCGACAGGCCCATGAGCGTGCGCATCTCGGCGCACGACTGGGCGCCCGGTGGTACCACGCCCGACGATGCCATCGAGATCGCGCGCCTGTTCAAGGCCGCGGGCTGCGACCTGATCGACGTGTCCTCCGGCCAGACCACGCGCACCGCCAGGCCCATCTACGGCCGCATGTACCAGACACCGTTTTCCGACCGCATCCGCAACGAGGTGGGCATCGCCACCATGGCCGTGGGCGCGATCAGCGAGGCCGACCATGCCAACAGCATCATCGCCGCCGGCCGCGCCGACCTCTGCGCGATCGCCCGCCCGCACCTGGCCGACCCGGCCTGGACGCTGCACGCCGCGGCCCAGCTGAGCCCCGTGGCCGCCGCACACACCGACTGGCCCGTGCAGTACTGGAGCGGCCGCGACCAGATGCTGCGCGAGATCGGCAAGCAAAAGCAGGTGCAGGCCGCGCTGGAAGCGCAGCAGAAGCGCGGCTCCAATGAGGAAGAGGGCTAGGCCATGGACCTCGAAGCCCGACTGCACGGCGCCGCGCCGAGCGAACACCCTGAGGCCCTGCGCCTGTGGCTGCGCATGCTGACCTGCACCCAACTGATTGAAAAGCAGGTGCGCGCCGGCCTGCGCGAGCGCTTCGACACCACGCTGCCACGCTTCGACCTCATGGCGCAGCTCGAGCGCTCGCCCGAGGGCCTGAAGATGAAGGACCTGTCGCGCCGCATGATGGTCACGAGCGGCAACGTCACCGGTATCACCGACCAGCTCGTGGCCGAAGGCCTGGTGGAGCGCGTAGAGGTCGAGGGCGACCGCCGCGCCTACTGCGTGCGCCTGACGCCCCAGGGCCGCGCCCAGTTCAACGAGATGGCGCGCCAGCACGAGCAGTGGATCGTCGAGGCCTTCGCCTCGCTGGGCGAGCGCGACATCGCCACCCTGCACCGGCTGCTGGGCAAGGTCAAGGAACACACGCAACAACACCCTGTGGAGACAACAGAATGAAGCACAACATCGGCGCAGGCAACCCCATGCGCGCACAGTTCGAACCCAAGGCCCCGTACACGGCGCAGCACTTCGCCTGGAGCTTTGCCGACGGCGTGGGCACCGTCACGCTGAACCGGCCCGAGCGCAAGAACCCGCTGACCTTCCAGAGCTATGCGGAGCTGCGCGACTTCTTCTACGCGCTGCGCTTTGCCACCGACGTGAAGTGCGTGGTGGTCACGGGCGCGGGCGGCAATTTCTGCTCGGGCGGCGACGTGCACGAGATCATCGGCCCGCTGACCGGCATGACCATGCCCGAGCTGCTCGAATTCACGCGCATGACGGGCGACCTGGTCAAGGCCATGCGCGCCTGCCCGCAGCCCATCCTGGGCGCCATCGACGGCATCTGCGCTGGTGCGGGCGCCATGATGGCGCTGGCCTGCGACATGCGCTACGGCACGGCAGCGGCCAAGACGGCCTTCCTGTTCACCCGCGTGGGCTTGGCTGGCGCCGACATGGGCGCCTGCGCGCTGCTGCCGCGCCTCATCGGCCAGGGCCGCGCCTCGGAACTGCTGTTCACCGGCCGCTCCATGACGGCGCAGGAAGGCCTGGCCTGGGGCTTCTTCAACGACCTGTACGAACCGGCCGACCTGCTGGCCCAGGTGCAGGAAACCGCGCGCGCTCTGGCCAGCGGCCCGACCTTCGCCCACGGCATGACCAAGACCATGCTCGGCCAGGAATGGGCCATGACCATCGACCAGGCCATCGAGGCCGAGGCCCAGGCCCAGGCCATCTGCATGCAGACGCAGGACTTCCGCCGCGCCTACGAGGCCTTCGCGGCCAAGCAGAAACCTGTGTTCCAGGGGGACTGACGCCATGCACATCGCCACCCCACCGGCGCCCTGCCCCCCCTCCACGGCGCACCTGGACCTGCCCTTCTTCGACGACGCGCACCGCGAACTGGCGCACGGCCTGGTGCCCTGGGCCGCTGCCCAGGACGTGGACGAAACCGACGACCGCGCCGCCTGCCGCGACTGGGTACAGCGCCTGGGCGCTGGCGGCTGGCTGCGCTACTGCGTGCCAGCCGCGCACGGCGGCGCCCTGCCTGCGCTGGATTCGCGCGCGCTGGTGCTGCTGCGCGAGACCCTGGCCTACCACTCGCCGCTGGCCGACTTCGCATTTGCCATGCAGGGCCTGGGCAGCGGCGCCATCACCCTGGCGGGCAGCGCCGCGCAGCAGGCGCATTACCTGCAGGGCGTGGCCAGCGGCCAATTGATCGCGGCCTTCGCGCTGAGCGAGCCCCAGGCCGGATCGGACGTGGGCGCCATGCGCACCACGGCGCTGCCCGCCGCGGGCGGCGCCTATGCCCTCAACGGCAGCAAGACCTGGATCAGCAACGGCGGTATCGCCGACTTCTACTGCGTGTTCGCCAAGACCGAGCCGGACGGCGGCACGCGCGGCATCAGCGCCTTCATCGTGGATGCCACGGCCAAGGGCCTGGACACGTCGCAGCACATCCACGTGATGGCGCCGCACCCGCTGGCCACGCTGGCCTTCACGGATTGCCAGGTGCCGGCCACGGCCCTGCTGGGCGAGTTGAACGGCGGCTTCAAGCTGGCCATGCGCACCCTCGACATCTTCCGCGCCTCGGTGGCCGCCGCCGCCCTGGGCATGGCCCGGCGCGCGCTGGCCGAGGCCGTGCACCATGCGCGCCAGCGCCGCATGTTCGGCCAGACGCTGGCCGATTTCCAGCTCACGCAGGCGCGCATCGGCGAGATGGCGGCGCTGGTGGACAGCGCGGCGCTGCTCACCTACCGCGCCGCCTGGCTGCGCGACGAAGGCGAAAAGCGCGGCGGTACGCGGGTCACCGCAGAGGCGGCCATGGCCAAGATGAGCGCCACCGAGAACGCCCAGCGCGTGATCGACATGGCGCTGCAGCTGCACGGCGGGCGCGGCGTGGAAGTGGGCAGCAAGGTGGAGAGCCTGTACCGCGACATCCGCTCGCTGCGCATCTACGAGGGCGCGACCGAAGTGCAGCAGCTCATCATCGGCAAGGCCGCCCTGCAGGCGTCCTGAACCTCCATCGAAGAGGAGCATTCCCATGGCCCACCCCAGCGCCCAGCCCGACCATTTCGTGCACGACCGCCTGCCGCCAGCGCAGGCCCTGCCCACGCTGCGCTACGGCGCACCGGAGCTGCAGATCCCCGACCAGGCCAACCTGGTGCAGGCCCTGTTCGACCAGGCCGAACGCGCCGGCCACGGCGACCGGCCCCTGCTGCGTGGCCCGCAGCGCAGCTACACCTACCGCGAGGCACGTACCGAGGCCGCGCGCATTGCCGAGCTGCTCACGAAAGAGCATGGCCTGGTGCCCGGCAACCGCGTGCTGCTGCGCGGCGGCAACACGGTGGAGATGGCGCTGGCCTGGCTGGGCGTGGTGCATGCCGGCCTCGTCGCGGTGGCCACCATGCCGCTGCTGCGTGCGGTGGAATTGGGCAGCATCATCGAGCGGTCCCAGCCCACGCTGGCGCTGTGCGATGGCCGGCTGCTGGCCGAGCTGCAGGCGGCGCAGGCGGATCACCCGGCGCTCGCGGCCATCGTCCCCTTCCACACCGCGCCCGATGCAGGCGACCTGCTGACGCGCGCGCAGGCCCTGCCGGGCAACCAGCCGGCCTGCCCGACCGCGGCCGACGACGTGGCGCTGATGGCCTTCACCTCGGGCACCACGGGCGCACCCAAGGCCGCCGTGCACACGCACCGCGACGTGCTGGCCGCCTGCGAGGCCTGGCCGCGCCATGTGCTGCGCGCCCGGCCCGAGGACATCGTGGCGGGCTCGCCGCCGCTGGCCTTCACCTTCGGCCTGGGCGGGCTGCTGGTGTTCCCGATGTGGGCCGGGGCCAGCGTCTACTTCCCCGACCAGCCCTACACGCCCGAGACCATGGTGCGCCTGATGCGCGAGGCCGGCGTGACCATCTGCTACACCGCGCCCACCTTCTACCGCCAGATGGCGCCCTTTGCACGCCAGCTGGGCCTGCCCACGCTGCGCACTAGCGTGAGCGCGGGCGAGGCCCTGCCCGACGCCACGCGCCAGCTGTGGAAGGAGGCCACGGGCATCGACATGACCGACGGCATCGGCGCCACCGAAATGTTCCACATCTTCATCTCGGCCGCGGGCGGCGAGAGCCGAGCCGGCGCCATCGGCAAGGTGGTGCCGGGCTACGAGGCCAAGGTGGTGGACGGCCAGGGCCAAGAACTGCCGCGCGGCACGGTGGGCAAGCTCGCCGTGGTCGGCCCCACGGGCTGCCGCTACCTCGACGACCCGCGCCAGGCCAAGTACGTGAAGGACGGCTGGAACTACCCGGGCGACGCCTTCGTGCAGGACGCGGACGGCTACTTCTTCTACCAGGCGCGCGATGACGACATGATCATCACCGCGGGCTACAACGTCGGCGGACCCGAGGTCGAGGACGCTCTGCTGCGCCATCCGGCCGTGGCCGAGTGCGCCGTGATCGGCGTACCCGACGAGGAGCGCGGCATGGTGGTCAAGGCCTTCTGCGTGCTCAAGCCCGGCCACACGGGCGACGCCGCCATGGCCAAGGCCCTGCAGGACCACGTGAAGGCCACCATCGCGCCGTTCAAGTACCCGCGCCTGGTGGAATTCGCCACCTCGCTGCCGCGCACCGAGACTGGCAAACTCCAGCGCTTTCGGCTGCGCCAGCGCGAAGCCGCAGCAGCGTCCGCCGCTGCCAACCCGACCACCAAGACACCATGAACACCCACTTGCAACCCCCTGGCTGGGTCACCCCCAAAGGCTACGCCAACGGCGTGGCCGCGCGCGGCACGATGATCTTCACCGGCGGCCAGATCGGCTGGAATGCAGCGCAGCAGTTCGAGAGCGATGACTTCATCGCCCAGACGCGCCAGACCCTGCTCAACGTGCGCGCCGTGCTCGAAGCCGGCGGCGCCGGCCCCGAGCACCTGGTGCGCCTGACCTGGTACGTGGTGGACCGCAACGAGTACAACGCCCGCTTGAAGGAACTGGGCGTGGTCTACCGCGAGGTGCTGGGCAAGCACTTCCCGGCCATGGCCTGCGTGCAGGTGGCCGGCCTGATGGAAGAGCGCGCCAAGATCGAGATCGAAGCGACCGCCGTCATCCCGGACGCCTGAACCCGCGGCCATTTCCCAACGCCGTGCCGCGGCAGAGTCGGCATGCACACTCTCCATGAATTCGCTATGACAAAATGGAATAGCGAACCAACATGGAGGAGAACGCATGCAATCCACGACACCACGTCCCCATCGACTCCTGGCCGTCGGCCTGGCCACCACCCTGCTGCTGGCCCTGGCGGCCTGCGGCGGCAGCGACGAGGGGCCGTCCATCCGCGTCCAGGGGGCGGTGGACAGGGCCGGCAACTACGACACCGCCGCACTGCAACGCCAGACGGCCGTCACGCAGTCGGTCACGTTCACGAGCGGCAGCGGAGCGCAGTCGCGCACCTACACGGGCGCCACGCTGTGGTCGGTGCTGAGCGGTGCAGGCATCACCCTCGACGCCAGCCGTAAGAACGATGGCCTGAACCGCTATGTGCTGGCCACGGGCAGTGACGGCTACCGCGTGGCCTTCGGCATGGGCGAGATCAACCCCGAATTCGGCAACAAGGCCAGCCTGGTGGCCTATGCCGAAACGCAAAGCGGCACCTCGGGCCCGCTGACCAGCGCCGATGGCCCCTTCCGCGTGACGGCGCCCGGTGACGTCAAGGGCGGGCGCTATGTCTCCAACCTCGTGCGGCTGGAGGTGCGGCCCTCGGGCTCCACGGCAGTGGCCGCGGGTGGCGGCGTGTCCGGCAGTTTGGCGGTGTCCGGCGCAGTGACCAAGCCCGTGAGTTTCGACCTGGCCGCATTGCAGGCCCTGCCGGCCAGCACGGTCACGGTGGCGGGCACCACCTATACCGGCGTGAACCTGTGGACGCTGCTGAACGGCAGCACCGGCCTGAAGACCGACGCCACGGCCAAGAACCCCACGCTGGCCATGGTGGCCGTGGCCACCGGCAGCGATGGCTACAAGGCCCTGGTGTCACTGGGCGAGATCGACCCCGGATTTGGCGCCAAGGGCGCCCTGGTCGCCTATGCCGCCAATGGAGAAGGCCTGGGCGCCAACGGGATGGCGCGGCTGATCGTGCCCGGCGAGGTCAAGCAGAGCCGCTCGGTCTCGAACCTCAGCCACATCGAGGTCATCACCGCAGCGCCTTGAAGCCCATCAGCGGACAGGCGCGCCGCCTGAGGGTACTGAGGCCCCACGGCGCGCCCAGCGCGCCTGGATGGCCTTGCCGTAGAGGATGAACACCAGCGCCGCACCGATCAGCGGCAGCGCGGCATACACCCAGCCCGTGAGCAGCTCGCCGCCCAGCGCCACGCCCACCAGCAGGGCGACGGCGGGGTTCACGAAGGAGTAGCTGCCGGCCAGCGCAGCCGAGGTGTTCTGCAGCAGCCACAGGTAGGCGTTGAGCGCCACCAGCGTGCCGAAGAACAGCAGGTACACCCAGGCCGCCCAGGACTTGGCGCTGACTTGGCCCAGCGCGCTCACGGGCTCGAAGCACAGCGCCACCACCAGGCCCATGGCCCCGCCCGTGAACCACTGCGCGGCCGAGGCCATGGCCGGTGCGGGCAGGGACAGGCGGCGCGATGCGTAGGAGCCGATGCTCCAGCACAGCGGCGCGCCAAAGGCCAGCAGCGCGCCCAGCCAGGTGGCCGAGAAGTCGCCCTCCATCGCCAGCAGCAGCGCCCCAATCACGCCCAGGGCCAGCCCGATCCAGCTGGTGGCGGGCACGCGCTCGCCGCCCCAGCGCGACCACAGGGCCAGCCACATCGGCATGGTAGTGACCACCGTGGCCATGAGGCCCGAGCCGATGCCCATCTTCTGCGCAAAGCCCATGAGGTTCATCGCCAGGAACACCATGCAGCCGCCGACCACGGCCGAGTTGCGCCACTGCACGGCCGTGGGCAGGGCATGGCCCTGCCACAGCGCCACCGCCAGCATGATGGCCCCGGCACAAAGGAAACGGATGGCATTCATCAGCAGCGGCGGCATGGTCTGCACCGCGATGCCGATGGCGAAATAGGTGGTGCCCCAGACGATGTACACCAGCAGCAAGGCGATGGCGATAGCCCACACACGGCGGTTACCTGCTTGCGCATTGAAAAATGTCGGCATATTCTTCACCTGACCGGAAAATTTATGGAAATCACAGGGATTTCGGAATTTTTACCAAATTCATGCGCTTATGCAAGCAAATATTCAGACAGATGAGATAGACGCCAGAATTATTTCTGCCTTGGGCACCGATGGCCGACGTTCATACGCCGACGTCGGGGCCGAAGTGGGCCTGTCGACGGCGGCTGTGCATGAGCGGGTGAAGAAGATGCTGGACAAGGGCGTGATCCGCCGCTTCTCGATCAGCGTGGACCACGAGCGCGTGGGGCTGAACTTCACGGCCTTCGTCGCCATCCGCAACGATGGCGGCATCCACTGCCGCGACGTGGCGCCACGCCTGCGCGCCATGCCCCAGGTGGAGGAATTGCACAGCGTGGCCGGCGAGTACGACTTCCTGGCCAAGATCCGCACCACGCATGCGCGCGCGCTGGAGGATGTGATCTACGAGATCAAGGCGATTGCCGGCGTGGCCCGCACCACCAGCACCGTGGTGCTCAACACCGAGTTCGAGGACCGGCCGCTGGACTTGAACTGGATGAACGACAAGGCAGGCTGACTCTTCAGATGGCGATGCCCACCGCGGCGTTATGCACAGCGCGCACAAGGCTGTAGACCGTGAGGGCCGAGGTCTTGGGGTTGGCAGCCAACGGCAGGTTCTCCATCTGCAGTTCCAGCCGACCGAAGGCGCCGCGCGCGATGACGGCGTGCACGTTGCGGGTGACGCCCGGGTCGGCCACCAGCTCCACCTGGGTGCGATCCAGCCCCAGACCCGCCAACGACACCGTGGCCGCTACGTTGGCATTCTTCGGGAACTGCCGTGCCGCTTCGCGCGCGCTGCCGCGAAAGATGACCTGCGGTGCCACCAGGCGGGCCAGGTCGAAGGCCTGCTCGGCCGGCGTGCCCGCCCAGCTCAGCGGCGGCTTGCGCCCCACGTAGGTCACCTCGTCGAGCCCGCCGAAGCGCGCCGCTGCCAATGCGTCGATGGCGCCGATGGCACCGGACACCAGCTGCAGCCGGGTTCCGCCCTCCTGCGCGGCAGCCTCCAGCCGCGTCAGCAGGTCTGCGTCGTGCAATGCGCCCACCGAGGCCATGGCGCAGGGGATGCCGGCCTGCAGTGCGGGCACCACATGGGCCAGCACCGCCGCATGGCCCGCGCATTCGACGACGAGATCGGGGCGCTGCACCGGCCCGAGATCCAGCGTGCTGGCCACGCGCACCTGCGGCGCGAGCGCCGCGCAAGCCGCCTGGGCGGCCGCGAGGGAAGCCGGGGACACGATGACCTGCGCCAGGTGCACACGGTCATCGCCCGCCAGTTCCTGCGCCAGGGCCTGGCCGATGGCACCAAAGCCGACCACGGCAAGCCGCAGCGGTGAACGGTGCCCTGTCATGCGGCCGTACCGGGGAAATGTGCCCCACAGCGCGCATGCCAGCTGCGCCAGTCGCGGCCCGGGTGCACCTCGCCGCAGTGCGCGCAGGTGCGTTCGGCCGGTGCCGAATCGTAGAACGCGGTGTAGGTGCGCGGCAGATCCTCGACGATGCTCGTGAGCTGCAGCTCGCTGCGCACCACCAGGCCGCCGCAGGCGGCGCAGTACCACTCGAAGGCGTCGATCGAGCCCACCGGCCGGTTGCGCTCCACCACCGTGCACAGGCTGCCCGGCTCGGGCCGCTGGGGCGAGTGGCGCACGTGCGCGGGCAACAGGAAGATGTCGCCCTCGCGCAGGTGCACGCGCTCGAACTTGCCGCGGTCGGCGATCAGCAGCGAGGCATTGCCCTTGAACTGGTGGAAGTACTCCTCGTAGGGGTCGTCGTGGAAGTCGGTGCGCTCGTTGGGGCCGCCCACCACGGTGCAGACCAGGTCGGCGTTCTTCCAGATCTGCTGGTTGCCCACGGGCGGCTGCAGGCGCGCGCTGTGGGCATCGAGCCACTGCTGGAAGTTCAGGGGCTTGCTGTAGTGATCGTAGGCCAGATCGGCCGGTTGGTAGGGCATGGGAACACTCACTTTCGAGACAGGGAAAACCACCGCGCCAGCAGGCGCTGCAGCCTGTGCCACGGGGAAGGAGGAGGCAGGTGACCGGCAGGCACGCCCAGCACCCGGGCGAAGCGCTCGAAGAACTCTTCGCTGAGCTTGCGCGAGCTGGCCTCGACCAGCCGGTTGCCGAACTGCGCCAGGCGCCCGCTGAGTTGCACCTGCACCCACCAGTGCAGCACCGTGCCGCCGTCGCCGGTGGGCTCGAAGCGCACACGCGCCGTGCCCTGGCCGCTGCCCAGGGCGCCGGCCTGGCCCACGAAGACCATGGTCAGCGCGCGCGGCGGCTGCAGGTCGCGCAGTGTGACCTCGCTCTTGAAACGCACCGACAACGGGCCCAGGCCGACCTTGACCGTGGCCTCGTAGTCGGTGGCGCTGCGCTGCACCAGCGCTTCGCAGCCGGGGATGCTGGCCTGCAGGTTCTGTGCATCGAGGATGGCCTGCCAGACCTGGGCCGGCGGCGCCGCCAACGCCTGGCGGCCGCCGAAGCCGTCCTTGGGCACGGCTTCGGGGTCTGGCGTGGCAGGGGCCTGCCGAACCGCC
>NZ_AKJX01000107.1 GCF_000276605.1 Acidovorax sp. CF316 | reverse complement strand
GCCAAGGCGGCCAGCCTTGGCCGCAGCCCGCGCCTTGCGCTGCATCCCGCTGCCACCCCGGCGCACAGCCGATTTCTCGGTTTCAGTGGACTAGTAGTCCGTCATGGACCACCCCGACCTGCAGGGCCTGCGCCGCTTCACCCTGGCCACCGGCGACGCCCATGGCCTGTACGCCGGTTTCGGCTTCACCGCGCCGCTGCGCCCCCAGTCGCTCATGGAGCGCTACTTTCCCGCCCTCTACGAGACCGGCGCTGCGGCACCCTGACTTTCTGCGGCTTGTGTAGCCTGCCTGACAGCGCCCGCCGCGCAGGCGGCCTACAGTGGGCTTCCCTTACAAGACATTCCAGGAGACACGCCCCATGATCGCCATCCCCTCCCTGCAAGAAAGCGTCAGCCCCGAAGAGTGGCAGCTGCGCTGCGACCTGGCCGCCTGCTACCGCCTGGTGGCGCTGTACGGCTGGAGCGACCTGGTGTTCACCCACATCAGCGCCAAGCTGCCCGAGTCGGTCTCGGGCCCCGAGCACCAGTTCCTGATCAACCCCTACGGCCTGATGTTCGACGAGATCACGGCATCGAGCCTGATCAAGGTCGACATGCAGTGCAACAAGCTGCACGACTCGCCCTTCCCCGTGAACCCGGCCGGCTTCGTGATCCACAGCGCCGTGCACGAGGCCCGGGCCGACGCGCAGTGCGTGCTGCACACCCACACCCGCGCGGGTGTGGCCGTGAGCGCGCAGAAATGCGGCGTGCTGCCCATCAGCCAGCAAAGCACCTTCGTGCTCGCCTCGCTGGCCTACCACAGCTACGAGGGCGTGGCCTTTCGCGACGAGGAAAAGCCGCGCCTGCAGGCCGACCTGGGCGAGGCCAACTTCCTCATGCTGCGCAACCACGGCCTGCTCACGGTGGGCAAGTCGATCGCCGATGCCTTCCTGTCGATGTACACCTTCGAGAAC
Organism: Acidovorax sp. CF316; assembly: GCF_000276605.1. Lineage (GTDB taxonomy): Bacteria > Pseudomonadota > Gammaproteobacteria > Burkholderiales > Burkholderiaceae_C > Acidovorax. The sequence goes on along the minus strand of NZ_AKJX01000107.1, from coordinate 12,741 downwards.
ACCTGCCGCATCCAGATCGACGCCCAGGCCGGCGGCGAGCTCAACCCGGTGGACCCGCAGATCGTGAGCGGCGTGGCCCAGGCCATGCGCGTGCAGACCGGTGGTCTGGGCGGCGCCTTCGTCTGGCCGTCACTGTTGCGCAAGGCGCAGCGCGACGCGCCCGGTTACGACAGCTGACATCTGCCTGCCGCCTTTACCGGCCAGGTCATGCAAAAGACGGGCGCAGCGCATAGGATCGGGGGTTCCTGCCGCATTCAACCCAGAGGAACCAAAAATGAAGCTCTACTACTCTCCTGGCGCCTGCTCCCTGTCCCCGCACATCGCCCTGCACGAGGCGGGCCTGGCCTACACCCCCGTGCTGGCCAGCACCAAGAGCCACAAGCTGCAGGATGGCACGGACTACTACACCATCAACCCGCTGGGCTACGTGCCCATGCTGGAGCTGGACGATGGCACGCGCCTGCGCGAAGGCCCGGCCATCGTGCAGTACATCGCCGACCAGGTGCCGCTGAAGATGCTGGCGCCCCAGAACGGCTCGCTGCAGCGCTACCGCCTGCAGGAGTGGCTGACCTTCATCGGCACCGAAATCCACAAGGGCTTCAGCCCCCTGTTCAACCCCGCCACGCCCGAGGAATACAAGACCATGGCGCGCGAGAAGCTGCTGCAGCGCCTGCAGTGGGTGGACGGCCAGCTGGCCGACAAGCAGTACGTGATGGGCGAGCAGTTCACCGTGGCCGACGGCTACCTGTTCACCGTGACCAACTGGGCCAAACCCACCAACGTGGACATCTCGGCCTTCACCCACCTGGCGGCCTACCGCGACCGCGTGGCCGCCCGCCCCGCCGTGCAGGAAGCCATGAAGGCCGAAGGCCTGCTCAAGTAAGCAGCAGCCCTCTGGAAAGGGCGGTCAACGCCCTTTCCAGGGCACGAAGCGCTGCTCCAGCCAGCGCATCAGCCAGTCGAAGGTCCAGGCCACCAGGCCGATGACCAGGATGCCCATCACCACCACGTCGGTGCGCAGGAAGTTGGAGGCGTTGAGCACCATCTGCCCCAGCCCGACGGTGGCCGCCACCATCTCGGCGGCCACCAGCGTGGTCCAGCCGAAGCCGATGGCGATGCGCAGGCCCACCATGATCTCGGGCAGCGCGGCCGGCACGATCACATGCCACACCAGCTGCCAGCGGCTCGCGCCCAGCGACAGCGCGGCATTGATCTGCTCCACGCTGGCACTGCGCACGCCGGCCTTGGCGGCCAGCGCGATGGGCGCAAAACACGCCAGGTAGATCAACAGGATCTTGGACGCCTCGTCGATGCCCAGCCAGATCACGATCAGCGGCAGGTAGGCCAGCGGCGGCAGCGGGCGGTAGAACTCGATGGGCGGGTCGAACACGCCGCGCGCCACGCGGCTCACACCCATGGCGATGCCCACCGGAACGGCCGTGGCGGCGGCCAGCGCGAACGCGCCGAACACGCGGATCGCGCTCCACTGCAGGTGCTTCCACAGCGGCTCACCGCCCTGGATATTGCCGCGCCAGGCATCGCCGAAGGCGCGCAGCACGGCCTCGGGTGCGGGCAGGAACAGCGGCGGCACCCAGCCGCGCTGGGTGGCCAGCCACCACAGCGCCACCAGCGCCGCCACGGTGGCAGCGCTGATGGCCTGGCTGGGCCCGCTGCCGGGCAGCCGAAAGGGCGCGACGGCACGCGGCAGCGGCGGCGTGGCGGGCTCCACCGGCACGGCGGCCCCGGGTGCATCGCGGCCGATGCCCGGTATCACCAGGATCTGGCTCATGGCGTCAGGCATGGGCCGGCTCCCCGTTCGCCACGCTCGGCGCGATCCAGTCCAGCACGCGCTCGCGCCAGGCGATGAACTGCGGGTCCGACTTCACGGCCCGCGCGGGCCGACCCGCCAGGTGCTGGCGGTTGAAGTCCAGCGCATGCTGCTGCGCGATGCGGCCCGGGCGCGGCGTCATCACGATGAGGCGCGAGGCCAGGAACAGCGCCTCCTCCACGTCGTGGGTGATGAAGAAGAGGGTCTTGCCGGTGCGCTCCCACAGCTGCAGCACCAGCTCCTGCAGCGATTCGCGCGTGAAGGCGTCGAGCGCGCCCAGCGGCTCGTCCATGAGCAGCACGTCGGGGTCGCTGGCCAGGGCGCGGGCAATGCCCACGCGCTGCTGCATGCCGCCCGACAGCTGCCACACGGGTGCCTCGGCAAAGCCCTCCAGGCCCACCAGGGCCAGCTTGTCGGCGGCCCGCTGGCGCCGCTCCGCGCGCGGCACGCCGCGCAGGCGCAGGCCCAGCGCCACGTTGTCGACCACGTTGAGCCAGGGCATGAGCGCATGCTTCTGGAACACCACGCCGCGCTCGGCACCGGGGCCCGTCACCTCGCGCCCATGCAGCGTGATGCGGCCCGAGGAGGCCTCGGTGAAGCCCGCGATGCAGTTGAGCAGCGTGGTCTTGCCGCAGCCCGAGGCGCCGAGCGCCACCACGAGCTCGCCCTGGGCGATATCGAGATCCACGTCCTGCAGCGCGAGCACGGGCGATGGGGCCTGGCGCGCGCCCGCATAGCGCACGTTCAGGCCGGTGATCCGCAGCCCGCCCGGGGCTGTGGCGATGCCGGCAGTGTCATTTGGCACGCCGGACCCAGGCCGGGTTCACGCCCACGGCGTAGTCGGGCAGCACGTTCTGGATGGTGCCCTGCTCCTTGAGGAAGGCCGCCGTGGCCGCCAGCGACTTGGCCACGCCCGAATCCTTGCCGCCGCCCAGCCACTGGTTCGATGCCTGCTCGGTGGGCGGCACGAAGGCGTACAGCGCCAGGCTGGCGGGCACGGTGGGTGCCTCGGCCCCGCTCCACTTGGCCAGGGACTTGACCTCGGCCGCATCGGCATTCCACGCGGCCTTGTTGCCGGTGTAGGCCTTGTCGGCATCGGCCAGCACCTGCACGAACTGCGCGAGGAAGGCGTCGTGCTCCTTGGCGAAGGCCTTGGTCACGGCCAGGCCGTCGAAGGTCGCCTTGCCGGTCTTGGCGGCGATCTGGCCCGAGGTCACGATGACCTTGCCGTTGCCCTTGACCTTGGCCAGCACCGGGTCCCAGACGAAGGTGGCGTCGATGTCGCCGCGCTCCCAGGCCGCCAGGATCTCGGGCGGGCGCAGGTTCAGGATCTGCACGCCCTTGGGGTCCACGCCCGCGTCCTGCAGCGCCACCAGCGCGTGGAAGTGCGTGGTCGAGACGTAGGGCAGGCCGATCTTCTTGCCCTTCAAGTCGGCCAGGCTGTTCACGCCCGCGCCGTTGCGCGCCACCAGGGCCTCGGCATCGTTGATGTTGTCCAGCACCCAGAACACCTCGATGGGCACGCCCTGCGAAATGGCCGAGGCGAACGGCGAGGAACCCGCCTCGCCGATGTGGATGGCCCCCGAGGCCAGCGCGCGCACCACCTCGGCGCCGCTGCCCAGCTTGCGGTAGGTGACCTTGTAGCCCGTGCGCTTCTCGACCTCGCGGGTCTCCTGCGCATGGCGCCACGGCACCACCATGTCCTGGTAGCCGATCACCACCTCGCGGGTCTGCGCCAGGGCGCCGAAGCCCAGTACCGTGCCCATCAACAGGGCCGCGGCCTGGATGCTTGTTCTGCGTGTTGCCATCGGGAATGTGTCCTCTCGGGGATCCATGGGAATCGACCGGGCGCGCGCACCCGGCATGAGAGAAAAATTCTAGGCAGCAGGGGCCCCGGCGCCTTGCACTGCTTTCGCGCTTGGATATGCGAAAAGCGTCTATCGGTGGCTACGCGGCAGGGGCCAGCGGCTTCTGCCGCGACGCCACCAGCGCCCCTGCCCACAGCGCACAGGCCGAGAACACCAGCCCGCGTGCCAGGCCGCCGGGGCCGTCGGCGATCCAGCCGACCACCGTGGGCCCCACGATCTGCCCGGCCGCGAAGACGATGGTGAAGGCGCTGATGCCGCTGGCCCACAGCGCCTGCGGCAGGTTGTGGCGCACCAGCGCCGTGGTGGAGGCCACCACCGACAGGAACACCGCCCCGAACAGCAGGCCCGAGGCCAGCACCACCGGCCAGGCGGAGGTCAGCGCCGGCAGCACCGTGGCCACGCCCAGCAGGCCGTTGAGCAGCGCCAGCGCCTGCCCGCCGCGGCTGCGGTCCAGGAGGCCCGCCCAGATGCGCGAGGACAGCACCACCGCCAGGCCCAGCAGCGCATAGAACCAGGTCACGGCCGTGCCGCTCGCTCCCTGCTCGCGCAGCAGCGCCACCACGAAGGTCATGTAGCCGATATAGCCCACGCCGAACAGGCCATAGCCCAGCAGCGCCGGGGCAAAGGGCGCCCAGCGCATGCCACCGGTCGCCGCCTGCGCCGAGGATGCGGCTGCAACCGGTGCCGCCAGGGCCTGCAGCGCCCGCGCCGGCCACAGCAGCACCAGCGTGGCCGCCACGCAGGCCAGGGCCAGCGCCCACCAGGCCCAGGCCCAGGGGTGCGGGCCCGGTGCGGTGGCCAGCACCGCCGGCACCAGCACCGCCGAGAGGCTGATGCCCCAGCCCGTGCCGCCGTAGTACAGGCCCAGCAGCAGCCCGCTGCGCCCGGGCTGCTGCGCCCCCAGCCGCGCCGCGAGCAGGCCGCCGCAGACGAAGACCAGCGCGCTCGCCACCCCCGCCAGCAGGCGCTGCAGCAGCAGCGGGGCAGCCTCCACGAAAAAGCCGCACAGCCCCATGAACACCGTGGCCAGCACCGAGCCTGCCACGAGTACCGTGCCGGGCGCCAGGCGGCGCAGCAGCCAGGGGGTGGCCAGTGCGCCCAGCAAGTAGCCCAGTGCATTCACCGTGTTCATGGCCCCGGCCAGCGTGTACGACCAGGCCAGGTCGGCGCGCATGGGCGGCAGCAGCAGCGCGTAGGCAAAGCGCGTGATGCCGAGCGAGACGGCAGCCCCCATGGACAGCGCCACCGCCAGCCACAGGCCGTTGCGCAGCAGGTGGGAAGAAGGCGCTGGAACGTCGTTGCTCATGGCGGCCATTGTGCCGCGCAGGGCATCGCCAGGCTGTCGCCCCGGGCGCCCGGAAATAGCACAAATCCCTTGCCCTTGGTTACAGCGGTCCACTGCAGGCTTCACGATTTGCGACTAGGCTTGTCCATCTTTCCCGGCCTCCGCGGCCTTCCTCCAACACGAAAGAAAGCACCACCGCATGTCCACACCTTCGCTTTTCGATCCCATCCAGGTCGGTGACATCCACCTGGCCAACCGCATCGCCATGGCACCGCTCACGCGCAACCGGGCGCCCAATGCCGTGCCGGCCGAGATCACGGCCACCTACTACGCACAGCGCGCCAGCGCCGGCCTGCTGATCACCGAGGCCACGGCCATCAGCCACCAGGGCCAGGGCTATGCCGACGTGCCGGGCCTGTACGGCACCGAGCAGCTCGATGCCTGGAAGAAGGTCACCGCGGCCGTGCACGAGGCCGGCGGCAAGATCGTGACCCAGCTGTGGCACGTGGGCCGCATCTCGCACAACGACCTGCAGCCCGATGGCGGCGCCCCCGTGGCGCCCTCAGCCCTCATCGCCAAGTCCAAGACCTACCTGATCGACCGTGAGACCGGCAAGGGCAGCTTCGCGCCCACCTCGCAGCCGCGCGCGCTCGACGCGTCAGAGCTGCCCGGCATCGTGCACGCCTACGCCGCCGCCGCCCGCAACGCCGTGGAGACCGCCGGCTTCGATGGTGTGGAGATCCACGGCGCCAACGGCTACCTGCTCGACCAGTTCCTCAAGACCGGTGCCAACCAGCGCACCGACGATTACGGCGGCAGCATCGAGAACCGCGCCCGCCTGCTGCTCGAAGCCACGCGCGCCGCAGTCGACGCCGTGGGCGGCGGCAAGGTCGGCATCCGCCTGTCGCCCGTCACGCCTGCCAACGACATCGTAGACGCGGACCCGCAGCCCCTGTTCGACTACGTGGTGCGCCAGCTCGCCCCGCTGGGCCTGGCCTACATCCACGTGATCGAAGGCGCCACCGGCGGCCCGCGCGAGCTGCCCGACCGCCCCTTCGACTACGCCGCCCTCAAGGCCGCCTACCGCGCAGCCGGCGGCAAGGGTGCCTGGATGACCAACAACGCCTACGACGCCGGCCTGGCCGAGCAGGCCGTGGCCGATGGCTCGGCCGACATCGTGGCCTTCGGCAAGCTGTACATCGCCAACCCCGACCTGGTCGAGCGCCTGCGCAAGAAGGCCCCGCTCAACGCCTGGGACCAGAGCACCTTCTACGGCGGCGGCGAAAAGGGCTATACCGATTACCCCACGCTCGCTGAGGCGACGTAAGTATCTACCCCAGCCCTATCGGGCTGGGGGCCCGCATCACGATGCGGGTGAACAGGCGGTCATAGGCCCCATCGCGGGCCGGCCCCTGCGCCAGCGGATTGGCGTTGCTGGCAAACGCCGCATCCACGGCCGCCCAGTCCTGCGCCTCCAGGTGTGCATGGGCTGCGGGCAGCACCACGGTTTCCTCGATCCGCATGTGCTCCAGGTAGAAGGCCACATAGCGCTGCAGGGCCTCCTCGAAGGCGCTGCGCCGCGTTTCTCCCAGCAGCTCCCAGGCCAGCAGCAGGTGCTGCAGTTCGCGCACCGCGGCCTCGCCGCCCGCATGCTCGCGCTCGAGCTGCGCAATGGCCGCTGCCGCCTCGGGTGCGCGCTCGGCCACGCGCGGGAACAGCCACTGCGACTCCTTGGGGTGATGCTGGCGCTCGGGAAACTCGTCGATGTAGAACAGCATCGCGCGCATCACATCGAAGAACGCGGCCGGTGCATCGGCCGGCCCCCGGTCCAGCATCAACTGCAGCGAGCGCAGCACCGCTGCCAGCGACGCGTGCTCGTCGCGGATGGTCCGCACACTGGCATGAGGCATGGCCTTGCTCCCAAAATTTCCATGGACCCAAGGGTGCCATGCCGGTGCCCGGGCCGACCTGACGCAGGTCAATGAAAGCCCCATGAAAAAGGCCCCGCTCGCCGAAGCGTGCGGGGCCTTGCCCTGGCGGCAGCCGTGGGGCTGCGTCAGCGTGCCAGCAGCTGGCGCGAGGCCGCGGGCGCGCGCAGCGCTGCAGGGCGCTGCGGCTGTGCCACCGGGCCGCCACCATGGCCGCCATGGCCCATCGACTCGGCGAGCTGGAACTGCTGCACCACCTCCGACAGGCGCGCCGCCTGCTCGCGCAGCGACTCGGCCGCCGCGGCGGACTCTTCCACCAGCGCCGCGTTCTGCTGCGTCATGCGGTCGATCTCGCCCACCGACTGGTTCACCTGGCCGATGCCGGCCGACTGCTCGGTGGCCGCCGCCGTGATCTCGCCGATGATGTCGCCCACGCGCTGCACGCTGGCCACGATCTCCTTCATGGCTGTGCCCGCGTCTTCCACGTGGCGCACGCCGCCGTCCACGGCGGTCACGCTGTTGTGGATCAGGCCCTTGATGTCGCTGGCCGCAGCGGCCGAGCGCTGGGCCAGGCTGCGCACTTCCGACGCCACCACGGCAAAGCCACGGCCCTGCTCGCCCGCACGGGCGGCTTCCACGGCCGCATTCAGCGCCAGGATGTTGGTCTGGAAGGCGATGGAGTCGATCAGGCCGATGATGTCGCCGATCTTGCGGCTCGATGCCGAGATCTCCTGCATGCTGGCCACGGCCTGCTGCACCACCGAGCCACCGCGCGTGGCGGTGTTGGAGGCCGAGGCCGCCAGCTGGTTGGCCATCTGCGAGGACGATGCCGTCTGCTGCACGGTGGAGGTCAGCTGCGACAGCGAGGCCACGGCCTCCTGCGCGTTGCTGGCCGTCTGCTCGGTGCGCTGCGACAGGTCCTGGTTGCCGGTGGCGATCTCCTGGCTGGCCGTGGCGATGTTGCCGCTGGCATCGCGCACCTGCGCCACGAGCGCGCCCAGGCCCTGCTGCATGTCGCCCAGCGCGCGCTGCAGGTCGGCCACCTCGTCCTTGCCGTCGGCCACGATAGGCTGCGACAGGTCGCCCCCGGCAATCGCCTGCGCCATGCGGCGCGCATCAGCCAGCGGGTTGCAGATGGAGATCATGTTCAACAGCGTCAGCGGCACCACCACCACCACGGTGATCAGCACGGCCAGCACGAACAGCCACTTGGTCTGGCTGGTCACCTTGCCCTGTTGTTCCACGGCCTGGGTCACGTCGGCGCGCAGCACCGTGTCGAGCTGCACCATGAGCTTGTCGGCCTGGTCGAACTCGGCCACGGCCTTGCCGCTCATGCGGTTGGCGATGGTGGCCGTGTCGTAGCCACCAGCTTCGAGCTGGCGCGCCACATGCGCGAACTGCTCGCGGTAACTGTCCAGGCGCTTGATGATGTCGCGCACCACCGCATTGTTCGCGTCCTCAGGCCCTTCGAGCAGTTGGGCCGCGACCTTCTTGGCCTTGTCCTGGCTGGCCAGCCACTTGGCGTGTGCAGCCTTCACGACCTCGGGCTTCTCGTAGCCGATGATCATGTCCTTCTCGAGCTGGCGGATGGTGCCCATCTCGCCGCGCAGCTCGGCCATGTGGCCGACTTCGGCAAACGAGTGGGACATGAAGTCCTCGCTGAGCGCCGCAATGCGGAACATGCCCAGCATGCCGGCCCCTCCGAGCAGGCCCAGCAGCCCCAGCACCACGGCAATGGCGCCCAGCATTCGGAACCGAATGGTGAACTGCCGCATGAGCGCGAATAGATTCATGTCTGTCATCCTTCATTGGTGTGTGTGCCGGTGCCGGACTGCAAGGGATACCCTGCCATGCAAGGCACCCTGCCCCCGTGTCCGCCCGACTGCAACAAAACGTTGCAGTTTGCCAGACATGTGTGACCATGCGCCATACGTGTTTATCACATGCGCCAGCGCTTGAGTAAGAGGGCATTCGCCATCACGCTCACCGAGCTGAGTGCCATCGCGGCGCCCGCCACCACCGGGCTCAGGTAGCCCAGGGCCGCGAGCGGGATGCCGGCCACGTTGTAGGCGAAGGCCCAGAACAGGTTCTGGCGGATCTTTTGCACCGTGCGGTGCGAAATGTCGAGCGCTGCCGCCACCAGCCGGGGGTCGCCGCGCATCAGCGTGATGCCTGCCGCATGCATGGCCACGTCCGTGCCGTTGCCCATGGCCATGCCCACGTCGGCGGCGGCCAGGGCCGGCGCATCGTTCACGCCGTCGCCCACCATGGCCACCACATGGCCTCCCTGTTGCAATGCAGCCACCCGCGCCGCCTTGTCGCCCGGCAGCACCTCGGCCATCACCTCGCCCGCTGCCGCATCGAGCCCCAGTCGGCGCGCCATCGCCTCGGCCGCGCCGCGGTTGTCGCCCGAGACCATCACCGTGCGGATGCCGCGGGCCTTCAAGGCCGCCAGCGCCTCGCGCGCACCCCGCTTGGGCTCATCGCCAAACGCCAGCAGCGCGCGCAAGGCCAGGCCCTGGGCCGTGCGCTCGGCCATGGCCGAGACGGTGGCGCCTTCGGCCTGCAGGGCCTGGGCACGCGCTGCCAGGGGCCCCAGGTCGACCCCCAGCTCCTGCATCCAGCGCAGGCTGCCCACCAGGACGCTGGCGCCCTGCACCTCGCCCTCCGTGCCGCGCCCGGGCACGGCACGCACCGCACCGGGGGCCTGTACCACCAACTGCCGCGCCTGGGCGGCCCGCACCACGGCGCGCGCCAGTGGGTGTTCGCTGCCGCTCTGCAGCGCAGCGACCGCCGCCAGGGCCTCGCCCTCGTCCACGCCCGGCACCACCTCGAAGGCCGTCACCCGCGGCTGCCCCACGGTCAGCGTGCCGGTCTTGTCGAAGGCCACCGTGTCCACCTGGTGCGCGCGCTCCAGGGCCTGCGCGTCCTTGATCAAAATGCCATGCTTCGCCGCCACCCCCGTGCCCGCCATGATGGCGGCCGGCGTGGCCAGGCCCAGCGCGCAGGGGCAGGCGATCACCAGCACCGCCACCGCGTGGATCAGCGCCGCCTCCAGGCCCGCGCCGGCCCACAGCCAGCCCAGCAAGGTGGCCAGCGCAATCGCCAGCACCACCGGCACGAACACGGCCGAGACCTTGTCCACCAGCCGCTGCAGCGGCGCCTTGGCGGCCTGCGCATCCTCCACCAGGCGGATGATGTGCGCCAGCACCGTCTCGGCACCCACGGCCGTCACCGCCATCACGATGCGGCCATCGCCGTTGATCGACCCGCCCGTGAGCGGCGCACCCACCTCGCGCGCCACGGGCAGGGGTTCGCCGGTCAGCATGGACTCGTCCACCTGCGTGTGGCCCTCGTGCACCGTGCCGTCCACGGGGATGCGCTCGCCCGGGCGCACCACCAGCCGGTCGCCCACCAGCACCTCGGCCACGGGCACGTCCACCTCACCGGCCTTGCCCAGCAGGTGCACCACGTCGGGCCGCAGCGCGTGCAGCGCGCGGATGGCGGTGGTGGTCTGGCGCTTGGCGCGTGCCTCCAGCCACTTGCCCAGCAGCACCAGCGTGACCACCACGGCCGAGGCCTCGAAGTACAGGTGCGGCGCATGGCCAGCATGCGCCGTGAGCCACAGCCACACCGACAGGCCCCAGCCCGCGCTGGTGCCCAGCGCCACCAGCAGGTCCATGTTGCCCGTCAGCGCCTTCAGCGCGTGCCAGCCCGCCCTGTAGAAGCGCGCCCCCAGGATGAACTGCACCGGCGTGGCCAGCGCGAACTGCAGCCACGCGGGCAGCATCCAGTCCTGCCCGAAGAGATCGCCCGCCATGGGCAGCACCAGCGGGGCCGACAGCGCCAGCCCCACGCCCACCGGCAGGAAGCCGGCCCAGGGCGACAGGTCCTCGGCCGCATCGGCCTGCCCCGGCGCCAGCGGCTCATAGCCGGCATCGCGCACGGCACGGCGCAGCCGCGCCTGCAGCGCCGCGGCATCGCTGCCCTCGGGCACCGCCATGGCCACACGGGCCGATTCGGTGGCCAGGTTCACGGCCGCGTCCTGCACGCCCGGCACCTTGCGCAGCGCGCGCTCCACGCGGCCCACACAGCTCGCGCAGGTCATGCCGCCGATGCCTAGGTCGAACTGCTGCTGCGCTGCAGCAGAGGGGGAAGGGGAAAGGGTTGTGCTCATGGCCTGGAAGTTACAGCTTGCCATGGTGTCAAGGTCAAGCCCTTGCCGCAGATCAAGTCGGCGCCTTGTCCGATAGAGCCGCCGGGCGGCCGGTGGTCGAATTTTCTCCATGACAAGCCCCACACCCCCACGGGCGCGCACCGGCCAGGCCCCGAAGCCCCTGGACCGCGCCGAATTCCGCGAACGCTTTCTTCTCGACTTCCAGGACCCGCGCTTTGCCGACGAGGCCGGCGACGCCCTGGACCGCATCGAGGCCATCGCCTGGCGCAACTACGACGACAACCGCAAGGCGCCGCGCACGCGCAAGGCCGGGCCCGGCTACGCCGACCCCGACTACGACCTGTCGGTCGACTGGCTCGAGGCCAAGGAGCGCATCGACGCGGCGCGCCAGCGCTGGGCCGACCCCGCCAGCCCCTCGCGCGTGCTGCTGGTCTGCGGCTCGGCCCGCAACGACGGCACCTGCCCCGGCGAGATCTCCAAGAGCTGGCGCATGCTGAACATGGCGCGCGACGTGCTGGCCGCCGAACACATCGAGATCGACCTGCTCGACCTGAGCCGCGTCACCTCCGACTACGGGCGCCACATCCACCCTTGCAAGGGCTGCGTCTCCACGGCCATGCCGCTGTGCCACTTCCCGTGCAGCTGCTACCCCAACCATGCCACACGCCAGACCGGCGACTGGATGAACGAGATCTACGAACGCTGGACCGCCGCACACGGCGTGATGATCATCACCCCCGTGTACTGGTACCAGGCGCCCAGCCCGCTCAAGCTCATGATCGACCGCCTGGTCTGCGCTGACGGCGGCAACCCCGACCCCACCAGCACCCACGGCAAGAAGTCTGCCGAGGCCAAGGCGCTGGAGCTGGCCGGCTGGGGCTACCCCAAGCACCTGGAGGGCCGCACCTACGCCCTGGCCGTGCACGGCGACGTGGCCGGCATCGAGATGACGCGCCGCGGCCTGTCGGACTGGCTCGACTGGATGGGCTTCATCGACGCCGGCCAGGCCGCCCGCCTGGACCGCTACATCGGCTACTACGAAAGCTATGCCGAAAGCCATGAGGTGCTGGACCGGGACACGGCCATGCAGGCCGAGATCCGTGGCGCTGCCCAGGCCCTGGCGGTGGCCGTGGGCGAGCTGCGCGCAGGCCGGCTCTCGCGCCCCGATGCGCACGTGAAGCGCGCCCGGCCCAAATAGGCCCGAAAAAGGCGGTTCGCACCAAGGTCTTGGCATAGCGCTTGACCTTGCCACCATGTGAAGGTTTACGCTCCCTGCCATCCCATCGATTTTCAGCAAGGAGCCTTCCATGACAGCACCCGCCACCACCTCTTACGACTTCCAGGTCCAGGGCATGACCTGCGGCCACTGCGAGCGCGCCGTGACCCAGGCCGTGCAGGGCGTGGACCCCGACGCCACCGTGCGCATCGACCGCGCCAGCGGCAGCGTACATGTGGCGCACAGCAGCGCCGACCGCGCAACGCTGGCCGCCGCCATTGCCGGAGAAGGCTACGCCGTCGCAGCATGAGCAAGACCGACTGGCCCGTGCCCATCGGCGAGGCCGCGCGCCGCGCCGGGGTTTCGGCACGCATGGTGCGCCACTACGAATCCCTGGGCCTGGTGGCCGGCGTGGCGCGCACCGACAGCGGCTACCGCC
>NZ_AKJX01000106.1 GCF_000276605.1 Acidovorax sp. CF316 | reverse complement strand
GGCGGCCGGCTCGCCCGCCAGCAATAGCTGCCGGGCACGGTGCAGGCGCACGGCCCGCAAGTAGTCGCCCGGTGCCATGCCCACCCATTGCGTGAGCACGCGGTGGATGCGCTCGCGGCTCACCCCGCAGCGGTTTGCCAGGTCCGCCACCGACAGGTCGCTGCCAGCCACGGCCTGCTGCACCCGCTCGATCAGGGCGCGCACCGCGGCACTCGGGGGCACCGGCTCCACGGCAGATGGATCGGCAGGCAGGCTGCGGCGCAAGGCCGGCACGGCGCGCCGCAGCCAGGCCTGCACCTCGGCCGTGGTGACCAGGCCGCGCGCGCTTTCGGCCAGCCGGGGCATGCGCGCCACGCCGCTGCGCGGGGGAGGCCGCAGCCCTTCGTGCACGAGCCAGTCGCTGGGCACATACAGCATGGCCACCAACACGCGCCCCTGGTACTGCGGCGCGCTCAGCGCCCCCGTGTGGACCATGCCCGGCGCAATCGCGATCACGTCGCCCGTGCGCGCCACGAACGGACGGCCTGCCACGCAGCAGCGGCATTCGCCGCGCACGATGGCGCCGAACGACCATTCCTCGTGCCAGTGCGGCACCCACTCCTGCCCCGGCTCCTGGTGCCGCACCTGCTCCAGGTCGAACACGCGCAGCCGGCGCACCTCGGAGCGCAGGTTCAGCGCCACGGTGACAGGCCCTGCGGGGCGGCAGCCCTGCGCTCAGGCATCGACCGCGCCTGCGACGGTGATGCCGATCCAGCCGGCGCTGGCATCCCCCGCCACCAGCCCACCCAGCAGGCCGATGTCCTCGCACGGATGGGGGGTGAGCTGCAGCGTGGCCGTGGCCTCATGCCAGCCCGCCCCAACGCGCTCCCCGATGGCCGGTTTCACCAAGGCCAGGGCCGGCAGCTGCGCGGGCTGCCGCAGGTCCGGCCAGCCCACGGCGCCGATGGTCGGCATGCCCAGAAAACCCAGCGTCCGGCCGGGCTGGCCCGTGAGCGTGGCCTGCGCCTCGAACACGCGGCGGTCCTTCACCGCCAGGCTCGCGCCCAAGCGGCTGCCGGCGCGCAGCGGGGCGGCCGCAGGGTGATCCAACGGCAGGCTGCGCGTCAGCCACGTACTGCCCAGCTTCTTGGGCCAGCCTTGCAGCAGACCACGCACCAGGGAGATGTCCTGGTCCACCCAGATCGCCGGGCAGTACATGGCGCGGCTGCCATCGGGCCGCTCCACCTCCAGCACGACGATGGTCTCGCGGTACTGCGCCAGCACCGGGTCGAGCAGTTCCTCGCCGTGCAGCGTGCACGCCTGCCAGTCGGCAAAGTGCACGCAGCCCGTCCCCAGCGGCCGGCCCGCCGCCGGCGGCACCAGTGGCACTGCGCACTCGGCATCGAACTGGAAGGCCACGTTGAGCAGCCAGCCGGCGTAGTGCCACGGTGGCGGCGGCACCAGGGCCGAGCGGCCCGTGGTGGTGAAGGGTGCGGTAAAGCCCTGGTGGGACCAGGCCGGGAGAGAAGCAGCAGATGAAGAGGTCATGCCCGCGATGGTGCCCACGGCCTGCGCGCACGGCTAGAACGGATGTGAACCGGACACCGGTGCTGTACCGCCACGCGCGCCGGACCGGCGGGCCCGGTAGGGTTGCACGAACAGATAGAGCCCCGTCAGCAGCAGCACGGCCAGTGGAGCCAAGGGCGCGTAGGTGATCCACGCAGGCGGTGCTCCCCGGCCCAGGCCCATGGCCGCGAAGTTGGCCACGACGGTCAGCGTGAAGGCGAACGATACCCAGCGGTGGACCTGCCGGAGCCGGTTGCCGCCGCCGCTCATCGCGCAGCCCCTGCAGCGCGCTGGATGACCTTCCAGCCATTGCCGGCCGGGTCGCGAAAGCCCGCATCCACATTGCCGTAGCGGTCCACCGGCTCCTGGGTGAACTCCACGCCCCGCTCGCGCAGTTGCGCGCAGGTCGCGCGGCAGTCGGCCACATGCCAGACCAGCGGCGGCATGGCCCCCTTGGCGACCATGGCGCGCAGGGTCTGCGCCGTGGCGTCATCGTGCAGGGGCGCCCCCGGGGTGAACAGGCCGAGCTGGAACGAGGGCTGCTCCGGGTCCTGCACCGTGAGCCAGCGGTAGCTGCCATTGCGCACATCGGTGTGCACGCGAAAGCCGAGCTGCTCCACGTAGAAGGCCAGCGCCGCGTCCTGGTCGTCCACGTACACGCCCACCACACCGATGCCCTGGGTGGGCGGGTTCATCAAGCTTGTCATCGTCATGGTTCGATCTCCTGGGTTGTCGAAGACCTGTTTGTACCGTTCGCCGCGCGGCGGCGCTTCTCCAAAACTGCGATCGTGAGGTCCGGCCGCTCCGCCGCCTTGACGATGCACCCCGGCACGCTGGCCAGCGGCCCGGCCTCGGCCCGGGCCTCGCGCCGCAGCGCGCTGGGGCTCTTGCCGGTGATGTCGCGAAAGATGCGGCCGAAGGTGCCCAGGCTTTCCCAGCCGGTGGCGAACGCAATGTCGGTGATGGGCTGGTCGGTGTCCCGCAGCAGGGTCGAGGCCTGCTCAATGCGGCGCGTGAGCAGGTAGCGGTGCGGCGGCACGCCGAAGGCCTGCTTGAACGAACGCGCGAAATGCGCCTCGGACACCCCGCTCACCTCGGCCAGCCGGCTGACCGGCCAGGCCTCGTGCGACGCGGCGTCCATCCGGTCCTTGGCGCGCAGCAGGCGCCTGAGCAGGGCCGGGTCCTGCAGGCCGGCCACGGCCGGTGGTGCAGGGGGAGAGGGTTCGGGAGTAGCGGGTGGGGTCATGCGTCCTCGGATCAGCGGCCTCATTGTCGGTGACCCCAGCCGGCCTCTGCAGGGCGGGTTGCGGTGAGCGCTGTACATATGCAACAATGAAAGTTACTTAAATTTCGCCCCGCCATGCCCACCGCATCCACCCGCGAAGATCCGAACGCGCCATTCGCCGATCCCCAAGCAGTGGCCTCCTACGCTGACCGCACCCGCCGACTCGTGCCCGGTTGGGACGATCTGCAAAAGATGGCCGGCGTGCTGCTGGCCGAACGTGCACCGCCACAGGCCCAGGTGCTCGTAATCGGCGCCGGTGGCGGCGCCGAACTGGACGTCTTCACCCGGGCGCAGCCGCAGTGGCGCTTCGTGGGCGTGGACCCGTCCGAACCCATGCTGCAATTGGCGCAGGCCACGCTCGGGCCGCTGGCGGCGCGCGTGGACTTTCACCAGGGTTATGTGCACACGGCACCCGCAGGCCCCTTCGATGGCGCGACCTGCCTGCTCACCCTGCATTTCGTGCCCCATCAGGAGAGGCTGGCCACCCTGCAGGCCATCCACCAGCGCCTGCAGCCCGGCGCGCCCCTGGTCACGGCCCACCTGAGTTTTCCGCTGGCACCGCCCGAGGAGAGCGCGCAGTGGCTGGCCCGCTATGCCGCCTTCGCCATCGCCTCGGGCGTGGACCCAGAGGCCGCGCACCGCGCCTCCACGGCCATCGACACCGCCCTGCCCCTGCTCAGCCCGGGCGAGGAGGAAGCGCTGCTGGCGCAGGCCGGCTTTGGTGGCATCCGCCTGTTCTATGCGGGGCTGGCGTTCCGGGGATGGGTTGCCCATGCCTGACGGGCTATGCCTTCAACCCGTGCCGCTCATGCCACTCGGCCAGTGATTCGGACGGAAACGCCTGGTAGTGCCGGTGGCCCTTGCCTTTGGGCACATCGACCCAGTTGGCGACGAATTCGAGCATGCCCTCGACCACTTCGGGTGGCTTGGGCAATGGCGTGTCGATGGCCGAGGCGTGGGGGTGGACCAGCTCGGGCCAGCGCGGGTCCCACAGCCACAGGGCGCTGCCGCACTGCAGGCAGAACTTGCGTTCGGCCTTGGAGCGCTTGGCTCGCTGGCCCTCCTCGCGCACCACGGCATGGTAGGTGCCCAGGTGCCTGGCGCCCCGGACCTTGAGTGTGCGTGCATCGCCGCCCAGGTTGACGGCATAGCCGCCCCCACCTGCCGTCTTGCGGCAGATGGAGCAGTGGCAGTGCATGAAGGGCACGGGGCTGTCGGCTTCGAGCGAGAAGCGGACGGCGCGGCAATGGCAGGAGCCTTCGAGGTGCATGGTGCGTCCAGAGCGTTGGGGCGAGCCCTGCAGCCTACACAGCCGCGTGATCGCGGCGTGTAGGAGCACCACGCATCGCCCCCCACCCTGCCCCCCAAGAAAAAGAGCCCCGAGATTCCGAGGCTCTTTTCTTGCACCAGCGGCGCCCCAGGCGCTCAACCCTCGTCCGGCGCGTCCAGACCCAGCTCCTGGATCTTGCGGGTGATGGTGTTGCGGCCGATGCCCAGGCGCTGCGCGGCCTCCATGCGCCGGCCATGGGTGGCCACCAGGGCGGTGCGGATCAGGCGCGATTCGAAGCGGCGCGTGAGCGCATCCCATACCTCGGGCTGGCCGCCCGACAGGAGCTTCTGCGCCTCGGCCTCCAGCGCCTGTTCCCAGCTCAACACGGGGCTTGTCGCCGCGGCAGCAGGCGCTGCCAGGCCCACGGCAGCGTCTGCTGCCCAGGTGGCTGCCGGCGCGGCAGCCGCGAACTGCGGTGCCGAAGGTGCCACGGCATGCAGGCCCCCTACCATTTCGGGCGCAGGTGCGATGGCCGCCACGGGCATGGCGATCACCGGCTGCGGCGCCACGGCCTGACCGTCGGCCACGGCGGGACGGGCAGGTGCCTGGAACACCGGGGCCTCGAGCACTTCGGGCGGCAGGTCCTGCAGCGAGATCACCTGCGCGGGCGCCATCACGGTGAGCCAGTGGCAGATGTTCTCGAGCTGGCGCACATTGCCCGGAAAGGCAAACTGCTCCAGCCGCACCAGGGCCGAATCGGCGATGCGCTTGGGCTCCACGCCCAGCTGCCGCGCGCTTTGCTGCAGGAAGTGGCGCGTGAGCATGGGCACGTCTTCATGGCGCTCGCGCAGCGCGGGCAGGCGCAGGCGGATGACGTTCAGGCGGTGGAACAAGTCCTCGCGGAAACCGCCTTCCTTGACGCGCTTTTCCAGGTCCTGGTGGGTGGCCGCGATCACGCGCACATGGGCCTTCACGGCCGCATGGCCGCCCACGCGGTAGAACTGGCCGTCCGACAGCACGCGCAAGAGGCGCGTCTGCAGGTCGAACGGCATGTCGCCGATTTCGTCGAGGAACAGCGTACCGCCCTCGGCCTGCTCGAAGCGGCCGCGCCGCTGCGTCTGCGCACCGGTGAAGGCACCGCGCTCGTGGCCGAAGAGTTCGGATTCGAGCAGGTCCTTGGGGATGGCCGCGGTGTTGATGGCCACGAAGGGGCCGTCCGCACACGGCGAATGCTTGTGCAGCGCACGTGCCACCAGTTCCTTGCCCGAGCCCGATTCGCCGGTGATCAGCACCGTCACCTGGCTCTGGCTGAGCCGGCCGATGGCGCGGAACACGTCCTGCATGGCGGGCGCCTGGCCCAGCATCTCGGGGGTTTCGGCCTGGCGCTCTTCGGTCACTTCCTCGCGCTGGCTTTCCTCCACGGCGCGGCGGATCAGCTCCACCGCCTTGGGCAGGTCGAAGGGCTTGGGCAGGTACTCGAACGCGCCGCGCTGGAAGGCCGACACGGCGCTGTCCAGGTCGGAGTACGCCGTCATGATGATGACGGGCAGGCCGGGCTGCAGTTCGCGTACTTTCTCGAGCAGCTGCAGGCCCGATCCCCCGGGCATGCGGATGTCGCTCACCAGGACCTGCGGTGCCTGGCGGGCGGGGTCGCCGGCGGTGATGTCGGCCAGCGCGTCGAGCACTTCGCGCGGATGGGTGAAGCTGCGCGTGGGCAGGTTCTCCCGGGCCAGCGCCTTTTCCAGGACGAAGCGGATCGAGGGGTCGTCATCTACTATCCAGATCGGCTTCATATCTTTTTCTTACCTTCCCTGTGGTTGCGTGTCAGGGACCTCAGGGCAAGGGGATCAGGATACGGAAGTCGGTGCGACCCGGCACGCTGTCGCATTCGATCAATCCGTGGTGCCGCTGTACGAAGGTTTGCGCCAACGTAAGTCCCAGCCCCGATCCGCCGTCCCGACCCGACACCAGAGGGTAGAAAATACGCTCTTTGATGGCATCGGGTACGCCCGGTCCGTTGTCGATGACATGCAATTCCAGTGCCAGCCGGTAGCGCTGGCGACCAAACGTTACTTGTCGGGCCACGCGGGTGCGCAGGGTGATCACCGCATCGCCTGCGGCCACACGCTCGGACAGGGCCTGGGCCGCGTTCTGGACCACGTTGAGCAGGGCCTGGATGAGCTGCGCCCGGTCGCCGCGGAACTCGGGGATGGAGGTGTCGTAGTCGCGCTGCACGCGCAGGCCGTGCGGGTACTCGACCAGCACCAGCGAGCGAACGCGCTCGCACACTTCATGGATGTTGACGTCGCCCACCAGGTGCGGGTGGCGGTGCGGGGCCAGGAGGCGATCGACCAGGCTCTGCAGGCGGTCGGCCTCGTGGATGATGACTTGGGTGTACTCCGTGAGCTCGCGGCTCTCGAGCTCCATCTCCAGCAGCTGCGCAGCGCCGCGGATGCCCCCCAGCGGGTTCTTGATCTCGTGGGCCAGGTTGCGGATCAGCTCCTTGTTGGCCTGGGCCTGGTCGAGCAGGCGCTCCTCACGGTCCTGGCGGGCCTGCTGCTCCAGGGGCCACAGCTCCACCAGAATCTCGCCGGCCTGCTCGGCCGCCGCCACGTTGACATGCACGGGCACAGGGTCCTGGTGCAGGCGCTTCAGGCTGGCCTCGTAGCGCAGCGCCGCAAAGTCCTGCACGCGGGCACCGGCCAGCGCGGTCTGCAGCAGGGCCGGATCGGTGAAGAAGGTGGAGAAGTCGCCGCCCTCCAGCGTGCGGCGCGACAGGCCCAGGGTGTTTTCCAGCGCGGCATTGGCGAACTGCACGGCGCCATCGGCGCGCAGCACCGCCACCAGAGTGGACATCAGGTCCAGCGAATGGAACCGCTCGGTCTCGGACAGGGAGGTGGTGTCGGGTGGAGTGCTCACGCGCGGGGTCGGCTCAGAAGGTGTGAATGAATCCGGCGTGTCCGAGCAGGCCGCCACAACGCGTGCGGTCTAGGCGCAAAGCACAGCCATAGCTCGGGCTATAGCGAGCATTTGCAACGACGAGCGCGCGTGTTTTGGAGGGATGAGCGGGCATGGCGGGTTCTTTCACACCTTCTCAGTTGGCGGGTGCCACGCGGCCCAGCTCGCGCTTGATGCCGGCGATGTCGCTCTCGCTGCGCGAGACGCTGGCCTTGAGTTCGGCCGTGCGCTCCATGTAGCGCTGCGGGTTGCGCAGATCCAGCGCATTGCGCTCGGGCGCGCCGCCGTTGTATTCCTTGACCAGCTCGGCATGGCGCGCCTCGGCCTTGCGCAGCTCGGACTCGAGGATGGCACGCGCATCGGCGTCGCGGGCCTTCTGGTCGTTGGTGTTCACGCGCGGGGCGCCGGGTGGCGATGCGGACGGGGCACTGCCCGCAGCAGGCGCGGCGGCGCCGCCCGCAGCCGCGGCCGGGCGTGCGCCCTGCACCACGGTGACATTGCCGCCTTCGACCAGCTTGCAGCCGCGCTCCTTGGCCTGGGTGGCATTGTTCGTGTACTCGTTGCCACAGCGGTAGATGCGGTCCTGCGCCCAGCCGGCAACGGGGGCCAGGGCGGCAAGCAACAACAGGGTGGTGACAGTCTTCTTCATGGAAATTCCTCGCGCAGCAGCTTATGCAGGGGACAGCCAGAGAGTATCCCCCAATCATCCCGCATCGCCAATTGAGCAAGTACCGCGGCCATGGGGGCTTCGGGGCGGGCCTTGGGGCGGACAACGGGCCTGGGGCATGGCTGCAGACAGTGCGCCCAGGCTCTACAGAGGCGCCGCAGCCTGCGTTGGTTCCGCAGCCAGTGTTGTGCCGACGCCATGAAAAAAGGCGGCTTGCGCCGCCTTTTCGGGGTAATCGCCGGAACGGGCGGATTACAGCGAGTAGTACATGTCGTACTCGACGGGGTGGGGAGCCATGCGGAAACGCGTGACTTCGGTCATCTTCAGGTCGATGTAGGCATCGAGCATGGAGTCGGTGAACACGCCACCCTTGGTCAGGAAGCTGCGGTCCTTGTCGAGGTATTCCAGGGCTTGGTCCAGGCTGTGGCACACGGTAGGCACCAGCTTGTCTTCCTCGGGTGGCAGATGGTACAGATCCTTCGTGGCGGCTTCGCCGGGATGGATCTTGTTTTCCACGCCGTCCAGGCCGGCCATCATCAGGGCCGAGAAGGCCAGGTAAGGGTTGGCCGATGGATCGGGGAAGCGCGCTTCGATGCGGCGGCCCTTGGGGTTGGCAACGTAAGGGATGCGGATCGAGGCCGAGCGGTTGCGGGCCGAGTAGGCCAGCTTCACAGGGGCTTCGAAGCCGGGCACCAGGCGCTTGTACGAGTTCGTGCCGGGGTTGGTGATGGCGTTCAGGGCACGGGCGTGCTTGATGATGCCGCCGATGTAGTACAGCGCGAAGTCCGACAGGCCGGCATAGCCGTCGCCTGCGAACAGGTTCTTGCCGTCCTTCCAGATGGACTGGTGCACGTGCATGCCGGAGCCGTTGTCGCCAGCGTAGGGCTTGGGCATGAAGGTGGCGGTCTTGCCGTAGGCGTTGGCCACGTTCCAGACCACGTACTTCAGGACCTGCGTCCAGTCGGCGCGCTCGACCAGCGTGCTGAAACGCGTGCCGATTTCGTTCTGGCCAGCGCCTGCCACTTCGTGGTGGAACACTTCGACCGGGATGCCCAGGGATTCGAGGATCAGGGACATTTCAGCGCGCATGTCCTGCGTGCTGTCGACGGGAGGCACGGGGAAGTAGCCGCCCTTGACGGTGGGACGGTGGCCACGGTTGCCGCCTTCGAGCTTGGCACCCGAATTCCAGGGGGCTTCGTACTCTTCGATCTCGAACATGACCTTGCCGGGTTCGTTGGACCAGCGCACGCCGTCGAAGATGAAGAATTCTGGCTCGGGACCGAAGAAGGCCGTGTCGCCCAGGCCGGAGGCCTTCAGGTAGGCTTCAGCGCGCTTGGCGATGGAGCGTGGGTCGCGGTCGTAGGCCTTGCCGTCACCGGGTTCGATCACATCGCACTGCAGGAACAGCGTGGTTTCTTCGAAGAAGGGGTCGATGTTGGCGGTGTTGGGGTCGGGCATGAGTTGCATGTCCGAAGCTTCGATGCCCTTCCAGCCAGCCACCGACGAACCGTCAAATGCGTGGCCCGACGTGAACTTGTCTTCATCGAAGTGGGAAACCGGCACGGTCACGTGCTGTTCCTTGCCCCGGGTATCGGTAAAACGGAAGTCAACGAACTTGACCTCGTTTTCCTTCACGATCTTCATCACGTCTGCAACGGTCTTGGCCATCAGGTTCTCCTGGGTAAAGCGCTTGTTGAAAAAAGAATTTGCCGAAATAAAAGCAGTTTGCGTGCCAGCGGGGTGCAATCACCGCACTATCGCGGAGCAGCGGCCCGACCTGGGCTCTGGCGAGGGCCATCGAATGCACAAACCTGGTGCATCACAACCACCCCCACTGCACATCACAGGTTACGCACCATTTCGGGGCCAAGTTCTGCACCAAATTCGTGCAGTCCATTTTTGAGGTCCGTCCATGCCGCGGGAAGCGCCTGGGCCGGGCCTTTGACGCCCAGTTCGATGTGCCGCCCGTATTGTGGATGATCCACGCTGGGCAAACTGAACACCCGAACGCCTTGGTGCGATTTTTCTATGCGCTCCATGAGCGGAGTGAGTGCCGCCTCCATGGCGCCGAAGACCACCACCGAATGCTCGGTCTGGGGCGTGCGGTTGAAGTGCTCGGCATACAGGGTGTCCAGCACCCATTCGATCATCGGCCAGGCCATCACCGGAAAGCCCGGCACGAAGTGCACGGCCCCGCCCTGCCCGCCCGGGCTGGCGCAGGTGAACCCCGGGATCTTGTTGTAGGGGTTGGGGATGGTCTGGGCTCCCGCCGGGAACATGCCCATGTTCAGGCGGTGCACGTTGTCGTGGCGCTCGGGCTCGTAGGGCAGGCCCTGCTCGCGCGCCACGTCCTGCATGCGTTCGCGGATCAGGCGCTCGGCCTCGGGGTGCAGGGCCAGGTCCGCCCCGAGTGCCCGCGCCGCGCACTGGCGGGTGTGGTCGTCGGGCGTGGCGCCGATGCCGCCGCACGAGAACACCACGTCGCCCGAGGCAAAGGCGCGCTGCAGCGTGGCGGTGATGCGTGCCGGGTCGTCGCCCACGTAGTCGGCGTAGGAAAGCGCCAGGCCGCGCGCCGCCAGCAGCTCGATGGCTTTGGGCATGTGCTTGTCGGCGCGCTTGCCCGAGAGGATTTCGTCGCCGACGATGATGAGGCCGAAAGTGGGGATCATGGGGTGCTACGGGGATCGGTTGGGAGTGCGCTAGGGGCCGGCAGGATGGCCGCCGCAGGGGCGGGTGCACTGGCAGGGGACGGTGCGGTGTCTGCAATGGCTGGCGCAGGTGCCAGCGCATCGAGCGGCAGGCGCGAGGGCACGGGCATGGTGGCCCGCACGTCGTCCTCGCGCAGCTCCTGCAGGGCCGCCAGGCAGAAATGCGTGAACCACAGCGAGGAGAAGGCAAACACCAGCATGTAGATCCAGATCGCCAATGGCACCAGGACGGCAAACGCCGCCACGAACAACACGCCGGAGGCCCAGACGATGCTGGGCGCGGCGCCCAGGTAGCCGGTGATGATGCCGATGCCCAGCAGGCTGGCGCGGTGGCGCTCGAACAGGCGTTTGCGCTCTTCCTTGCTGGCATGCTCGGCCAGCGCGTCGAAGGCCATCACACGGTAGGTGAGCCAGCCCCAGATCAGCGGCGGCAGCACCAGCACCAGCGGCGGCACCAGCCACAGCGGCACGGACACCGCCAGCGCCACCAGCGCCAGGGCCGTGGAGCCCACGGACCAAGCCAGGCTGGCGAAGAAGGAACCGCCCTTCTTGCGCACCAGTTCGGGAAAGCGCCGCTCGGCCACCAGGGTCACCAGGGCCGGCGTCATGAGCACGGCCACCAGCAGCAGCGAGACCACCACCAGCACCGGCGTCGCCGTGAGGATGACCATCATGGGCGCCAGCACCGCCACCACGCTGCCCAGGCCCCAGCCTTCAAGCCAGCTCCAGAAATTCTTGAGCATGGGAGAGGCATCCAGAAGTGAGTGCATGCTCTGCACCGCCACGTCCCAGTAGAAGTAGCCCAGCCCGAACGCAAGCCCCGCCATCAGCATCAATGGCAGCAGCGACAGGAGGATGACGCGGGGGCGCATGCAATACGCCGCGGCGCGCCAGAAGGAGTCCAGCAGTAGTCCCATGCGCGTGAGCATACCGCGAGCCTTGCCCCGTGCCGATGACACCCGTGCGTGCCTGCTTATGCAGCCGGAACCGGCGTGCCCGCGGGCTTGGCAAATTCACCCAGCACGACCCCGGCAATGGCGGCAAAGGCCTGGCCCGGCACTTCCAGCGTGCTGGTGCGCTCGCCCGAGCCGCAGAACACCACCGGCAACGCGGGCACCTGCCGATCCACCAGCACGCGCACCCCGTCCTGCTGCACGAAGGGCCCCACACCGCCGGCCTGCATGCCCAGTCGCTCGCGCAACAGCTCTTCATCCAGGGGCGCCAGTTTGGCGCGGGACGTCCCCACGGCCCGCGCGACGGCCGCATAGTCCACCGGATCCAGGGCGCGCAGGGCCACCAGCACGATGCAGCCATCGCCGGCCTGGAACGCCAGCGTCTTGACCATCTGCGGCACCGGAAAGCCCAGCGCCATGAACTGCTGCGTGGTGTGCGCTTCGGAATGCTCATGCACCCGGTAGGCCACCTGGCCCTGCGCCAGAAGGGTGGCCGAGACAGGGACGAGGGGCATGGCGATCAACTCCTTGGGGATGGCAGGGAAATGCTCCCACGGTGTGCGGGCACGGCTCGGGACAGCATAGCCGAGCCGCCCCCACCCACACTCAGGCGCGCGTTTCCGCCGCAGCCGCACCCTGCCCCGCCGGCACCTGGGCAGCGGCCTCGCGCCGCGCATAGCGCTGCGCGAGCACGCCACATACCATGAGCTGCATCTGGTGGAACAGCATCAGCGGAAGCACGATGGCGCCCGCCACATTGGCGGCAAACAGCACGTTGGCCATGGGCACGCCGCTCACCAGGCTTTTCTTGGAGCCGCAGAAGACGATGGTGATCTCATCCTCCTTCGAAAAGCCCATGCGCCGCGCGCTCCAGGTGGTGAGGGTCAGCACCAGCGCCAGCAGCACCGCGCACACCGCCAGCAGGCCGGCCAGGGCCATGGGCGGCACCTGGGACCACAGCCCGTCGATGACGGCATGGCTGAAGGCGGCATACACCACGAGCAGGATGGAACCCTGGTCCACCACCTTCATGACGGATGCGCGCTGCTGCAAAAAGCCGCTGATCCAGGGGCGCAGCAGGTGACCGATGGCAAAGGGCAGCAGCAGCTGCACGCCGATGCGGCCCATCGCCGCCAGCGGATCGCCCATGGCCGCGTTCTGCGACATCAGCAGGCCCACGAGCAGCGGGGTGAAGGCCACCCCCAGCAGCGTGGAGGCCGAGGCGCTGCAGACGGCCGCGGGGATGTTGCCGCGCGCCATGGAGACGAAGGCGATCGCCGACTGCACCGTGGCCGGCAGCGCGCACAGGTACAGGATGCCGGTGTACAGGTCGCGCGTGACCAGCGGCTCCAGCACCGGGCGCAGTGCCCAGCCCAGCAGCGGAAACAGCACGAAGGTGCTGGCCACCACCACGAGGTGCAGGCGCCAATGGCCGATGCCGGCCAGGATGGCCTGGCGCGAAAGCTTTGCGCCATGCAGGAAGAACAGCAGGCTCACGGCCACGGTGGTGGCCACCTCGAGCGCCCGGGCGAAGCCGCCGGAGGCCGGCAGCAGGCTGGCGGCGACGACCGTGGCGACGAGGTAGAGCGTGAAATTGTCGGGAAGCAGACGGGAACGGGCCATGGGAACAGGGGCGCGAGGGCCTCAAGAGAAACGGGTTGCACCGATTGGACCTGCTTTGCCACCCCAAGAGAAATGGATTGATTTGATGAATTTATAATTTCCCTGCATGAATCAAGGGTGTGCCATGGCCTATTTCCCCACGCGCGCCCCACGGCGTGCGGCGTCTGCTTTGTCGCACGGCTTGCCCATGGCCCGCCATGGGCTGCGCCGCGCTTCGCGCATCCATCCCCACGCCATGGCCCGCGCGAAGGGGAAATAGGCCATGGCACACCCTAGCTTGCGCCAGTTGCGCGTCTTCCAGGCCGTGGCCCTGCACAGCAGCTTCACGCGCGCTGGCGACCAGATCGGACTGACCCAGCCGGCCGTGAGCCGCTGCGTGACCGAGCTGGAACAGCACCTGGGCATCAAGCTGCTGGACCGCACCACGCGTGAGGTGGTGCTGACCGAGGCGGGCCGCAGCCTGGCGGTGCGCCTGGCGCGCGTGCTGGAAGACCTGGACACCGTGCTGCTGGATGTGCGTGGCCTGGCCACGCAGCGCCAGGGCCGGGTGCGGGTGGCCAGCAGCCCCACCCTGTCGGCCAACCTGCTGCCCGAGTGCATTGCGCGCTGCCGGCAGGACCACCCGGGGCTGGAGCTGCTGCTGCTGGACCGCATGCAGCACGATGCCCTCGCCAGCGTGCTCTCGGGAGAGGTGGATTTCGGCGTGGTGATCGAGCCCGAGCCGGGGCGCAACGACGAGCTGCATGCCGAGCCCATCCTCTCCGAGCCCTTCTGCCTGGTCTGCCCGCCCACGCACCGGCTGGCCAGACAGCGCAGCGTGCGTTGGGCGGCCCTGGCCGGTGAACCCCTGGTGCTGCTCGACCACGCCTCCGGCAGCCGCCGGCTGATCGACGATGCGCTGCGCCAGCACGGCGTGCAGGCGCCCGTGGCGCAGGAGGTGGGCCATGTGACGACCATCTTCCGCATGCTCGATGCGGGCCTGGGCATCTCGGTCGTGCCGACGCTGGCACTGCCGCCCGCCGGACTTCAGGGCCTGGAGGTGCGACCACTCACACCGCGTGTGGAACGCACCATCGTTCTGGTGCGGCGCGCCAACCGCGCGCTGGCGCCCGTAGCTGCCGTGGCCTGGGGGCTGGTGCGCGATGTCGCCGCGCGGCGGACCTAGGCTTTTCCGACCAGGCGCAGCACCCCACGCCACTGCTGCGACCAGAAGCCGCGGCCATAGTCGCGTGTGCGGCCGTCGGGCCCGGGCTCGACCTGGTCGCGCACGCCCGTGGGGTCGTAGCGCTGCTCGAAGTTGGCGGTGCGCATGAGCATGTCCCACCAGGGCAGCAGCACGCCGAAGTTGTGGCCGCCCAGCACCACGCGCGGGGCCTTGTCACCCGCGGCCGCGGGCTTGGTGGTCTCGTGCCCGATGCCGATGCTGTGGTGCAGCCGGTGAAAGCGCGGACTCACCCACAGCCGCTCGCCCACACGGCCGAACCACAGGCGCACATTGGCGTGCTGGAAACTTTCGCTCAGCTGCGTGATGGCCACGATGGCCACGAACTGCCCCGGCGCCACGCCGATGAGCTGGGCCACGACCACGAGGATGGTGTCGCGCAGCATGTCGTCCAGCAGGTGGTTGCGGTTGTCGCTCCACATGGTCATCTGCTGCTGCGCGTGGTGCAGCGAATGCAGCTTCCACCACCACCCGAAATGGTGCTGGCCGCGGTGGATCCAGTAGTCCACGAAGTCGAACACCACCAGGTACAGCAGCAGGCTGACCCAGGCCACGTCGGTCACGCCGGGCCAGAGGCCATCGAGGTGGAAGGTGCTGACGCCCGACATGCGCAGCTCGCCGAACACGGCGTCCATCAGCGGGTCGATGGCGAAGAACAGGCCGACCCGGAACAGGCCCAGGCGGTGCAGCAGGGTGTAGAGGATGTCGGTGCGGATCGTGGCGCGGTTGGTCACCGGCTCCACGGGGCGCCAGCGCTGGATGGGGCCGATGATGGCGATGATCACCGCCAGCTGCAGCAGGCCCACCAGCAGCCAGCCGGTGGCGTCGTAGCCGTCCTCGAGCAGGTTGCCCAGGCCGCCCGCGAACATCAGCGGCTGCACCACGGTCTCGAACAGCCACTGCTGCGCCCCGTCGAATATCGCGCTCAACCACTCCATTGCGTTCGCTGCTCCTGTTGCTGTGCCATCGCTGCCGTGATCGCCCGGCGTCACCGCACGGGCTTTGTACCGTAGTCCGGGTGCTCGCGCAGTGTTCTGAAGCAAAAGCCCCGCTCTTTCAGGCCCACGATCAGGGGCTCCAGCACCGCGGGCGCCCAAGGATCGGTGCGCGACCAGATACCGAGGTGCGCCAGCAGGATGTCACCCGCACGGATATCGCGCAGCGCCTTGCGCAGCAGCGCATCGTTGCTGGCCTGTGCGGTGGACAGCTCGTCGCCCAAAAAGCCCGCGGGCGACCAGCCCACGTGGGTGTAGCCGCAGGCCTGGGCACTGGCCAGCAATTGCGGCGATGTCTTGCCCCCCGGCGCACGGAACAGCGGCAGCACCTTCTGGCCGGTGATGGCCTGCAGGCGGTCGGCGGCCTTGTTGATCTCGGCGCAATACTCTGCCGCCGTCATCGTGAAGTCCTGCCCCGCGCGCGGGCCGGCCGATGGGCGCACCTTGAAGGAGGGCCTGGCGGCCGTGCCCAGGTCGGCGCGCCAGTAGGTGTGGTCCCAGGTGTGGGAGGCAAAGGCATGGCCTTCGGCGGCCCGTGCACGCCACCAAGGGGCCCAGTGCTCGCCCAGGCTGCCGTCACCTTCCTTGGTGCGCTCCTGCGCCGCGAAGAAGGTCACCTGCACGTTCTGGCGCTTGAGCACATCGGCCATCAGCGGCGCCACCTCCATGTGGCCGGTGTCCAGAGTCAGGTAGACGGGCTTGGTGCAGGGGCTGGCCTGCGCCAGGCCGGCAGGCGAACCGGCCAGCAAGGCCAGGGGCAGCACGGCCTGCAGGCACCAGCGGGGCACGGCGCGAGCCGCAGCCATGCGGGGCGGCATGCCGGCGGTCATTGCCACTACCGGGGCGCGTGCTGCAGCGTCCAGACGCCGTGCGGGGACTTGCCCACGGGCACCTGGCGCACCACCTTCTTGGCCTCGGTGTCCACCACCGAGAGCTTGCGCGCCCAGCGCGAACTGACGTAGATGAAACGGCCATCGGCCGAGACCTCCATGCAGTCCGGCCCGCCGGGCACGGGGTAGCTGTCCACCACGGCCATGCTGGCCATGTCGATCTTGCTGATCGAATTGGCGACGCGGTTGCTCACATACAGGTGCTTGCCATCGCCCGCCGCACGGAACGCGTGCGCGCCGTTGCCGGTCTTGATCTTGCGCACGCTGCGCGGCTCGCGGCCCGAGACGTCGAACACCTCGACACTGTCACCACCCGTGAGGCCCACGAAGACATGCTTGTCGTCGGGGGTTCCATACACGTCGGCCGGCATGGGTCCGGTCTTGAGGCGCCACTTGACCACCTGCGTGGCGATGTCGATGGCCACCAGCTCGTCGCTGTCCTGCATGGACACGTAGACGGTGGTGCTGCGGCTGTCGATCCACATGTGGCTCGGCGTGCGGGCGGTGTTCACGCGCGCCACCAGCGTGGGCTCCTTGCCGTCCCAGCGGTAGAAGTCCACGTGGTTCAGGCGGTTGGCCGCCGTGATGAGCCACTTCATGTCGGGCGTGAAGCGCAGATGGTAGGGGTCCACGATGCCCCGCACCGTGCGCTGCACCTGGGCCGTGCGCGGGTCCAGGAAGGTCAGTGTGTCACCGAGCGCATTGGCCACGATGAGCGAGCGCTCGTCGGGCGTGAGGTACAGGTGGTGCGGCTCCTTGCCGGTGGGGATGCGCGAGGTTTCCGTCCACGTCAGCGGATCGATCACACTGACATTGGCCTCCAGCGAGTTCAGCACGAAAATCGGCGGCACGGGCGCTGCGGCTGGTGCGGCCGCCACGCTGGCGCCCCACAGCAAGACCAGGCCAGCCAGGGCGGCGCTCACGCGCGCGGGAGAGAAAATCTTCACAAACAACCAAGCACTTTCAAGACAGTATGCAAGTGTAGCGCCGGGAGTCCGGGCTCCTGTGCCGCAAGGCGTAACATCTGCACAGGACAAGGCCTGGATCAAGGAAGTTCCACCTGCCGGCGAATTTGCAGAGGCCGGGATCCCCGGCACGGCGCTCAGAGCGGCGATGCCACCAGAACCTGGAGATCGTCTGCACTGAGCCAGCGCCATTGCCCTGGCGCCAGGTCCGCCGGCAGCGCCATGCTGCCGATCTGCGAGCGGTGCAAGCCCTCCACGCGGTTGCCCACGGCGGCCAGCATGCGCTTGACCTGGTGGTACTTGCCTTCGGTCAGGGTCAGGTCCAGGCGGTGCGTGTCCACCAGCGCACAAGCGGCGGCGCGCACCGGCTTGGGATCGTCGTCGAGCACCACGCCAGCCAGCAGCTTGTTCACCTGCACCTCGTCCACGGGGTGCTTGGTGGTGACCTGGTAGACCTTGGGCACATGCTTCTTGGGCGAACTCATGCGGTGGATGAACTGGCCATCGTCGCTGAGCAGCAGCATGCCGGTCGTGTCCTGGTCCAGCCGGCCCACGGCCTGGATGCCTTGCACCGCCGTCTTGCTCGGCCGCTGGCGCATCGGGGCGGGCAACAGGGTGTAGATGCTCGGGTAGGTCGAAGGCTTTTGCGAGCACTCGGTACCCACAGGCTTGTGTAGCAGCACATAGGCCTTCTCGTGGTACGGCCAGTCCACGCCCTGCACACGCAGCTGCAGGCCCTCGGGATCGAAGTCGGCGGCCGCCTCGGTGCACGGCACATACTCGCCTTGCACCCCAGTGGTGCTTACCGCCACCCAGCCTTGCTGCACCAATCCGGCGCATACGCGCCGGGTTCCAAATCCCTGGGAATACAGAATGTCTTGCAGCTGCATGGTGGTCGAACGAAGGTGAGAAACAGGTGGGCAATCAAGGCAGGCACCTCGCGCCAGCCCTGACAAAGCCGATGGTTCCGCGGGGATTTCAGCAAATTTGCCTTCCCCAAACGCAAAACCCCC
>NZ_AKJX01000105.1 GCF_000276605.1 Acidovorax sp. CF316 | reverse complement strand
CCCCTCCCGACTCGCGCAGCGAGTCGAGAGAGGGGGAAGGCGCGAAGCGACTCAGGGGGTGCTTAAGCTGTTCCGCCGACCGTCAGGCCTTCGATGCGCAGCGTGGGCTGGCCCACGCCCACGGGCACGCTCTGGCCTTCCTTGCCGCAGGTGCCCACGCCGCTGTCGAGGCGCATGTCGTTGCCGATCAGGGTCACTTTCTTGAGCGATTCGGGGCCGCTGCCGATGATGGTCGCACCCTTCACGGGGTACTGGATCTTGCCGTTCTCGACCCAGTAGGCTTCGCTGGCCGAGAACACGAACTTGCCCGAGGTGATGTCCACCTGGCCGCCACCGAAGTTGGAGGCGTACAGCCCCTTCTTGATGCTGGCGACGATCTCCTGGGGATCCTTGTCGCCGCCGAGCATGTAGGTATTGGTCATGCGCGGCATGGGGATGTGGGCATAGCTCTCGCGCCGTCCGTTGCCGGTGGGCGCCACGCCCATCAGGCGCGCGTTCATCGAATCCTGGATGTAACCCTTGAGGATGCCGTCCTCGATCAGCACGTTGCGCTGGCTGGCGTTGCCCTCGTCGTCCACATTGAGCGAACCGCGGCGGTCGGCGATGGTGCCGTCGTCCAGCACCGTGACCCCCTTGGCCGCCACGCGCTGGCCCACCCGGCCGCTGAAGGCGGACGAGCCCTTGCGGTTGAAGTCGCCCTCGAGCCCGTGGCCGATGGCCTCGTGCAACAGGATGCCAGGCCAGCCCGAGCCGAGCACCACCGTCATCTCGCCAGCAGGCGCCGGGCGCGACTCGAGGTTGACCAGGGCTGCGTTCACGGCCTCGTCCACGTACTGGCCCATCTGCTCGTCGTCGAAATAGGCCAGCCCGAAGCGGCCACCGCCGCCGGCAGAGCCCATTTCGCGGCGGCCGTTCTGCTCGGCGATCACCGTGACCGACAGGCGCACCAGCGGGCGCACATCGGCGGCCAGGGTGCCGTCGGCACGCGCCACCAGCACCACGTCGTACTCGCTGGCCAGGCCGGCCATGACCTGGGCCACACGCGGGTCCTTGGCGCGGGCGCGCTTTTCCAGGCGTTCGAGCAGGGCCACCTTGGCCGTGCTGTCGAGGCTGGCGATCGGATCCACGCCCGGGTACAGGCTGCGGCTGGTGGCGATCTTCTGCGACGCCACCTTCACCCGCCCGGCCTGCGACGCCGCGCCGATGGTGCGCACCGTGCGCGCGGCATCGAGCAGCGAGGCCTCGGAAATGTCGTCGGAGTAGGCGAACGCCGTCTTCTCGCCGCTCACGGCACGTACGCCCACGCCCTGGTCGATGCTGAACGAGCCGGTCTTGACGATGCCCTCCTCCAGGCTCCAGCCCTCGCTGCGCGTGTACTGGAAGTACAGGTCCGCATCGTCCACCTGGTGCGTGCGGATCTCGGCCAGCGCCCGGGCCAGGTGGCTTTCATCCAGGCCAAAGGGTGCCAGAAGCAGTTGCCGGGCAACGTCGATGCGCTGGGTGGTGGACGCACGCTGTGGCGCGGCAGTAGAGGAGCTGAAGGTCATGCGGCCATTTTAGGCGCGCGGGCAGGCCCCGTGCGGCGCAGGGGCACCCGCCGGGCCTGCAGGGCGGTGCGCGGGCTCATACGGATTTGCATTCGACCGTACAGATAGGCGGGAGCCGCAGACAGTGCTGTAGCACGGCAAGGCGAACCAACGACGCTATACGGTTGAAGGCAAAACCGTATCAGGCGCTCTGGTCGTCGGCCACCGCGTCGGGTGCGTGGGCCTTGACCGATTCGATCCCCGCTTCGCGCGCCTTCTCGCCCGAGTAGCGCTGGCTCTGGCCGATGACCTGGCCGTTGCCGGCCTTGAGGGTGAAGTAGGGAGAGCCGTCCTTGGCGCACAGCCGGCCGTAGCGGCCATCATCGGCCGCATTCTTGCGCACGGATTCGATGCCGTTCAGGGCACTGGCCCGGGATTCGTACAGCTCGCTCGTGAGGATCACCTGGCCGTTGGAGGCCAGCAGGTTGAAGACGAACTTGTCGTTCCTGGACTTCTTGAGCTCGAACTTGGACGCCATGGGAGCACCTCCGTGGGATTGTCGAAAAGCCGCTGTGACCGGCAGTTGTAACCCCAAGCGCCCGCCGTGGCAATGGCGCAAGCACCCGCTCCCGTCTGCCGGCTATGCCTGCATGGCGGGCGGCGCATTCTTGGGGTCCGCGCGCTGGGCGCGCGCCACCGACATCAGGATTCCCAGGGCCAGCCCGAGCGTGACCATGGCCGTGCCGCCATAGCTGACGAAGGGCAGGGGCACCCCCACCACCGGCAGGATGCCGCTGACCATGCCCATGTTCACGAAGGCATAGGTGAAGAAGATCATGGACACGGCGCCGGCCATCAGGCGCCCGAACAGGCTCGTGGCGCCCACGGCGATGGCCAAGCCGCGCCAGACCAGGAGCAGGAAGCAGGTGATCAGGAACAGGTTGCCCGCCAGGCCGAACTCCTCGGAAAACGCCGCGAAGATGAAGTCGGTGGTGCGCTCGGGAATGAACTCCAGGTGGGTCTGGGTGCCGGCCATGAAGCCCTTGCCGAACATGCCGCCCGAGCCGATGGCAATCATGCCCTGGATGATGTGAAAGCCCTTGCCCAATGGATCGCGCGTAGGGTCCAGCAGGGTGCAGATGCGCTGCTGCTGGTAGTCGTGCAGCACAGGCCAGCGCACCCCGTCGGCGCACCACGGGTCGCCCATGACCACCAGGATGGCGATGCCGATGCCGCCGATCAGCACCGGCGGCAGCACCAGCTTCCAGGGCAGGCCGGCAAAGAAGATCACCGACAGGCCGGCCGCCAGCACCAGCAGCGAGGTGCCCAGGTCGGGCTGCTTCATGATCAGGCCCACCGGAATCGCCAACAGCAACCCGGCCGCGGCGAAATCGAGCGGCCGCAGGGTGCCCTCGCGCTTCTGGAACCACCAGGCCAGCATCAGCGGCATGGCGATCTTGAGGATTTCGCTGGGCTGGATCACGATGCCCAGGTTCACCCAGCGCTGCGCGCCCTTCTTGGTGATGCCGAACAGCGCCACCGCCACCAGCAGCGCCACGCCGGCGGCATATAGCGGCACGGCGAACACCATGATCTTCTGGGGCGGCACCTGGGCCACCACGAACAGGATGGCGCAGGCGATGAGCATGTTGCGCCCATGGTCCATGAAGCGCGTGCCATGGTCATAGCCCGAGGAGTACATGGCCAGCAGGCCGGCCCCCGCGAGCAGCAGGATGATCAGCACCAGGGGCAGATCGAAACCGCGGAACAGGGGAAGAAAGCGCTGGGCAAAGGAGGGCTTGTCAAAAACGGCGGCCATCCCCCGATTATCGGCTGGCGGCCAGGGGCCGGGCCGGGGAATGCGCCTCACCCTGCCTGGCGGAAGGCCATCACGGCCTGGTTGCGCAGGGTGCGCAGCAAGCCCAGGGCCTTGTCGTCCACCACGATGCCACCGGCCTCCGACTGGTCGGCATAGATCAGCGCAAAGGTCTGGCCCTTCATCTGCAGCGGCAGCAGCAGGAAGGACGGTGCGTTGAGCCCCGTGCGGTACCACTCGGGCAGGCGCGCCTTGATGCGCGAATCGGTGGCATCGTTGATCAGCGTGTCCGCCGCGCGCAGGCAGACGGCCGCGAACAGGTCGCCCGGCACCTTGAGCGGCACCCGCATGGCGCGCACGGCGGCCTCGCTGCCCTCACCCAGTCCGAAGCGGCCCACCAGCACCTCGGTGCGCGCATCGCGCAGGCAGAACACCATGCGCCGGAAACCCAGTGCCCGGAACATGGTCTCCAGGATCATGCGCAGCACGTCGTTGAGCGCAAAGGTGTCCACCATGGCATTGGTCACGTCCTGCACCCCCGCGGCCAGCACCTCGTTGACCTGGGCCACCGAAACGGCGCCCCCTGCCTGCGAGGCCAGCACCGCCGGCAGTGGCGGCGCCTCTCCAGCGCCGAGTTCATGGGGCGCCAGCGCGTCTTCCGGCATGGCGGCGGCCCCGTCCTCGTTCGACGGGGGCAGCTGCAGCAGGCGCGCGGCGGGCGTGCCCGGCGGCACCCGCAACTCCAGGGTCTCGGCCAGCGACACCAGCTTGTGGCGCGCGCGCAACGTGGCCTCGGCAATGGCCGCAGGTGCCAGGGCCAGGGTGCGGCTGTAGCGGGTGCCCACGCCCTGCAGGCGCTCGTCGAGCCGGGCCGGATCGCTGTGCAGCAGGATGTCGGCCACCTCGTTGGCAGCCAGCGCCACCCAGCGCAGGCGCTCCACGCCCTGCTCGGGCGGGCGCGCCGTGGGCGAGCCCAGGGGCTTGCGCATGCAGCGCTGCAGGCTCTCGGGCAGGCCCCAGACGCGGGCCACCCCGGTGCCCAGGTCCTCGAAACCCAGGCCCAGCACCTGCATGGCGGCGGTTTCCTCCCCGCCCTCGAGCCGGCCGCCGGCCACCAGGTCGCGCACCTGCTGCGCCTCTTCGGGGAAGTAGAAGCTGCACAGCATGCGCCCCAGGTTCTGGAACATGGCGCCGATGAAGGCCTCCTCGGCCCCCTGCCCCGGCCCGCACAGCTCGGCCGCCACCGAGCCGGCCATCATGGAGCGCAGGAACTCCTCGCGCATCTGCTCGGCATGGGCCTTGTCCTGCATGTGGTCGAGCAGCACCAGGCTCATGGCCATGTTGCGCACGGCATTGAATCCCACCAGGCTCACTGCGCGCGAGACCGTGCTGATGGTGCCGCGCCCCGCGTGGGCATAGTGCACGCTGTTGACCAGGCGCAACAGCTTGTGCGTCAGCGCCACGTCCTTGAGGATCTCGTGCGTGAGGTCGCTGATGCTGTCGTCCTCCGAATGGGCCACGCGCTGGATGCGCGTCACCGAGTCGGAGAGGGCCGGGAAATCGCTCTTGTGGCGCATCCGCCGCAACAGGAAGTCGAGCGTGGCATTGCTGGCGGCCGTCGGAGCGCTCACAGGTGCCGCCCAGGCGCGCAGGGCATCGCGCAGCTCGCTCGCGCCGGCGAAGGGGGCCGCGCCATCCTGGCCCAGGGCGCGCTGCAGCAGGGTGCGCAGGCCTTCGTCCAGGGCGTCGGCGAGCACGATCGGCAGGGCGCGCCCCGCCCCCGCGGCCCCCACCCAGGGGCTGCCGGTCAGCAGGTGCACCAGCACCTGGGCGGCCGAGCGCACATCGTCGGCCGCGCTGGCCTCGGCCTGTCCCTCGCCGAACGCCGGGGCATGCCAGCCAAGGCCCAGCAGCCGGGCGTGGCGCTGCGGGTCCATGGCGACATGCTCCAGGTCCACCCGGCCGTGCACCACGTCCGCGCCGTGTGCGGCCTCCAGCGCGTCGAGTACATCGATCACCAGCGCCACGGCATCGTGCGGCGTGCAGCGGCCCTGGCGGGCCAGGTGCTCGGCCAGCGTGGGGCCCGGCGCCTGCTCGTGCACGATGTAGGACTGGCGCGAGAGGACGTCGGCCTCGAGCACGGGCACGATGAGGGCATGGTTCAGGCGGGTGGCACGCTCGGCGGATTCCAGCCAGCGCTCGAGCGCCGCCGCGGCGTGCGGCGGTGCCGCCGCCCACTGCCGGATGGTGACCGGGCGCTTGCCGCGCCGGTCCAGCGCCCGCCACTGGGTGAACTGCCCGTTGGCCACCAGTACCTGCTGCAGCTCGAACCGCCCCTGGGGCGCAGGCACCCGGTCCCCGACCACCCAGGCAGAGCGGCGGGCAGGGGAAAGCGGCGCAAAATCGGTCATGGTCGGGAGAATCAGTGCTGGGCGTGGTACCGCAGGCTGCGACATACACTTTGCAACATCTTATGCCTGTGCAAGGCCTGCCAAGGCAGTGATTCCCCTGCCCCCGACGCCTGTTACTTCCATGAACCGCACCACCCACCTTCTGTACCTGCACGGTTTCCGCTCTTCCCCGCAATCGGCCAAGGCGCGGCAGATGGCCGCCCATGTGGCGGCCGAGCACCCCGGCGTGCATTTCTGGTGCCCGCAACTGCCGCCTTCACCCCGCGAGGCCATGGCCCTGGTGGCCGGCACGGTGGCGCACTGGCCCCGGGCATCGAGTGCGGTGGTGGGGTCCTCGCTGGGGGGCTTCTATGCCAGCTGGGTGGCGCAGCAGCTCTCCTGCCCGAGCGTCATGCTCAACCCGGCCGTGGACCCGGCGCGCGACCTGGCGCGCTACATCGGAGAGCAGACCAGCTGGCACGACCCGGCGGAGCGCTTCTTCTTCCTGCCCGAGTACATCACCGAGCTGCAGGCACTGGACGTGCGCGGCCAGCCGCCCGCGGGCCCCGAGCTGGCCATCATCGCCAAGGGCGACGAGGTGCTGGACTGGCGCGAGATGGTGGCGCGCTACCCGGCCGCGCAGCAGGAGGTGCTGGAAGGCGGCGACCATGCGCTCAGCGGCTTCGAGGTGCACCTGCCCCGGGTGGCCTCATTCATGCGGCTGTGATTCCGAGGCGCGCGAAGCCGGCGGCACCTTGTTCAGCCAGCGCGCATGGTCCTTGGGGTAGGCGATGCGGTAGCGGCGCAGCTGGTACGCCGCCTCGGCGTCCTGGCCAAGCATGACCGCGCTGTCGATGCGCCGCTCGATCACGCGGGGTTCGGGCGAGTAGTGCAGCAACTGGCCGGACAGCATGAACACCTCCTGCGCCGTGGCCGGGGTCAGCCCGATGGAGGGCAGGCGGGCGAAGTCCACCTGGTCCTGGAACAGCAGGGACGGCGCCGTCGTGGCCGGCGCCATGTCGCGGTAGGCCGGATCGCGCTTGTCGGGCACCTTGTAGAGCTGGCTGATGCGATGGTAGTCGTTCGCCACCCAGACCAGGAGCACGGCGCCGGCGACCAGGGCGATGCCGGCTGCGCCCAGTACCGCCGCGGAGGGGGGCCGCGCCGCGCCGCGGCGCGGCCACAGCAGCGCCACGGCCGCCAGGGCCGCCAGCTGGAAGGGCCCGTACCAGAGCGGGAACTCCAGCATGCTGTGCGCGCCGATGAGGGCCAGGATGCCCCAGGCCAGCTGGCGCACGGGGTCGGTCTCGCTCCAGGGCCGAGCCCGCAGGATGAACGCCAGCGCCGCGCCGCACAGCAGCACGGCCGCCGGCAGGCCCAGCTCCACGGCCAGGTGCAGGGGCAGGTTGTGGGCATTGTCCAGCAGCACGCAAAAACGTTCGCCGGGGAACAGGGTGGTGTAGTGCGCGTAGTCGAGTTCGTTCCAGCCCCAACCCGTCCAGGGCTTCTGCGCGATCAGGGTGAGCACGTTGGACCAGAGCACGCGGCGGCTGGTGCACTGGTGGGAATCCCCGGAGAAACGGTTGAACAGGCCCTCGGCCTGAACACCGCTGAAGCTGTGCAGCGCCAGCGGCAGCAGCCAGGCCGCCGCAATGTAGAGCATCACCCCACCCAGCGCCACGGTGAGCGCCATGCGCCCGAGCGAGCGGCGCCACCACAGCAGCAGCACCACGATGACCAGCCACTGCACGGCGCCGGTGCGCGAGGAGGTGGCGGCGCTGGCCAGGGCCAGCACGGTCAATGCCATGCCGAAGGCCAGGCCCACCAGGCTCTCGGGAAGCGGCAACCCCCGGGGGGGCCCATCGCCCTGTGCGCGGGCATGCCACTGTGCCACCGCCCAGGCCAGCGCCCAGGCCCCCAGCGCAACCAGCGTGGCCTGCTGGTTGCGCTGGCGCAGGTTGCCCACCGCCTGGCCGGGGGTGGCGGCATTGATCCAGGGCGCCAGGCCCACATCGCCCCCGAAGTACTGCACGAGGCAGATCACGCCCCCCACGACCGCGGCCAGCAGCAGCCCCAGTGCCAGCCAGGTGGCTGCCGTGGTGCCGCCAACGCGCAGGTCCGGGTGGCGGCGCGAGCGCAGTGCGCGCAGCCATGCCAGCGCCGCCAGCAGCGTGATGCACGACCACGAGGCCAGCAGCGGCCAGACATTGGTGGACGGAGGGCTGGTGATGGAGAACAGGAAGGGCAGGGCCACTGCCAGCAAAGTCAGCGGTGCGGCAATGGCAGCGATCGGCATCGGGAGGCGGGCGAGGGGCGGGTTGCACGGTGAAGGAAGCCGCGAATCATAGAGCCCCGCCCCGTGGCGCGCCGGCCACACGGCGAGTGCGGGCCCAGGGGCCGGGACGCCAGCCCTTATATTCAGCCCCATCGATGCCTCCTGCAGCCCCGCCCTCACCGGCGTGCACCACCGACATGACCCACCCGCAGCACACAGCCTTTTCGCTCCCCCTTCACCCGCGGGGCTTCACGATGATCGAGATGATGATGGTCGTCGCCGTCGTCGCCGTGCTGGCCCTGATGGCCCTGCCCTCGTACCAGGACCGGGTGCTGCGCACCCAGGTGAAGGAGGGCCAGGCCATGGTGGAGTTCGTCAAGCAGGCCGTGGCCGTGCACTACGCGCTCAAGAAAACCATGCCCGCCGACAATGCCGCCGCCGGCCTGCCGCCCGAGGACCGCATCGTCAGCACCAACGTGGCCAAGGTCACCGTGGCCGGCGGGGCGGTGAACATCGTCTATGGCAACAAGGCCAACAAGGCCATCGCGGGCAAGGTCCTGACCCTGCGGCCGGCCATCGTGCCGGATTTCCCCCAGGTGCCCATTGCCTGGGTCTGCGGCAAGGCCAAGGTACCGGACAAGATGACCGCCCAGGGCCCGGACGCCACCAACATTCCGGCCATTGCCACCCCCCTGGACTGCATGGGCCTGGCAAAGTCCTGATACCGCCGCAAGAGACGCCCAGGCACCCATGGGACAATGCCGTCCATGCACGCATTGTTTGAAGAAGCCGGCAAGTTCATGGCCGGCCGTATCCTGTCCGAGGCCGAGAGCTCGGCCCAAGTCGAGCTCGATTCGGGCAAGCGGGTCAAGGTCAAGGCCGCCAACGTCCTGTTGAAGTTCGAGAAACCCGCCCCGGCCGAGCTGGTGGCCCAGGCGCAGGCCGTGGCCGAAACCATCGAGCTGGACCTGGCCTGGGAGTTCGCGCCCGAGGACGATTTCGGCTTTGCCGACCTGGCGCGCGACTATTTCTCCGAGAACGCCACGCTGGTCCAGCAGGCCGGTGCGCTGTTCCGCCTGTACGAGGCGCCGCATTACTTCCGCCGCGCGGGCAAGGGCCGCTTCAAGAAGGCGCCGGCCGAGATCCTGCAGCAGGCGCTGGCCGCCATCGAAAAGAAAAAGGCCGTGCTGGCCCAGATCGACGAATGGGCCGCGGCCCTGGGCCGGGGGGAATGCCCCCAGCCCATCCGCGACCAGCTCTACAAGATATTGTTCAAGCCCGACAAGAACGCGCCCGAGTACAAGGCCGTGGTCGAGGCCAGCCGCGCCACGCACACCGCCCCGCTGGACCTGCTGCAAAAGGCCGGCGCCATCGACTCGGCCTACCAGTTCCACTGGAAGCGCTTTCTGTTCGAGAACTTCCCCAAGGGCACGGGTTTCCCGAACCTGGCGGCCCCCCAGCCACCGGACGACCTGCCGCTGGCCAGTGTGCAGGCCTATTCGATCGATGACTCGCAGACCACGGAAATCGACGATGCGCTCTCGGTCCAGGGCCTGGGCACGGGCACCGTGGTGCTGGGCATCCACATCGCAGCGCCCGGCCTGGCCGTGCAGCCGGGCAGCGCCATCGACCAGGTCGGTCGCGCGCGCCTGTCCACGGTGTACATGCCGGGCTACAAGATCACCATGCTGCCCGACGAGGTGGTGCAGATCTACACGCTGGACGAAGGCCGCGCCAACCCGGCCGTGTCGCTGTATGTGACGATCAACGAGACCACGCTGGAGATCCTGTCCACCGAAACCCGCCTGGAGCGTGTGCCGGTGGCAGCCAACCTGCGCCACGATCAGCTCGACCACATCGTGACCGAGGCCTGGCTGACCGACCCCAGCGTGCAGGTGGAGGGCACGCCCGCGGAGTTGGCCGTGCGGCGCGGTGAGCTGTCCTTCCTGTTCCGCCTGGCCCAGAGCCTCAAGGCGCAGCGCGAGGTGGTGCGCGGCAAGCCCGAGAACTTCAACCGCCCGGACTACAACTTCCGCCTGGTAGGCAACGACCGCGCCGAGCCCAACGGCTCGGAGCAGGTGCAGATCACCACG
Organism: Acidovorax sp. CF316; assembly: GCF_000276605.1. Lineage (GTDB taxonomy): Bacteria > Pseudomonadota > Gammaproteobacteria > Burkholderiales > Burkholderiaceae_C > Acidovorax. Next base: position 4,851 of record NZ_AKJX01000105.1, on the reverse strand, counting down.
CGCCGGCGCGGCGCGCCACTGGACCTGATCGTGGCCGAGGCCGCCATCGTGGCCAACAGCACCTGGGGCGCCTGGATGGCCGAGCTCGGCGTGCCCGGCATCTACCGCAGCCAGGCCAGCATGGCCCCGGGCGTGAAGGTGCGCATGGGCACCAAGGCGCTGCCGCACGCCGGCATCGGGGTCAAGTGCTATTCGTGGGCAACCTCGCCGCTGCGCCGCTACACCGACCTGGTCAACCAGTGGCAGATCATCGCCTGCGCGCGCCACGGCAAGACGGCGGCACTGGCCGCGCCGTTCAAGCCCAAGGATGCGGACCTGTTCTCCATCATCAGCAGCTTCGATGGGGCCTACAGCGCCTACAACGGCTACCAGGCCGGCATGGAGCGCTTCTGGACCCTGAAGTACGTGCAGCAGCACGGCCTCACCGAGCTGACCGCCACGGTCTTCAAGGAAGGCCCGGGCGGCAGCTTCCTGGTGCGGGCGGACGATATTCCGCTCGTCTTCCCGGTGCTGGGTGCCCAGAACCTGCCGCGCGGCGCTCGCCTGCGCGTGAAGCTCGGCGAGATCGACGAGATCACGCTGGACATCCATGGCACGGTGCTGGAACGCCTGGACAGCGACGCAGCCGAGACCGGTGCCGACGAGGCGGCGGAGGAGGATGACGACACCGTGGCCGGCCCGATCGCCATCGCGGTGGATGTGAACGAAGCCGAAGCGCCCGCGAGCGCTGATAATCTGACGCCGTGAAACTGCCTGCCTTCCTCCGCACCTTCAGCACGCTGCAGCTTGCGCTCGGCGTATCGATCGCCGTGCATGCGGCGCTCATCACCGTGCGCTTCATCGACCCGGAGGGCTTCAACCGCGTGTTCCAGGACACGCCTCTCGAAGTCATCCTGGTGAATGCCAAGTCCAACGAGCGGCCGGAGAAAGCCCAGGCCATCGCCCAGTCCAACCTGGCCGGCGGCGGCGATGCGGAAAAAGGCCGGGCCACCAGCCCCCTGCCCTACTCGGCACTGACCGCCATGGGGGACGATTTCGAGGAAGCCCAGCGCAAGATGGATGCGATGCAGGAGCAGCAGACCCAGCTGCTCACGCAGCTGCGCAAGCAACTGGCCAGCATGCCACCACCCGACCCGCGCAAGCCCAGCCAGAGCGCCGAACAGTCGGCGCAGGACGAGAAGCGCCGCCAACTGGTCAAGCTGCTGGCCGAGATCGAAAAGCGCATCAACGAAGAGAACTCGCGGCCCAAGAAGCGCTACATCAGCCCTGCCACGCGCGAAGAGGCCTATGCGATCTACTACGACGCGCTGCGCCGCAAGGTCGAGGACAAGGGCACCGAAAACTTCCCCGAGCAGGCCGGCAGGAAGCTCTATGGCGAGCTGACGATGATCGTCACCGTGAACCACGACGGCCGCGTGCTCGAAACCGAGATCGTCCAGGGTTCGGGCAATGCCACGCTGGACCGCCGCGCCGAGGCCATCGCCCGCGCTGCCGGCCCATTTGGCAGCTTCAATACGGAGATGCGAGCCAAGGCCGACCAGATCGCCATGGTGGCGCGCTTTCGCTTCACCCGCGACCAGACGCTGGAAACCACCGTCCGCTGAATCCCGCGCGACGCCCTGGCAGAAGCGCCCCACCCCTTGCATTGTTTGAGATGAGCCAAGCCACCGATCTGTACTGCGTGATGGGCAACCCGGTGGCGCACAGCCGCTCGCCCGCCATCCACGCGCGCTTTGCCGAGCTGACCGGTGAGCACCTGGTCTACGAGCGGCGCCTGGTGGCGCTCGATGGCTTTGCAGAGGGCGTGCACGACTTCGCGGCCCAGGGCGGGCGCGGCTGCAATGTCACCGTGCCGTTCAAGACCGAGGCGCCGCTGCTGGCCACGCATTGCAGCGAGCGCGTACAGCTCGCGGGTGCGGCCAATACCCTCGCTTTCCGGCCGGACGGCAGCATCCACTGCGACAACACCGACGGCCTGGGCCTGGTGGCCGACATCACGCGCAATGCCGGCGTGGCCCTGCAGGGTGCCAGCGTGCTGCTGGTGGGCGCCGGAGGCGCCGCAGCCGGCGTGCTCGGACCGCTGCTGCAAGCGGGTGCACGCCACATCACCATTGCCAACCGCACCCTGGCCAAGGCCCAGGCGCTGGTGCAGTCGCACCAGGCCCTGGCCAAAGAGCTGGGTGCGCAGCTCGCGGCCAGCACGCTGGCTGCCGTGTCCGGCGACTTCGACGTGGTCATCAATGCCACGGCCAGCAGCCTGGCCGGCGATGCAGTGCCCGTGGCGGCCAGCGTGCTGCGCCCGGGCAGCCTGGCCTACGACATGATGTACGGCCCCGCGGCCCAGGGCTTCCTCGACTGGGCGGCCGCGCAGGGCGCGGTGCCGCGCGACGGCCTGGGCATGCTCGTGGAGCAGGCGGCCGAGGCCTTCGCCTTCTGGCGCGGCGTGCGCCCGCCCTCGGCCCAGGTGCTGGCCGAACTGCAGGCGCAACTGGCGCTGCAGCCGCACTGACCCGCGGCAGCGAAGAAAGAACGTGCGACCATGAAAGCCGTGCTGCGCTGGCTGGGCCTGGTGGTGTTCGCCGCCCTGGCGCTGCAGCTGTTCTTCGTGCTGCGCATCGCGGCCATGGTGGTGGTGAATCCCGAATCCACCAGCTTCCAGCGCTCCGAAGCCTGGGTGCAGGTGGCCGCCACCGGCCACGTGCGCTGGCGCCAGCAGTGGATGCCTTACGCCGAGATATCGGACCACCTGAAGCGCGCCGTGATCGCCTCCGAGGACGACGGCTTCGCGAACCACGACGGCGTGGACTGGGCCGCCATCGAGAAGGCCTGGGAGCGCAACGCCAAGGCCGAAGCCCAGGCCGCCAAGGCCCAGACCCGCGCGCCCGACCGGCCCCAGCGCGCGCCCAAGATCCGTGGCGGCTCCACCATCACCCAGCAGTTGGCCAAGAACCTACTGCTCTCGGGCGAGCGCACCCTGTTGCGCAAGGGCCAGGAATTCGTGCTCACGCTGCTGCTCGAGCAGCTGCTGAGCAAGGAACGCATCCTGGAGATCTACCTCAACAGCGTGGAGTGGGGCGAAGGCGTGTTCGGCGCCGAGGCTGCGGCCCAGCACTACTTTCGCAAGAGCGCCAGCCGCCTGGCCCCGGGCGAGGCGGCCCGCCTGGCCGTGATGCTGCCGGCGCCCAAGCGCTTCGAGAAAACGCCGGGATCGGCCTACCTGGCCGGGCGCACGCGCACGATATTGGCGCGCATGAACAGCGCGGAGCTGCCGTGAGCTTCAAGCGCGCCGGCTGAGCAGCAACTGCACCGGCTGCTCAGGCCGCAGGGTCACATGCAGTTGCGGCCGCACGGGCGCTGCCCCCTCGGGCACGCGCAGGGTGTAGCGCTGCAGCAGCATGGCGGCCAGCAGCACCATCTCCAGCATCGCGAAGTGCTGGCCGATGCACACGCGCGGACCCAGGCCAAAAGGAATCCAAGCCCCGCGGGGTATGTCGGGAGCCCCCTCGACGAAACGTTCGGGCAGGAAGCACTCGGGCTGCGCGAACCAGCGCGCATCGCGGTGCAGCACCCAGGGGGTGATGCGCAGCAAGGCCCCCTGGGGCACGGCCACACCGCCCAGCGTGATGGGGGCCGTGGTGCGCCGGCTCATCACCACCGCGACGGGCGGGTACAGGCGCATGGCTTCCTTCAGGGTGGCCGAGAGCCAGGGCAGCTGCGCGAGGTGCTCCGGGCCCGGCACATGGCCCTGCAGCACGGCATCCACTTCAGCCTGTGCACGCTGCGCAGCCCCGGGGTGTTCGGCCATCAGCCGGCTCCACCACAGCAGCGCGGTGGCGCTGGTCTCGTGCCCGGCCTGGAAACTGACCATGCACTGGTCGAACACCTCCTGCGGCGACAAGGCCTCACCCGTGACCTCGTCGCGCAGCGCCAGCAGCATCTGCAGCAGGTCGGTGCGCTCCGCCATGCCCGCCAGCCCCTGCTGCGCCTGGCGCCGACCGATGTGGCGCTGCACCAGCCCCCGCAGCAGGCGCAGCGCGCGGCGCTTGCCGGCCTTGCCGGGCAGGGGCAGCCAGTCGGGCAGGGTGAAGGGCAGGAACATCTCCGAGAACGCCGTGGCCGACAGGGTCTGCGTGGCCCAGGCGGCGTCGCGTGCGTCCTCCCTGGCCGATTCGCTGAACAGGGTGCGCAGGATCACGTCCATGGCCACGCCCGACCACAGCCCGTCCATGCCCACCAGGGCCTCGGCCTGGCCCGCCGGCACGGCAGCGTCCAGTGCGGCCTGCGCGGCGCGGGTCATCAGTTGCGCATAGCCCGCCACCCGCCTGGGCGCAAAGGCCGGCATCAGCATGCGGCGCTGCCGCTGCCAGGTGCCGCCCTCGGTCACCAGCACGCTCTGGCCGAAGACCTGCGCGAACACCTCGATGCCGCGCTCCCAGCGCACCAGGTGCTCGGCATGGGTGACCAGGGCCTCGCGCACCAGTTCGGGGGACAGCAGGTCCCAGGCATCCTCGTTGCCCAGCCGCATGCGCGTGAGGTCGCCATGCTCGCGCTGCAGCCGCGTGACAAAGCCCAGGTAGTCGGCGCGCATGGCACGCAGCAGCGGCAGGCCCCACCAGCGTGATGAGGGGCCCGATGGCTGCGGGACGGGTGGGGCGGCGGCATGCGCCAGGTCGTTGGCAAGGGTCGTGTTCATGCCGGCATGGTGGTGCGCCCCACCCTGCGCTGTATTGAACGATTGCGACACCACAGCTCCCCTACACTCGGGCTCCATGGCCATCCTGGCACCCCCTTCTGCGCGGCAGCCCGACGGACTGATCCCTTCCGGACAGCTCTGGCTGCCGCACGCCGGCC